>JBLNBX010000206.1:0-120901 GCA_050260275.1 bacterium
CCGGCCGCGCGTTCGAGCATTTCGGCGTCACGCGGCGCGGGCGAGAAAACCCCCAGAGCACCCTGTTTTGACGAGCGTTTACCTTTCACTAGGATCGAACCTGGGCGACCGCGCTGAGTACCTGCGGCGTGCAATCGAGGCGCTCGACCAGGCTGGCGTGCGCGTCCTGCGCGTCTCCCGGGTTCGGGAAACCGAGCCGGTGGACGTGACCGATCAGCCGCGGTTTCTCAACCTTGTTGTGGAAGCGGAGACGGACCTGGCGCCCGGCGAGTTGCTCGCGCGCACTCAGGCTATCGAGCGCGAACTGGGGCGCGTCCGCACGCGGCCCAAAGGCCCCCGGACGATCGATATCGACATTCTTCTCTATGGCTCGCTCGTGGCGGAGACGCCGGAACTGAGCGTGCCGCACCCGCGCATGGCGATGCGCCGGTTCGTGCTGGAGCCTTTGGCCGAGCTGGCGCCGGACCTGCGGCACCCCGTGACGCAAGAGACCGCGCGCGAGATGCTCGCCGCCGTGCTAGGGACCGAGCGGCTCGAGCGCGACGCGCGCTGAGCCGGACGCGGGCAGCCCGAGTTCCTCGGCGGCACGGCGTGGCAGGTGAACCACGACGCCCTCGCGCGGCTCGAACCCGGCCTCGACCGTCACGATCGCGGTCCTATGGTTCAGCGGGTTCGTGACGCGCAGGCGCGTTCCAGGCGGGTAGGCGGCCCGGGCGCCGGTTTCCGATTCGGCCACCACCGCTGTTCCGGTCACGGCTTTGAGCGCCGTCTCCGGGACAGGCGCGGCATCCGTGGGCTGCTGCGGAGGGCGTTCGGCGTAGCGCACCCACAGCACCATGAGTACCAATACGGCGATGCCGGGAATGAGCAGCTTCGGGGATCCGTTCTTCGGTGGCGGCACGATGGGGCTCATGGATGGGTGCCCCTCGCCTTCGGATGGAAGTGCAGGTCGAGCGTGAACAGAACGAAGCTGAGCCGCACGGCGTACGGCGCTTCAACCTGGAAGCTGCCGGGGCGCCTTCGCACGCGCACTGCGGACTTTTCGAGCGGAACGCCGAGTTTCGCCGCGCTCCCGGCCACCGCGGCGATGAGCGTCTCGTCGGCTGCTTCCGGATGGCTGGCGACGATGGCGTCAAGCGATCGCTGAAACTCGCGATTGCGCGTGTATGCGGGCGTCACGATAATGGCAACCGCTATCAGCGCCGCCACCATAGCCGCGGCGGCAGCAAGCCGCCATCGCGACACATTCATCTCGCTACCCCTTCACCAGGTTGCGCATCAGGAAGAACAGATTCGCCGGCCGTTCGGCAAGGCGCCTCATAAAGTACGGATACCACGCCTCACCGTATGGGACGTACAGGCGCAAGGTCCAGCGCTGCTGCGCGAGCAGGCGCTCGAGGTCGCGGCGGATGCCGTAGAGCATCTGGAACTCGAACTCAGAGGGCAGAATGCCGCGGTCGCGCGCGTACTGCTTGGCCGCATCGATGATGCGCTCGTCGTGCGTTGCGATGGCCGGACAGACGCCGCGGTCGAACAGAGCGCGCATGAGGCGGATGTAGCTGGCGTCAACCTCGGATTTCCTGGCGAACGCGACCGCCGCCGGCTCCTTGTAAGCCCCTTTGCAGAGCCGGACCGGTATACGCCGGCCGCAGAGGTCATCGATGTCGCGTTCGCTGCGCCGGAGATACGCCTGAATCACGGCGCGCACGTTCCCGCAGGCTGCGTGCAGGCTGGTGACGATTGCCAGCGTGCTATCGACGAGATCGCTCGACTCCATGTCGATCTCCACGCGGTTGTTCGCGGCGGCGGCCGCGCGCGCAAGCGCGAGCGCGTTCTCATGGCAGCGCTCCTCGGAGAGGCGCAGACCGAACTGCGTAAGCTTGATCGAGACGGTGGCCGGCAGCCGGCGGGCGGCAATCTCGGAGAGCGCTTCCAGGTAGCCGTCGCGGGCGGCCTCGGCTTCCTCGAGCGACGTGACGCTCTCGCCCAGGCGGTCGAGCGTGCTCAGGATGCCGCTCCGTTTAAGTTGTTCGCAGACCCCCATGGCTTCGGCAAGAGTGGACCCGGCAACAAATCGTGAGGTGAGGCGGCGCGCCAGGCGCGAGGTCTCCGTGAAGCGGCGAAGCCGTTTCTGCTCCGAGAGGTACAGGAGCGTGCCGCGAAACATGACAGCTACAGGATAGAGCCGCGCTGGGGCCAGCACAACGGAGGTGGTGGTGGGTTGATTCCGGTCCCGCCGGCGACGGCTGGAATTGCAGGCACAGCCGTTCGTACCGGTACAAGTGTTACGTTTGTGCTACGAAAGCGATGTTCGCGTTTGCCGGCCGGCGGCGGCTGGCGAAGCGGTAACGTTCAACTGAATCCGTCCTCGTTGTGAGGCCGTTTGAGGCCGCGCGCACCTGCTCGGCCTGGCGTGCTGCCGTCCTTTTCGGTCCCGTTCGCAACAGCAGCAGAAGGCTCCGGTTCGCGCATCGGCCGGAGACATGTCGCGCATGCCCCTGTACACTGAGAGTATCCCCATGGCGGACCGCGACTTACGGCACCAGCTTCTTCTCGATGCGCTCGATACGCGCGTACTCTGTCTCGATGGAGCCATGGGCACCATGCTCCAGCAGGCCGGCCTCACGCCGGACGACTTCGGCGGCCCGGCGCTCGAAGGCTGTAACGAGAACCTCAGCCGCACGCGGCCGGACGTAATCCTGAACGTCCACCGCGCATACCTCGAAGCCGGTGCGGACATCATCGAGACCAACTCGTTCGGCTCCAACCGCATCGTGCTGGCCGAGTACGGCCTCGAAGGCGACGCGTACGATCTCAGCCAGCGCTCGGCGGAGCTGGCGCGGCAAGCGGCACAAGAGTTCTCCACCGCAGACCGGCCTCGTTTCGTCGCAGGCTCGATGGGACCCACGACGAAGGCCATCTCCGTGACTGGCGGCGTCACGTTCGGCGAGTTGAGCGAGGCGTACTACGAACAGGCGCGCGGACTCGCCGAGGGCGGCGCGGACATCCTTGTTCTCGAAACCATCCAGGACACGCGCAACGCAAAGGCCGGGCTGCTGGGAGCGCGCCGCGCTTTCCGCGAGCTGGGTTTCGAGCTGCCCATCATACTCTCCTGCACCATCGAGCCGATGGGAACGATGCTCGGTGGGCAGACGGCGGACGCGTTTTACGTGTCGGTAGAGCACGCGCAGCCGCTTGCCATCGGGCTGAACTGCGGCACGGGCCCTGAGTTCATGACGGACCACATCCGCACGCTCGACGGCATCGCATCAACGCGCATCTCCTGCTATCCGAACGCCGGATTGCCGGATGAAGAGGGGCGGTATCTCGAGACGCCCGAATCGTTCGCTGCGCAGATCGAGCGCTTCGTCGAGCGCGGCTGGCTGAACATTGCCGGCGGGTGCTGCGGAACGACTCCGGCGCACATACGCGCCCTCGCCAGGATGCTTGAGGGCCGGACGCCGCGGCGCGTCCCGCAGCGCAGCCCGCGTGCGTTCTATTCCGGCGTGGACCTCGTGGAAGCTGAGGACTCAAACAGGCCGCTGCTGGTGGGCGAGCGAACCAACGTGATCGGCTCGCGCGCGTTCAAGAACATGATCGCGACGGGCCAGTGGGAGGAAGCCAGCGAGATCGCGCGCCGGCAGACGCGCAACGGCGCGCAGATCATCGACGTCTGCCTGCAAACGAGCGACGGCGACGAACTGCGCGACATTCCGCCGTTCTACGAGCGGCTGATCCGGAAAACGCGCGCTCCGATCATGATCGACAGCACCGATCCGGCGGCGGTGGAACTGGCGCTGACATACTGCCAGGGCAAGAGCATCATCAACTCGGTAAACCTGGAGGACGGCGAAGAGAAATTCGCCCGCGTCTGCCCGCTCGCGCGCGCTTACGGCGCGGCGCTGATCGCCGGCTGCATCGACGAGGACCCGGAGCAGGCGCAGGCCTTCACGCGCGAGCGCAAGCTCGCGATCGCAAAACGCTCTTTCGATCTGCTGACAGGAAAGTACGGGCTTGTTCCCGGCGACGTCATCATCGACCCGCTCGTTTTCCCGTGCGCGACAGGCGAAGCGGGCTACATCGGCGGCGCGGTGGAGACGATCGAAGCGGTGCGGCTTATCAAAGCCGAGCTGCCCGTTAAGACCGTGCTCGGGATATCGAACGTCTCGTTCGGCCTGCCGCCCGCCGCGCGCGAGGTTGTCAACTCCGTATTCCTCTACTATTGCACCAAGGCGGGGCTGGACCTCGCCATCGTGAACGCGGAAAAGCTGGTGCGTTTTTCCTCGATCCCGGAGAACGAGCGCCGGCTCGCAGAGGCGCTGCTGTTCAACACGCCGCCGGTAGACGCGCCCGCGGATCACCCTCAGTTCGACCTGTTCCGCGCGGCGCCCGGCGACTGGCGCGAGCAGACGCCCGAGCAGCGCATCGCCATCAACCGCTTTCACATCGCCGCCATCACGGAGCACTTTCGCGCGGCACGGACCGCGAAAGCCGAAGCTCCGGCCGAGCTGCCGCTCGACGAGCGCCTGGCGCGCTACATCATCGAAGGCACGAAAGAGGGGCTCGCCGCCGACCTGCGCCTCAAGCTCGACGAAGGTGCGGCGCCGCTCGATACTATCAACGGTCCGCTGATGGCCGGCATGGCGGAGGTGGGGCGGCTCTTCGCGAATAACGAGCTAATCGTCGCCGAGGTATTGCAGTCCGCGGAGGCAATGAAAGCGGCCGTGAGCTTCCTCGAGCAGTTCATGACGAAGGCGGACACGGCGTCGCGCGGCCGCATCATTCTGGCCACGGTGAAGGGCGACGTTCACGACATCGGCAAGAACCTGGTCGAGATCATCCTGGCGAATAACGGGTACGAGGTCGTGAACCTCGGCATCAAGGTTCCGCCTGAGGAACTGATCCGCGCGTATCACGAGCACTCGCCCGACGCGATCGGACTTTCGGGACTGCTCGTGAAGAGCGCGCACCAGATGGCCGCGACGGTCTCGGACCTGCGCGATGCCGGAATCTCCGCGCCGGTGCTGGTGGGCGGCGCGGCGCTCTCGGAGCGGTTCACGCGGACCAGGATCGCGCCGAATTACGGCGGGGCGGTCTGCTACTGCAAGGACGCCATGGCCGGCCTGCGCACGATGAACGAACTGATGGACCCCGCGACACGCGAAGCCGTTCTGGCCGCCAACACCGCCACGGCGGCCACCGCGACCGAGGCCGCGCCCGGCGAACGGCCAGCCCAAGCGGGAGTGCGCCGCAGCTCGAAGGTGCGGACGGACGTTCCTGTGCCTGCCGCGCCGTACCTGGACCGCAAGGTCCGCAGCGTGCCGCAACTGGCCGAGGTCTGGAGCTACCTGAACCCCGCGATGCTCTACGGACGGCATCTTGGGTTCAAGGGCGATTTCGACAAGGCTCTGGCGCAGCGCGATGAGAAGGCGCTCGAGCTGTACCACAACGTCGAGCGCGTGAAGCGCGAAGCAGCCGCCTGGATGAAGGTGCGCGCGGTGTGGCAGTTCTTCGAGGCCGAGCGCGATGGCAACTCCATCCACCTGTTCGCGCCGGGCTGCCAGTCTCCGCTCCAGACGTTCCGGTTCAAGCGGCAACCGCGCGAGGACGGATTGTGCCTCAGCGACTACGTGCTCGATCCGGCGGAGGGCGCGCGCGACCACATCGCGCTGTTCGTCGTCACCGCGGGCGAGGGCGTCCGCGAACGCTCCGAAGACGCCAAAGCGCGCGGCGAGTACTTCCTCATGCACGCCATCCAGGCGCTTGGCCTCGAAACGGCGGAAGCCGCCGCGGAGTGGCTGCACCGGCGCATACGCGAGGACTGGGGCTTCCCGGATCCGCCCGCGATGACGATGCGCGACCGGCTGTCCGCCCGTTACCGCGGGAAGCGTTACAGCTTCGGATACCCGGCGTGCCCGGACCTCGAGGACCAGCGCGGCATCTGGAACCTGCTGCGGCCCGAGGAGATCGGCGTGCAGCTAACCGAGGGTTTCATGATGGATCCCGAGGCCAGCGTGAGCGCGCTGGTGTTCCATCACCCCGATTGCGTTTACTTCAGCGTTCTTTAGCTTGTCCTGCGAGGAGCAACGGCCGGTACGAGACTGCTCCGTCCATCACTGCTTACCGGACGAAGAAGTCGCGCACCGGCCGCGCGATTACGAAAGGTGCTTCTCGACCATCCTTACAACTTCCGACTTCCCGACCGCGCCGACGCGCGAATCCACGACCTTTCCGCCCTTGAAAAGCAGCAGAGTGGGGATGCCCTGAATGTGGTAGCGCATAGCCGATGCGGCATTGGAGTCCACATCGACCTTGGCCACCTTGAGCCGCCCTGCGAACTCCGTGGCTACCTGATCGACCGCAGGCGCCATCATCTTGCACGGTCCGCACCACTCGGCCCAGAAGTCCACCAACACCGGAATCTCGGAGTTGATCACCTCGGCATCGAAGTTGGCATCCGTCACTTCAAGGGTGTTTACACCCGCCATGTGCATAGTCTCCATTTCTCCCCATTGGCAAAGATGCAGTTTCTGCCTCGGGGGATTCACGCGCAGGCGTTGAATGCCCGGCTGGCCAGTCGCTCGTAGAGCGATTCGTACTCGGCAGCGGCCCGGTTCCAGGAAAAATCGCGGCGCATGGCCTCCTGCATCATGCGCACCCACGCATCCTGGTTGGCCCAGGTCCGGAGAGCGGTGCGCAGCGCGTTCATGAGCGCCTGCCCGGTGTAGTCCCAGAACTTGAAACCGGTCACGCCGTCTTCGATAGTATCGTCCAGTCCGCCGGTGGCGCGCACGACCGGCAGAGTACCGTACCTGAGGCTGTAGATCTGGCTCAGGCCGGACGGCTCGTACAGGCTCGGCATCAGGAATATATCCGCGCCGCCCTCGATCTTGTGCGCGAGCTCATCGTCGTACGCGATCCGGACGCCCACGCGGTCAGGATGCGCGGCGGCGAGCTCGGTCAGCATCCGCTCGTATTTCGGATCGCCGGTTCCGAGCACGATCAGAACCAGATCCTCCGCAACCAGATCTTCGGCCACCTCTTCGATGAGATCGAAGCCCTTCTGCCCCGCCAGACGCGAGATCATTCCCACAACCGGGCGCTCCATGCACTCGGCCGGCAGGTTGAACTTTGCCAGCAGATCGGCCTTGCAGGCGCGTTTGCCTTCGAGGCCAGCGGCAGAATACGGAGCCACGAGCCAGCGGTCGGACGCTGGATCCCACTCGCTGTAATCCACTCCGTTCTGGATGCCTATCAGGCAGTCGCTTCGCTGGCGAAGGATGCCGTCGAGGCCAAATCCGAGCTCGGGTGTTTGAATCTCCCGGGCATATCCGCGGCTCACGGTCGTGAGCACATCGGAGTATAGAAGGCCGCCCTTGAGCAGGCTCACCTGCCCGTGGAACTCCAGACCGCCGGGATTGAAAAGGACGTCCTCGAGCCCGATCTCGGGCAACGCCTCGCGAGGCATCAGGCCCTGGTAACCGAGGTTGTGGATAGTGAAGACGGTCCGCGGCCCGATGAAGGTCGGATCGTTGGCGAACACGGTCTTGATGTACACGGGAACGAGCGCGGCCTGCCAGTCGTGCAGGTGAATGATGTCGGGCCGGAACAAGTGGCGCACGACGTTCAGCGCTGCGCGGCACAGCACGGCGAAGCGGACGTGATTGTCGGGGTAGTCGCCCGTAGAATCTCCGTAGATGCCGTCGCGTTCGAACAGATGCGGGCAGTCGAGGAGATAGTACGTTACGCCGCGCTCAACGGCCTTGAGGATGCTGCATACGTGCGAGCGCCAGCCGAACCAGACATACAGGTCGCTGTAGACGCGCGGCAGGCCGTGCGTGCTCATATGCGCATAGCGGGGCATGAGAATGGCGGTTTCGTGGCCGAGCGCGTTCAGGCTCGGAGAGAGCGCGCCCACAACGTCGGCCAAACCGCCCGTTTTCGCGAACGGGTTCGCCTCCGAGGCGACCATCAGAACCTTCAGCATCTGCTCCTCTTTTGCCAAGCTTCTCACATCAGCGGGGCCGTCAGGTAAGCGCTATCTTGTTTACAGCGCTACACGCGCGGCGGGAGTCCGTTTCGCGCAACGTCCGGGCATCAGTTCGAATCATGTAATTGGAGGCTAGAGTGTTCGGGAAGCGCGTCAAGCTGTTTTCGCTGTTCGGCTTCGCCGTGTACATCGACGCGAGCTGGCTGCTGATTGCGGCTCTGATCACGTGGTCGCTCGCAGTAGGATTCTTCCCGGCGCTGTATCCGGGGCTCAGCGCGGCCGATTACTGGTGGATGGCCGCCGCCGGCGCGGTGCTGCTGTTCGCCTCGGTGATCGTCCACGAGCTGTTCCACTCGCTGGTCGCGCGGCGCTATGGCCTGCCGATGAAGGGAATCACGCTGTTCATCTTCGGCGGAGTCGCGGAGATGAGCGAGGAGCCGCCGACCGCGAAGGCGGAGTTCTTCATGGCCATCGCCGGCCCAATCGCGAGCATACTGATCGGATTCTTCTTCTTTGGACTTTCCTTTGCCGTGCGGGACACCTGGCCCGTGCAGGCCGTTGCGGTTATCACTTACCTTTACACCATCAACTGGATTCTGGCCGCCTTTAACCTGATCCCGGCGTTTCCGCTCGACGGCGGGCGGGTGCTGCGTTCCGCTCTATGGCATTTCAAAGGCGACCTCAGAAAGGCGACGCGCACGGCGTCATCCATCGGCTCGGCGTTTGGCATCACGCTCATGGTGCTCGGCGTACTGCAACTCTTCGCCGGTTATTTCGTGGCCGCCGTATGGTGGTTCGTGATCGGCTGGTTCCTGCGCTCGATCTCGCAGCAATCCTACCAGCAGGTGCTGGTGAGATCTACGCTCGAGGGCGAGCCGGTGCGGCGGTTTATGAAGACCGAGCCGGACACGGTGCCGCCTCACATTTCGGTCGAGGAACTGGTGAACGAGCACATCTACCGCTTTCACCATGGCATGTTTCCGGTGGTCGCCGAGGGTGGCCAACTTGCAGGTTGTGTAACGACCGAAGGAGTCAGAACCGTTCCACGCGAAGAGTGGAACACGCACACTGTAAGCGAGATCTCGGCGCCCTGCTCGCCCGCGAATACTATCACGCCGGAAACCGATGCGAGTGAAGCGCTCGCGCTGATGAGCCGCACAGGAAACAGCCGTCTCCTCGTAGTTGAAGATGGCAAACTGGTCGCCATAGTGACGCTCAAAGACCTGCTCGGATTCCTCGCGCGCAAGCTCGAACTACAAGGCGAGGAGCCACCGCGACGGCTCGCCGCCTAACATCTGGAAGAGTCTCGCGCTCGGGCATTAATTCGTTGACTGCCGCGTGGCGGGGCTGTATTGTTGGGTTGAAAGCTGTGCAACCGGGGCTGCGGGGTAGTGCCGGGATGCGCCATCGCCGGGCGCGGCTTAAGAGGGGCAGCGCACCTCGGTTGTCATTCCATTGCGAGCAGATAAATGAACGGTATGAAAAGTGTGGGTGCCGGTACCGGTGTACACGCCGGACCGGCCGCAATCCTGCTGATCAGCCATTCGGGGGACCATCGCGCCACACTCACGCGGGCCCTTCTCCACTCAGGCCGCAGGATCTGCGAGGCTCGTAACTATCGCGAAGCGCTGGCCGCGCTTTGCCGGGAACGCATGTCCGTGGTCATCTGCGAGCGGCATCTGCCCGATGGAGACTGGAAAGACGTGCTCGGCCTTATTGCACCTCTGCCCGAGGCACCGTGTCTCATCGTGACCGACGCCACCGCCGAAGACGGCTTCTGGGCGGAAGTGCTGAACCTGGGCGGGTACGACGTTCTTATGCAGCCACTCTTAAATGAAGAGGTGACTCGGGTCGTCGAACTCGCGTGCGAGCAGTGGGAGCGGGAATACCGGGCTGCCGCCACACGCAAGCCGGCAAGGCAGGAACTCGCGGGAGAGCGGAGAGCGTCGAAGGCAAGCTCAGGCCGGTAGCGCACCGGCGAATTGCAGTTGCTGCGCTGACCGCGCGCCCGTAAGTGACTCGCTGCGCGGGATTGGAACACTGAGTGCTGCGCGAACGGCATGCGCCAGCCGGACGATCTTCACCAGCTCAGGGTCGAGCACGGCAGGGAGCGAATTGAAGCCCGGCTGAGCCAAAAGCGTTCGTTCAGCTACCTGGCCGATGCGGTCCTGGGCGGCGTCGACGGCTGCGTCACGACTTTCGCGGTTGTCGCGGGCGCGGTCGGCGCGGAGTTCTCTTCTGTAGTCATACTCGTCCTCGGATTCGCCAACCTTTTCGCCGACGGCTTCAGCATGGCCGTGAGCAACTACCTGCGGACGAAGAGCGAACGCGAGCAGGTGGAGAAAGCCCGTAAGGAGGAACACCGCCACATCGACCATGTTCCCGGCGGCGAGCGAGAGGAAGTGCGGCAGATCTTCGCGCGCAAAGGCTTCCGGGGAAGTACGCTGGAGCACGTCGTGGACGTGATAACGCGCGATCGCGAAGTCTGGGTCGACACGATGATCACGGAGGAACTCGGGTTGCAACTGGAAGGCGCGCGGCCCGGGCGCGCTGCCCTCGCTACCTTCTCTGCTTTCGTAGGCGTGGGGCTCATTCCCCTAATTCCGATGCTGATACCGGGAATGCCGATCGAGAGCAGATTCATCGCCAGCGCTGCGGTGACGGGCCTCGCGTTCTGGGTAGTTGGGATGCTGAAAGGCCGGGCGCTAAACCGCTCGATGCTGCGCTCGGCGGTCGAGACGCTGCTAATGGGCGGCGGCGCGGCGTCGGTGGCGTATTTCGTCGGCGCGGCATTGCGCGACACGTTCGGCGCCGCCTGACTCAGTAATTTCGTCCGGCGCGCGCAAAACGTACAGTCCGGCGCCGCCCGGTTGCCGTTGCGTTTGTTCGGCTTGGCAGAGTCGCGATCGGCACTCCGATTGCACGGGAACTGGCGCGAATCGACTGGAGCGATGAATGGACAGAGTGAAGGGCAAGGTCGCTATCGTAACCGGCGGAGCGCTGGGGATCGGCCGCTCCGCCTGTCTGCTCCTGGCGCGCGAGGGCGCCGCCGTGGCGGTTACGGACGTGCTCGAAGCGGAGGGGAAGAAAACGACTGACGAGATCGTCGCCTCCGGCGGCAAGGCGCGCTTCTGGAAGCTGGATGTCTCCAGCGAAGAGTCCGTTCAAACCGTTTTCGCAGAGATCGAACGCGAATTCGGCGGAATAGACGTGCTCGTCAACAACGCCGGCATATCGGGTGTAGACAAGCCCACGCACGAGATTACTGAACAGGAGTGGGACAGGCTGATGGCCGTGAACGTCAAAGGCGTGTTCTTCTGCACCAAGCACGCAATACCGGCCATGAGACGCCGCGGCGGCGGCAGCATCATCAACCTGTCGTCCATCTATGGAATCATCGGCGCGGGCGACATTCCTCCCTACCATGCGTCCAAGGGAGCGGTGCGCCTGATGACGAAGAATGACGCCCTGATCTACGCAGCAGATAGGATCCGCGTCAACTCGGTGCACCCCGCGTTCATCTGGACGCCGCTGGTTGAGAAGCTGGCCGGACAAGGCGACGTCGCAGCCTTCCGCCGCGAACTCGACGCCCGCCATCCGATCGGACACGTCGGAGAGCCGGACGATGTCGGCTGGGGCATCGTCTATCTCGCCTCCGATGAATCGAAGTTCTGCACCGGAAGCGAACTAGTGATAGACGGCGGGTACACGGCGAGGTGAGTTCACAGTGATGGACCTGCACGCATTCGCACACATCAAGGCAGTGGCGGTGAGCCTCGCCGAGAGTCAGCTCGGCCTTCTGAAGGAGTGGATGGAGCGGAGAAACTGGGTGCTGCATGCAGCCGGCAACTGCCAGAACGGGCTCGCCCTTGCAGCGCAGGGGCCGGCTGCGGTGGTGATCACCGAGGCCGATCTTCCCGACGGCACCTGGCGAGACCTGCTCGAGAGCCTCGATGAGTTCGAGGTGCCTCCGCGCCTAGTTGTAACTTCCCGCACCGCGGATGAGAGCCTGTGGGCGGAGGTGCTGAACATGGGCGGCTACGACGTGCTCGCGCAGCCGCTCGATCACGATGAGGTGCTGCGCGTGCTCGACCTCGCCTGGTTGAGCTGGAAGCAGGAGTACGACCTGTATGCCGCGGGCCGCGGGCACGGCCGCCGCGCGCGCGGCGGTTGAAGCTTTCTGATTGTCAACTCCATCGTCTGATCCGGTGAGCCTACCCACCTTTTGAGAACCTATCCATCCTGGATAGGATCTCTCGCGGATCTCTTAGTCGAGCGCCGAAAGGTTTCTCCCGGCTGAGGCACTTATCTCGCGAAAGTTCCCTCTAAGGCAACAAAACGCCCTCTGTCATATCAGTTACTGTTTGATGTGATCTCCGGATATTTTGCTGAATGTTGACGATGTGCCTGCCGCCGCGTCACAGAAGCCAATCGAGCCACAGGCCTGGGCGCCCTCCGGGAACGCCAGCCACTTCTCTATCAGGAACTGAACTTTGCCTCTGAGCGATGTGCCATCGCAAAACGGGGCAGGCCTTCATATGGCTCCGGCCGTTAGCGGTTCGCCGTAGACTGTAACTTATGTTGAGACTATGCATTCTGGCCGTGGCGCCCCTGATCGCACTCGGCCAGGACGCATTTCCCATCGCTAGCATCGAGGTTCGCGGCAACGGGCGCTTCTCCACTGAGGCGGTGGTGCGCGCCTCCGGCCTAAGCATCGGAGAGCGCGTCACTCCGGACGAAATTGAGGCGGCGTGCAACCGGCTTATCGGCACCGGCCTCATTCTCGGCGCGCGGTATCAGTTCAAACCGGCTCCCGGGAAGCAGGCATTCGCCGTGACGTTGGAGATCCAGGAAGCGGACGACCTGTACGACATCCGCATCGACGTGCCGGGCGTCGAGGAGGCCGCGGCCTGGAAATGGCTGGAGGAGAACGACGGGCTCGCGCTGAGCCGCGGCCCCACCACCTCGGTCGCGCTCGATTATTACAAGGCTGCCATCGAGCGCTTCCTCCACGAAAACGGCCGCCCCGTCGAGGTGGCTTCCAGCCTCCGCTCGGACTTCAGAACCGGCAGCGTGTACGCTATCTTCCGCCCCACCGTGCTGGAGACGATAAGGGAGGTCAAGTTCGAGGGCGCGTCGGGAATTCCCGTAAGTGCACTCGACAAGGCCATCGCGCCGGCAATCGGATCCGACTACACAGAGCAGGACTTTCGCGAGCTGCTCGAATTCAACGTCCGGCCGGTGTACGAGGACGCGGCGTACTACCGCGTTTCGTTCCCGAAGGTCACGATGGAGAACGGAACGGTTACGGTGATGGTATCCGAGGGCCCGGTGTTCAGGCTCGGCTCGGCGCAGATCGCGGGAGAGCGTTCCCCGGTGCCGGAAGAAAAGCTCGCGAAGATGTTCGGCGTCGCGCCCGGCCAGCCTGCGGGCTGGTTTGCGATCTCAAGCGCGGCTAACGAGATGGCCTCGGCAATCAGGCGGCTGGGCTACCTCGACGCGGATTGTGTTCCGGAACGCGAACTGGACGCCTCGAGCCAGCGGGTGGACATTTACTTCATCATCCGGGCCGGGCAGCAGTACATGATGGGCAACCTCGGCCTGGAGGGCCTGGATGCGGCCAGCGAAGCGCGGGCCCGCAGCCTTTGGCAGTTGCGGTCCGGAGCGCCGCTCGACATGGAGTACGTCGATAGGTTTGAAAGGGCGATCATGCGCGACGGGCGCGTCCGGTTCAAGCGAGTCCGCCTGCACCTGAACCGGCGGCCGGGCTCAAACGTCGCCGACATGTTGTTCGCCTTCGAGCACTGACGAATGTGATGTGATGAGAGGCATGGAGCGGCTTTCCGACAACGGGCTGCTCGAACATATCGCCAGCCTTCCTCACGCGCGCGCCACGTTCAAACAGCTCGTTCGCGAACTGAGGACTCGCGGCGCGGAACGCATCGAACTGGAGGAAGCGCTAGCACGCCTCGCGGCTCGCGGCGACCTGATGGAGCTGCGCTCGGGCCACTACGTCTCCACCCGCCACAGCCGTGAGTTCGCCACCGGGCGCCTGCAGATGCACCGGGACGGCTACGGCTTCCTCATCGCTGAGCACCCTCACGAAGGCATCCAGGGCGACGTCTTCCTGCCGCCCGAAACCGCGGGAAAGGCGATGCACGGCGACCGCGTTCTCGTGCGCATCACGCGCATCGACGCCTCCGGCCGTGCCGAGGGCGAGATCATCAAGATCCTGCGCCGGGCCCATCCCACCGTAGTGGGCGAGTTCACTGTCCGCCAGCGCGGCAACTTCGTCATACCGCACGACGAGCGCATCCAGCAGTGGATCGAGATCCCCGAAGGGCTCGAGAAGCCCGCGCCGGCGACGCCCGACCGCATCGGGGTTCAGCCGGTCGAGGTGGCGGAACCGGCGGATCTCGACGGAATGATCGTCAACGTCGAGCTGCTCGAGTTCCCGCAGAACGGCGGTAATGCCGTCGGCCGCGTCGTCGAGGTGCTGGGGTATCCAGACGATTTCGGCGTGGATGTCGAGATCGTCATCCGCAAACACCACCTGCCGCAGCGCTTCCCGCCCGAGGTCCTCGAAGAGGCGCAGAGCTTCCCGGGCTCGATCCGCTCCTCCGAGATCGCCGGGCGCACGGACTTCCGCGGCATGGACGTGGTCACGATCGACGGCGAGACTGCGCGCGATTTCGACGACGCCGTCTGGGTGGACCGGCTCGCGAACGGCAACTTCGCGCTGCACGTCCACATCGCCGACGTCAGCCACTACGTGCGCCCCGGGAGCGCCATAGACGCCGAAGCCCGCCGGCGCGGCACCAGCGTGTATTTCCCGGACCGCGCCATCCCCATGCTGCCGCTCGAGCTGTCCACTGGGCTCTGCTCGCTCAACCCACAGGTGGACCGGCTGTGCGTGTCGGCGCTGCTCGAAATCGACCACAGGGGCGACATCGTCCGCCAGGAGTTCTGCCGGGGCGTCATGCGCAGCGTGGAGCGCATGACGTACACCGATGTTCATCTGCTGCTCGAAGGCGATGGGGCGCTGCGCGAACGCTACTCCCGCCTGGTGCATCGCTTCGAGCTCATGCGCGAACTGGCGCTGGTCCTCAACCGCAAGCGCGCGCGGCGCGGCTCCATCGATTTCGACCTGCCCGAGCCGCTCATCGAGTTCAACGAGTTCGGCGAGATGACCGGCGTTATCCGCTCCCCGCGCAACATCGCGCACCGCATCATCGAGGAGTTCATGCTGGCGGCGAACGAGGCTGTCGCCGAACACCTGGAGCAACTCGAGGTGCCTACGGTGTTTCGCATCCACGAGCCGCCCGACCCGATC
Source organism: bacterium (assembly GCA_050260275.1). GTDB lineage: Bacteria > Acidobacteriota > Terriglobia > Bryobacterales > Bryobacteraceae > DATMXS01. Next base: position 15,324 of record JBLNBX010000206.1, read on the forward strand.
CGCGTGCTCGAGTTCGAAGAGACCGCCGCCCACTTTGGCCACACGCTCGGCGTCGGAGCAATTCCCGTCAAACGGTTCTCGTACACAAGCCGCCACCGCGACGGCACCAAGGTGCGGCGAGATATCATCGTGCCGGATTCCAGCCGCATCGTCTCGTCGCGCAACTACCAGAAACTCGTCAGCCGCATCGAAGGGAAGCCCGAGGAGCGCATTCTCAGTTACCTCATGCTGCGGTCGCTGAAACAGGCGCGGTACAGCGAACGCAACTCGGGCCACTTCGCGCTCGCCTCGGCGGCGTACACGCATTTCACCTCTCCCATTCGCCGCTATCCGGACCTGATCGTGCATCGCGTGCTGACCTCGGCGCTGGCCGGCGCAGTTCCTCCGTATGAGACGCAGGCAGTCCACGCCATCGCGGACGAGTGCTCCGCCTCCGAGCGCCGCGCGGCCGACGCCGAGCGCGAGCTTGTTGAGTGGAAAAAGGCCAAGTTCATGATCGAGCGCGTGGGTGATGAGTTCCGCGCCCTGGTCATCAGCACGATGCGGTTCGGGTTGATCGTCGAGTTGGAAGATCTGTTTGTCGAGGGCGTCGTGCCCATAGAGACGCTGCCCGGCGATCGATACGGCTACCACGAGAACTCGCGCAAGATCGTTGGAGCCAGGACCAGGCGCGAGTTCTCGATAGGCGACCAGCTCACTGTCCGGCTCGACCGCGTGGATGCGGTCGAGCGCAAACTGCAGTTTTCGATCGTGGAGCCGGAAGTCCGCCGCAAGCGCAAGTGAGCGGCTCGGTTGGCAGACGGCGCGCCGGCACGTGACCTGCGCGCCCAGCGCCGGGCCGCGCCGCCGTCCTCCCGGGCGACTCGAACAGCAGCGTCGCGAACTCGTTCAGGCAATTGCGCATGGTGATCCAGGCGTGTCCGCTCACCTGCCCCGCCCAAGCGAGTGCACTTAAGGCACCGCGGAACCACGTCGCGCCGCCATCGGGTAAGCTGGAGGGTTCGAAAGGAGAACACTGTTGGAACAACCGATCTCGCGTCGCGCTCTTCTGAAGAATGGCGCCGGTTTGCTGGGCGGAGCCGCCCTATGCAACCTCGCGGGGGCGGGCAGTGCCTTGGCTGCGCAGCAGGGCAAAGCCGCCGTCTATTTCACGAAGGACATCAGCGTTGCCGGACTGCTGAAGATCTACTCCAGGATCAGCAACAACCTCACGGGCAAAGTGGGGATCAAGTTGCACACGGGCGAGCCGAAGGGACCCAACCTGCTGCCCATAGAGCTCATCAAAGGCTTGCAGCCGAAGATCCCGAACAGCACCATCCTGGAATGCAATGTCCTCTACCCGAGTCCCAGGCAGGAGACGAAGGGGCACCGGGAGACGCTGAAGACGAACGGATTCGATTTCTGCCAGGTCGACATCATGGACGCGGAGGGAGACGTCATGCTTCCGATACGGGGCATGGCGGAATTCCTCGATGCCGTGCTTCCGGGTTCCACGAATGCTCCCTATACTCCCGGTCTGCATCTCAGAGAGGTAGCCGTCGGCAAGACTCTCACCAAGTACGATTCGCTCTTCGTCTACACCCACTTCAAGGGCCATACGATGGGCGGCTTCGGAGGATCCCTCAAGAACATCGCGATAGGCTGCGCGTCGGGGAAGGTCGGTAAACGCCAGATACACGGCGATGGCTGGCCCAGCGGACCGGTTTTCATGGAGCGCATGGTCGAGGCGGGAAAGGCGATCACCGATCACTTCGGGCAGCGCATCGCGTACATCAACGTCCTGAAGAACATCTCGGTGGATTGCGACTGCGACCCGAAGGGCGCCAAGCCCACTTGCGGCGACATTGGCATCCTCGGCTCGACCGACATCCTGGCCATCGACAAGGCTTCTGTCGACCTCGTCTACGCGCGGCCGGCGGCGGAACGGCGGGACATCGTGGAGCGCATCGAGTCCCGGGGCGGGCTGCGCCAGCTCGAGTACATGAAGACGTTGAAGATGGGCAACGATCAGTATGAGCTAATCACGGTCTGACCGGGACCTGGCAGGCGCGGGGATGCGAATGTGACACCCCGCTCGTGCCGGATGCTGTCCGCGGTTTCCGTGCAAAAAGTAGAAAGCCCTCCGGGCCCATAGATCCGGAGGGCTTTCGTGCTTTCAGGAGATGACTCTTCACATCGACGCGTGACGCTGGCTCGCTGGGAGACCCGGCCGGCGCCATCCCCTACTTACTGTCCGGGAGCGGGCTGAGGCGCCTGCGCGGGGCCAGGACCAGGTCGCGGTGCACCGCGACGGCCCGGTCCGAAGCCATGGCCCATGCCGAAGCCGGGGTACATGCCACCGAGGCCGCCTCCCATGAACCCCCGCAAATTAGCCGCCTTCTGGCGCTGCTCCGGGGTCAGCACACCGTACACCCGGGCGGCGGCACGCGCCCTGATACCGGCAAGGTGCTGGATGGCGGTCTGGTTCGCAGCCACTAGTTGCTCGGCGCGCGCCCCCACCGCCTCCGGCGCGGCGCCCGACTTCACCATGTTCTGGACCTCCATGAACGCAGTCTTGAGCTGCTCAACATACGGCTTAGACTGCGTCCGTGCTTCCTGGTGGATCTGCCGGAGTTGCTGCCGCTGTTCCTGGGTCAGTTGAAGGTAGCGGGCGATGCGCTGGCCGGGCTGCCGGGCCTGTTTCCGTCCCGGTGCCGTGCCCTGGCCGCCAGCCCCGCCTGCCTGCGCGAACGCCAGCCCGGTTGTAAGCAGCGCTGCCCCTGCGAGTACTGAAAGGATCTTCTTGGTCATGTTTGATGGCCTCCTGAACGTATAAACCCGCGCCGGGTCCGATTGGTTTTGTCTTTTTTCGTGAAAGAGTGTAAACGGTTGGACGGATCGGCGAAATGCCACATTTGCAGACAGCGGGATGCTATATCCGCCGATAGGCCGCGAGCACGGCAAGACAGCGCCCCGCGCCCGCTCTGGTATAGCCTGTACTGTGATGATCCGCAACGCGCTCCCTCTCGTGCTCCTACTGGCCGGCACGCTCCCGGCTTTGCCCTTCCAGAACCGCAACGACGGCGAGTCCCACGGCGATCCTCCTTACCTGATCGAGGATGGCTGGCGTCCGCTGTTCAACGGCAAGGATCTGACCGGTTGGCACGGCCAGGACCCCAACGTCCCGAACCAGTGGTTGACCACCCGCGGCGTCATTTTCGAGCGCCTGCTCGGGCCCACGCGCCTTGGGGCCGTGCCGGCTCCAGGCGACCGGCTGCTAAACGGACGTAACGGCCGCACCGTGAACCTCGTGACGGACGAGAAGTTTGGCGACATTGAGTTGTACCTCGAGTTCATGCTGGCCAAGGGCTCCAACTCGGGCGTGTACCTTCACGGGTTGTATGAGATTCAGGTTTTCGACAGCTATGGAACGCCGGACTGGCAACTGACGTCGTCCGATTGCGGCGCGGTGTACCACCGCTGGATCAACAATCAGGGCGTTGGCGGGTCGAGGCCCGCGCGGAACGCCTCGCGCGCGCCGGGCGAGTGGCAGTCCTATCACATCTGGTTCCAGGCGCCGCGGTTCGACGCGTCGGGCAAGAAGATACAGAACGCAAAGTTCATCCGCGTGCTCTTCAACGGCGTCCCAGTGCAGGAGAACGTGGAGGTGGACGGCCCCACACGCGCGCACATGCCGATCGAGGAAGCGCCGCTGAACCCCATCATGATTCAGGGCGACCACGGTCCGGTTGCGTACCGCAACATCTACGTCCGGCCGCTGCGGCCGATCATCGTGCGATGACCGGCTGGATCGACGTGTCGATGCCGCTAAGCCCGGAAATCGAAGTGTGGCCGGGCGATCCTCCGTTCCGTATCGAACGCGAGGACAAGGGCGACTACGTGCTCTCGACGGTCTCGATGACGCTGCATACGGGCACTCACATCGACGCGCCGCTGCACTATCTTCCCGGCGGTCCCGCCATCGACACCATGCCGCCCGGCGCGCTCGTGGGCGAGGCGCTCGTGGTGGAGCGCGGCGCGATAGGCGATGCCCCGCCTGGCGGCCGGGTGCTGATCAAGACCGATGGCATCGACATCGGCGAGGCGCGCCTGCTCGTGGAACGCGGCGTCCGCTCCGTTGGCGTCGAAGGCCTTTCGGTGGGCAGCACAGAGGTGCATCGCGTGCTGCTCGGAGCGGGCATCTGGTGCATCGAGATGCTGAACCTGCGAGCGGTGGAACCGGGGCGGTACGAGATGATCTGCCTGCCGTTGCTCGTTGCCGGCGCGGAAGCGGCTCCCGCGCGCGTCCTGCTGCGCCGGATCTGAGGCGCTGGCGCGCCGCCACCCTAGCGGCGCGGCGCCCAGCCGACGCGGTCCAGCACTTCTTTGGCGGCCTTGACTGTGTTGACGTGAATTGCGACGGTCTCCTCCACCCTTATGGAGTACCCGCCCGCGAACGTAACCGCCACGGGAACGTGCTCCATCAGCGCCGCCGCAAACACCATGCGGTCGCGGGCTATCAGCCCTTCCATCGTTAGCGACAATCCGCCAAGTTGATCGCGGAAGTAGGGGTCCGCGCCGGCGGCATACAGAACCAGTTGCGGCCGGTGCGCCGCGATCGCCGGCCCGAGCGCCGCGCGCAGCCGCTCCAGGTACTCGGCGTCGCCGGTCTCGTCCGCAAGGTCGATATCTATGTCCGACGGCGGCTTCTCCATCGGATAGTTGTTCAACTGGTGCATCGAGAACGTGAAGACGGACCTATCGTGCGCGAATATCGCGGCGGTCCCGTTGCCGTGGTGAACGTCGCAATCGACGACCATGGCCCGCTCGATGCGGCCTTCCCGCTGGAGCCTGCGCACGGCGATGGCTAGGTCGTTCAAGGCGCAAAAGCCCTCGCCGTGCCCGGGGAACGCGTGGTGGAATCCGCCGCTAAGGTTTATCGAGATTCCGTCGCGCAGCGCCAGCCGGGCGGCCAGCGTGGTGCCGCCGGCCGCCAGCCAGAACGCCCGGATGGTCTGGTGCGAGTAAGGGATCTCGAGCTTGAGGAGATCGTAGTACGACAAGGTGCCCGTCTTGAGCTTCTCGACCCATTCGGGCGTGTGAACCAGCAGGACATCTTCGTCGGGCGCCGGCTCGGGCTGAATGAAATCGGCCGCGGAAGCAAACCCGCTGGACAGCAGGCGGTCGTGTACAAGCTGGTACTTGGTAGAGGGGAAGACATGGGCCCCGAGGCCCAGGTCGTAGCCGGGATGCCACACCAGCTTGAAGGGAAGCATCGTTACGTGGCGGCCGCAACGCTCCGGCCGGCTCGCGCAGCCATGACGATCGCAGCGTTGAAAGCGCTCTGTTCCGCTACGTGCTCCGATGCCGCCGCGGCTATCATGGCGAAGCATTCAATTCTACCGCCTGCCTGAGCGGCACAGCGCGCGTCGCGGTTCCCGTATAATGCTCTAATTCAGACCATCACATCGAGCAGGACCACTGTGCCTTTCAGCACCACGCACAAGAGCGCGCCTCCTCGCGCCACCACAGGCCAGAGCCGGGCCGCCGTGAACGGACGCGCGGCTGCCCCGACGATAGACCAGCGTTTTGCGTGCTTCAGGCTCGAGGTGCGCCCGTCTTCCATCCACGGTTGGGGAGTGTTCGCGCTCGAGCGCATACCCGCGCGCCGCAAGGTAATCGAGTACACGGGCGAGAAGATCAGCCGGCGCGAGACGAAACGGCGCGGCGCTGCGAAGCTCATCTATCTGTTCGAGCTCAATTCGTACTGGTGCATCGATGGCTCGGTCGGCGGCAGCGGAGCGGAGCTGATAAATCACTCCTGCGATCCTAATCTTCGGGCCGTAATCATGAAAGGGCACATACTTTACTTCAGTAAGCGCGAGATCCAGCCCGGCGAGGAACTTACAGTGGACTACCACTTCGGGAAGGACATGGAGCGCGTCCCCTGCTCATGCGGCGCGCCTAACTGCCGCGGCACGATCAATCTGACCGAATAATTTCAGGGAACATAGGCCCTCCATGCGGTGTCCAAAGCCGCGAAAGGAGAGCGGCCTGTTCGAGCAGGCGTCGCTTACGAAGCCAGCCAGGACGTGCAGGGCCTGGACGGTTTTCGCCTCCTTCTTACTCCAGACCGCCGGGCTCGGCGTTCTGCTTCTCGTTCCTCTGATAGCCACAGAAACCTGCCTGTTTCGCGGCAGACGGAGAGGCTCTCCGCGCCACCCCTGCCTCCCGCGGGTAGGCAGACAAAGCCCGAAGCAATCCAGGTGATCGCGGCGGAACGTGTTGAAACCGCTGATAAACCCAGGCCGTTCACTGCGCCTCCGGCAATACCACGCGAGATCGCGATGGTCGCCGATCCGCCCCAGCAGCAGACGTCTGCGGCGCGGGTCACTACATTCCGGGCCTGCCGGACGAACTCGGCGCAAACACGAACGCTGCTGCGCAGCTAATGGCGCATATTGTCCGCGTAGCGCCTCCAGCGCCGGCTGAGCGCCCCCGCGCCGCCGTTGCCGAAGAGCCTCCGTCGAAACCGGTACAACAGGTGCGCGTTGGCGGCGACGTGCAGGAAGCCAAACCTATCAACAGAGTAATTCCGGTTTACCCTCGCATCGCGGTGGCGGCGCGAATCTCCGGAACAGTAACATTGAGCGCGATCATCGGCGTTGACGGCCGCATTCGTGAGTTACACGCCGTGAGCGGGCATCCGGTGCTGGTTCCCGCGGCCCTGGATGCGGTCCGCCAGTGGACTTACTCTCCGACTTTGCTGAATGGAGTGCCTGTCGAGGCAATTACAACTATCGATGTCCACTTCAGGCTCGGGCTCTGAGGAGCCCGAGCCGGAATCTCAATTCGTGGATGGCGTGCGCCGCGGCGGCGGAAGCGCTGCTACTTCGCGTTTGGCCGTCTCGATTCCGCCGGGCACGTCCGCGGTGTAGCGCTTCTGGGGCATCGCCGCGACCTCGGCCCGGATCGCCGCCACCCGGTTTCCCGGGTTGGGGTGCGAGGAGAGGAACTGTGGCCCGCGAGCGCCGCCGGAGGCTTCGAGCGTCTGGAAGAACCGGGCCATGGCCATCGGATCATAGCCCGCCTGCGACATGATGCGGGCGCCCAGCGCGTCCGCATCGCTTTCCGCATCGCGCGAGTAGCTCAGGAAAAGGCCGTTCAGCCCGACGCCCAGCCCGGCCTGCACAATCTGCGCGGTTGCGCTCCCGCCCAGCGCGGCGCCGGCGACTGTGGCCGGAAGCTGGATCACAGTAGCCTTGGACACCTGGTTTGTCCCATGCCGCAATTGGACGTGCGCTATCTCGTGTGCGATGACTCCGGCCAGTTCAGCTTCGCTGTTCACCTCCGCGATCAGACCGCTGTTGACAAAAACCGGACCTCCGGGCAGCGCGAACGCATTCACGCTGGGGTTGTTGAGCACAGTAAACGAGTATGGAAAGTTGCCGGCGGCGGGAGTAGAAGCCAGCTTCTGACCGATGCGGTCTACATAGGCCTGCAGCGCTGGACTCTGCGCCACCTCATACTGTTGCCTCACCTGCGCGGCAGCCTCACGGCCGATTTCGATATCCTGCTGCCGCGAGTACAGGTTGAACCCCGGCGTCGGCGGAGTTCCCGGCTGCCGGGTGGCGCATCCCGCCAGAATTGCGGCGGCGGCTACGCACACCGCGGCCGGAAAACGAGTGCACATAGGTTCCCCCCAGTAACGACCGGCTTCGCCAGAGCGGCCGGGAGCCATGCGGCGCCCGCCGCAACTATCTTGGCGACGCCCCGGCTGCGGCTTCAGTTGCCGGCTTAACTCGATCAGCCGTTTGGCCGAGCGCAGCCAGCCGTTCGGCCAATTGCTCGGGAGCGCGCCAGGGGGGCGGCGCGTCGAAGTCGTACTCGCCCACAAGCCAGACCGGGGTGCCCCTTCGCCCCTTGCGCGGCAGCTCACCCCAGTTATAGATCCACATGGCATCCCGCTCGAGCAGGCGCACGCAGGCGTGACTGGCGGGACGGCCTGGAAGCGTGTACTTGTGCATGGCAATGCCGCGCCGCGGATCGAAATTGAAATACCACTCCATGATCCAGGTCTCGTCGATGGAGCTTCGCCTGATCCGCGAACGCCAGCTCAAGTGTTTCAGTCCGGCCGGCGTTTCGTTGCCCTTCCGGCCGGAACTGATCGGTCCCCAGCGGACCAGGTTCCCGTCTTCATAGGCCCCGAAGACCTGCCCGGGTATGTCGATTATCAGCGCTTTCCCGCCACTCTGCGCAGCCCACTCGGAGTAAGCCGGCATCGGGCTGTAGGCGAGTTCATCGAGCCCCCACTCGTCGGGAACCACAACCACCGGCAGCCGCGCCAGGTGTCTCCGGTCAGCCCGATTCAGCTTCTCAAGTAGACCGATCTGTTCGGCATCGAATTGCTTCAGGTCGATGCCGCGCTCCACGGTGTAGCCCGGCGAAGCGAGCGCCACCGGCACGACGCCAGCAAACACAAGTATTGCACCCCTCAACATCAGCGCCCCTCTGCGCCTCCGCAATCATATGGACGGCGCACGCGAACGCTAAGTTGTGAGTTGCTTTGCGTTTTCCAGAGACGGCCCGAGCAGCCGCCCTGGATTCCCGAAATACTGGTCCGGGGCCCGCTCGACACAACGGCCGGCCCCGGACCACCTCCTCAGGAGAGAGTTACTTTGCCGCTGTTTCCTGAGCGGCGGGATCCGATGCGCCCGCAAGGAGCGACGTGCTATCTGTTCCCGTCCTTCCCGGGTAATAGGCGAACAGCACCGCTCCGCCGCGGATCGTGTCGATGAGCTGGCGCGATATCTCCGGCCGCACTGCCGGGCAGCCCCAGCTCCGGCCAAGCCGTCCGTTGCGCGCCACGTACTCGTTGCTGACATACGCGGCCGGGTGCAGCACGACGGCGCGGCGGTAGCTGTTGTCGTTCAGACCCTCGTCGAGTCCTTTGAGACGAATCGAGTACCCGTGCTTCCCCTGGTAGGTCTCTGCCGTCACGAACGTTCCCAGGCTGGACATGCGGCTGCCGGAGCGGTTCGAGAACTCCGTCGCGTAAACCGAGCCGCTGCCGGCGCCATGCGCAACCAGTTCGTTGAAGATCAGCCGGCGCTGCTTCAGATCGAAGACCCACAACCGCTGCTCGGTGGAGGGCAGGCTGAAGTCGATCACGGCCAGAACGTCGGAGCGCTTTGCTGCTCCAGTCCTCCAGGCCCGTTCGGCGGCGGCGAGGGCGGTTTGGAGCGCCTCGCGATCGATGCCGGGAGCTTCCCGCAAGAGCGCGCGCAGTAGAGGGCTGTCCGGAGCGGCTGAGCCGACGGCCGGATACGTCACCGAGGGTCCGGAGACCGCCGCTGGCGCGGTCTTGGCGCGCGCGGCCGTGAGATGGTTCGGAGTCAAGATGGTCAGGGTGAAACCGGCCAGAAAGAGGGCCGGAAAAAGGAATGGCTTGCTGTACAACTGTTACCTCTGCCGCGCCGGCCTGGCCTGGGGCCATTCCGGCGCTTGGTGAATCAGAAGTGTCCATTGTAACAGCCGTGTACTGGATCAGAGCTGGTTTGACAGTGAGCGTGCCCTCCGGGCTCCCTTCACCGGGCTGAAACGTGACTCCTTGCTTTGCTCAGGACAGGAACTCTCTACTTTGCGTTGCATGGTCTGCCCGGGGCGGCGCCGGTTCGGCTGCCACCGGATGGGGCCGGCCCGGCGCTCCGCGTGGCGGAACGGGTGCGATTGACCGCGCCGCCCGGCGTGCGTTATGCTGACCGGAGAGGACCAATCCCGGTTTCTGTCTAGATGGCTAACACTTTTTCTGCTCTGAAGCGTGCGCGCACAGCCGAGCGGCGCACAGCAGTGAATCGGATACGTAAGACCAAGCTGCGCCACCAGATCCGCGCTCTCCGCCGCGCCATCGCGGCGAAGGATTCGGCTGTTGTTCAATCGCTTCTGCCCAAGACGTTCTCGATCGTCGATCGCGCTGCGAAGTGGGGCATCATCAAGAAGAACACGGCCGCACGGTACAAGTCGCGCCTGCACGCTCGCGTCAAGGCCGCGTTCGCCGAGCAAGCCGCCTGAGCCTTGCTCAGGCCCCCGTCAGCCGCATCACGAACTCTTCCATGACGACGCGATCGTCCGGGCGAGCGTCGCGCATCGCCATGTCGGCGGCGTAGATCATCTCCAGCCCGCGCGCCAGCTTCTTCTTCGTGAATCGCGAAGCGGTCTCGTGGACCTGCTGTGCGCGGGATGGCCACATCGGAATCCCCAGCTTCGCGAAGTGCGCCTGTATGTCGCGCGGGCTCTTCAGGCCCGCCTCGCGCGCCGCCAGCGCCAGCCGGAACTGCGTGGCGAGGAAGCTCAGCGCAAGCGGCAGGTACTCGCTTTGGCGGATCAGGGTATCGAGCACCGCGAGCGACCCGGCGCGGTCATTCCGCCCGAGCGCCGCCACCAGCGCGAAGATGGTGGATTCGCGCGCCTCGGGCACCAATTCCGCTATCTCGGCAGCATCCGGCGCGCGGTCGCCCGCATACAGCGCCAGCTTGTCGATCTCGCTCGCCACACGCGCCGCGTCGGCCCCGAGCGACTCGACGAGCATGTCCAGCTCCGCGGCGCCGATCTTCAGTCCCACCCGGCGCGCGTGCTTTTCGGCAGCTTGCCGCGCCTGCAAAGTGTTCATGCGCTCGAACTCGACCACGGCAGGCACAGCCTCGAAGAACTTCCGCACGCGCTCGGCTTTCTTCTTGTCCTCGCCCTGGAGGTCGTACCGCGTGGCCTCAAAGACGATCACAACGCCCGGCGGCGGATTCTGCATGTAACGCGCGAGCTCCTCCGCGCCCTTGGGCGAGCCGCCTTCCTCCTCCGATGCAGCGCTGCGGCCGCGCGGTAGAACAGCTTCGGCGTTGGCGGCCAGGATTACCCTGCGCTCGGCGAAAAGCGACCCGCAGGCGGCCTCGTCGAGCACCTCGGCCAAGCCGGTCTCGCTGAGATCCCGCCGCACCAGGCCGCTCTCGCGTCGGGCCTCGTCCGGCAGCACCCGCTCGATAAGCGCCTTCACGCACCAGTCCCGCCGGAACTGCTCGGGACCGAGGAAAAGGTAAGCCGGCGCCGGTTCACGCTGTTTGATGGAAGAGAGAAACTGCTCCGGCGTCATCAGAAGTTCTCGAGGACGCCGCTCACGATGGCGCGCGCGGCCGCGCGGCTCAGCCGCTCGAGCGCGACGTCGCTCTCCTCTATGTAGGCGCTCTCGTCGGGGCTGATCTCGTAGCGCTCGCGCACCTCGAAGTTCTGCCGCGAATACAGCACCGCGCCGGTGGCGCGCTCAGTAAGCGTGACGTTCAGGTGCACGTTCATCTGCACAGTGCTGGAACGCCCGACGTCGGGATTGTAGATGCCGGGAAAAGCCATGTAGTCGATCACCGCTCCGCTCAGAACAGCGTCGGCCTGTTCCGGATCCGCGACGATCTCGTACCGGGTCCGGGTGATGAACTCACGGGTAATGTCCGCGGCCAGGCGGTCGGACAGCTTGTATCGCGTCGAGTTGTTCGTGAACGACGTGACGGCGATGGTGTGCAGATTCTTTGGCAGCAGATCCGCGCGTCCGGAGACGCGATAGCCGCAGCCGCTGATCGCCAGTGCCAGCAGGGGAACGAGGGCGAGCCTCACTGCGGTCTCCCGGCTCCTTCATGCCCCATGAGGGCATGCGTTACCGAAACGGCGTTCTCGGCCATGATGTGGATATTATCGCCCACCAGCCAGAACCAGCACGCGCGCGGGTCGTTGCGGTCCGCGGAGATTGCGCCCACAGCGATGCCGCTCTGCCCGGCCATGCTCACGATGTTCGGCGGCTCGAGGTCCGCGCCGCGCACGTCGACCTGCGTGGAGCTGAGCGCCTCCTCGAGCGCCTGCACCTCCGGGCTTTCTTCGAACTCGGCCCATACGGAGATGCTGTAGCCGTGAAACACGGGCGCCTGAAGCAGCTTCACGGATGGCATCGGCCCGGCGCCGCCCAACGCCAGCAGCGTGGCCAAGTGGCGCTCGATGCGCATCTCCACGCGCTCCAGCGGTTCGCGCGCCTCCTCGCCGTAGCGGGCCAGCAGGTTGAACGACACCTGCTCGCCGTAGATGCGCTTCGGCAGTGTCTTAAACGTGAGCAGGTTGATGGTCTGCTTTTCCAGTTCATCTACTCCGCCGGCCCCGCGCTCGCTGGCGGGCTCGAAGATGTGCGCCACGACGCGCCGCACGGGCGCGAATTGCCGCAGCCGATCCAGGAACAGCGCCAGCGCGATCGCCGCGGGATGCGCTATCACGTGCTTTCCCGCCACCGGCGGTGCGAAGTTGGCCGGCTCGACCGCGGGCGCGCGCAAAAAGGCTCCGGCGTGATCCTCGAAAGCGTAGGTGAGATCCACAAAAGCCGGGGGCTGCTCCAGCCTGGCGGCGATCTCAACTGTTTGGCGCGCCGCTTCAGCCGAGCCCGCGAGTATCACGACGCGGGCGCCGGAAAGGTTCTCTTCGTCGAGTTGCGTCGTAGGCACCGTTTCGCCGGCATCTTCGTCCAGAGCACCGGGCTCTTCCTCGCCCGCGCCGATGAGCCGTGTGCGAATCGGGGTGCCCGCGAGCAGATCGCGCAGTTCGCGCCCGAGCAGCGAACCGCTTCCGACGATCACTGCGAGAGGAGTGCTATTCACGTTTTCGCTCCCGTTCCCGCGCCGTGGTGCAGGCGGCGCCGGATCATGCCGCCGAAGCCCACCAGCACTCCGCTTGAGCAGTATGCGAGCGACAGCGCCAGCAGCACCGGCCGCGGATACTGCCAGGCCACGTAGATGATGCTTCCGAGTCCGACGACAAGCAGCGGCGTGCGCGGGCGCAGAAGCTGAATATCCTTGAAGCTGCGGTAGCGCCAGCGGCTGATCATCAGCAGCGAGAGCACCGTCAGAAGCCCCATCCAGGCGAAGCCGAGACGCCAGTCCGAAACCGGCTCACCCGCGAATGCGTACACAACCGCGCCCACCAGGGCCGATGCGGCCGGTATGGGCAGGCCCACGAAGTACTTCCTGTCCGGGCGGCCCGGGTTCTTGGGCACCGGGTTCTTCTGGATGTTGAACCGCGCCAACCGCGCCGCGCCGCACAGCAGGTACAGGAACGGCACGAACAATCCGAGTGCGCGCGCGTTGTCGCGAAATGGAACGTCCAGCCCGGCGAGGGCGGGCTGAATCCCCCACGCGTACGCGAGCACAGCGGGAGCGAGGCCAAACGTTATGACGTCGGCCAGCGAGTCCATTTCCCGGCCGAAGTCGCTGGTGGTGTTCGTAAGCCGCGCTATGCGGCCGTCCAGTCCGTCCAGAAGGAACGCCCATCCTAGCGCCAGAGCCGCGACCGAAAAACTCGGATTCGGCCCCGTGAACCCACCGGCGATGAGCGTAGAGGCCTGGAACGATTTCATGATCGACAGGAAACCAAGAAAAATGTTCCCCGCCGTGAACAGCGTCGGAAGAGCGTACGCGGCGCGGCGGCGCCTGCTTTCTTCGAGTGCCTGCTGGTCGCGATTGAGCGATTTCGCGGGTCCGCTCACCGGCTCACCTCCCGGCGCGCGATGATGCTCTCGCCGGCCCGGACGCGGCGGCCGGGAACCACTTCGATCTTCCACTCAGGGCCGAGCATCACGTCCACGCGCGAGCCAAACTTGATCAGTCCCACGCGCTCGCCGGCCTCAACATGGTCGCCCGGGCGCTTGTTGAACACGATACGCCGCGCGATGAGACCCGCCACCTGCTTGAACGCCACCTCGGTGCCGCCGCCGCGAATCACCACCAGGTTCTGCTCGTTGACGTCGCCGCACTCGTCGCGCTGCGCGGGCTTGAAGGCGCCCTTCGTGTACTTCACGCGCTCGATGGTTCCCCCAATGGGCGCGCGGTTCACATGGACGTCGAAAACATTCATAAAGATGCTGATCCGCGTTAGCCCACCTTCGGGCCTGACCGCGGTCACCTTGCCGTCCGCCGGCGAAACGGCCACGTCTCCCGGCGGCGTAGTGCGGTCAGGATCGCGAAAAAACCAGGCGCAGAATGCCGCAGGCGCTAGCAGCGGCAGCCCAAATGCGGGTCCGGCGAGAACAGATACCGCGAGCGCGCCCGCGCTGAACGCGAGCGCGTAGTAAATGCCGTCAACAACCATTCTTTGCCCTATTCTCTCAGATCGCCTGTATGAGCTTCGCGAGCAGCGCAGTCCGCTCTGGCAGCCGCTCTATCACGACGTGCTCGTGCGCGGCATGCGCGCCATCGCCCACCGGACCGAGCCCGTCGAGCGTCGGCACGCCCAGCGCGGCCGTGAAGTTGCCGTCGGACCCGCCGCCGCTCAGCGTCTCGCCGAGTTCCAGGCCGAGCTCGCCGGCAGCTTTCTGCGCAAGCGCAAACAGCCCTTCCGACACGCGCCGTTCCATCGGCGGCCGGTTCAGACCGCCCGTAACTTCGATGCTGCATCGCGGATCGAACGGCTTGAGCGCGCGGAACTTCCGCTCCACCTCCTCGGCCTGTCCGAGTTCGACAATTCGCATGTCGCACTCCACCCGCGCCTCGGCCGCCACAACATTCACGCGCGAGCCGCCAGATATAAGGCCGGGGTTGACCGTGATCCCGCGGGCGGTATCGCTGAACCCGGCGATCACCTCGATCTGCTTCGCCAATTCGACGATCGCGCTCGCGCCGGCGGAGAAGTTAAGGCCGGAGTGCGCCGCGCGCCCGCGCACCGTTACGACGTAATCGCCGATTCCCTTGCGGGCCGTCTTCAGCTTGCCCTCCAGACCTTCGGCGGGCTCCAACACCAGCACGGCGTTGCTGCCGCGGGCCGTCTCTTCCGTGAGAGCGCGCGACGATTCGCTGCCGGTTTCCTCGTCGGAGTTGAGCTGTAGGACAACATTCCTGCGAACCTTCACGCCCAGGTCGCACAACGCGCGCGCGGCGAAGATGAGCATCGCGATACCGGCTTTCATGTCGAGAACGCCGGGACCGTGCAGGCACACGCCGTCGTCGCGGAAGGGCATCGTCTTCAGGGTTCCCACGGGCCACACGGTATCCGAGTGGCCCAGGCACATGATGCGCCCATCCTTGTCCTGCCCGGGCAGGTCGAACTCGCATTGCAGGTGCGGGCCGTAGCGGCCGCCGGGAAGCGTCCGCACCCGCCCCAGTCCGGAAAGGCGGTCGGCCACCAGCTCGACGAAACGGCCGACGGCTTGGGCGTCATCGGTAGGGGATTCGCATTCCACCAGTTCGCGGCACAACTCGGTCAGGCCGGCCACGTTTTCGCGCGCGTGTTCGAGCAAGGCGTCCATATCACCCTTGATATAATACGAGATCCCATGGAAACCTTAGACATACAGGCGATTCAGCAGATACTGCCGCACCGTTACCCGTTCCTGCTCGTGGACCGCATCGTGGAGCTCGAAGAGGAACGCATCGTGGGCATCAAGAATGTCACGATCAACGAACCGTTCTTCTCCGGCCATTTTCCCGAGTTTCCCGTCATGCCCGGCGTTCTCATCGTTGAAGCGATGGCGCAGGTGGCGGGCGTCCTGCTGTTGAAATCGCTCGGATCGAAGCAATCGGCGGTCTTTCTGGCTTCGATCGACAATGCCAAGTTCCGGCGGCCTGTTGTTCCTGGCGATCAGTTGCGCATCGAAACGAAGGTGAGCCGGCGCAAGGCTACGGTCGCGAAGATGTTCGGCACGGCCACGGTGGACGGCAAGGTTGTTGCCGAGGCTGAGGTGATGTGCAAGCTGGCCGACACTGCGGCGGCGCCGGCGCAGGAAGCGGCGGTGCAGCGCGGCTGAGCGGATGCCTGTACACCCCACCGCTATCGTCGATCCTTCGGCGCGCATCGATGCGTCCGCCGAAGTCGGGCCATACTCGGTAATCGGCGCGGATGTCCAGATAGGCGCGCGCACGCGTCTGATGGGGCATGTGTTTCTGGAAGGGCCGCTCACGATCGGCGAGGACAACATCTTCTTCCCTTACTCCACGGTGGGCGTCGCTCCGCAGGATCTTAAGTACAAGGGCGAGCGTTCTGAAACGCGCATCGGCAACCGTAACCGCATCCGCGAGTTCGTCACCATCCATCGCGGTACCGAGGGCGGCGGGATGGTCACGGAGATCGGCGATGATAACCTCCTGATGGCTTACGTTCACGTCGCGCATGACGTACGCATCGGCAACCGCACCATTCTCGGCAACGCGGTTACGTTCGCCGGCCACGTCACAGTGGGCGACTGGGCTGTCATCGAGGCGTTCAGCGGCGTTCACCAGTTCTGCCGCATCGGGCGGCACGCGTTTGTTGGAGGCTACAGCGTGATCACGCGCGACGTGCTCCCGTACTCGATGACCGTGACCGAGCGTGAGGCGAAGACGTTCGGCAGCAATCGCGTCGGGCTCGAACGGCGCGGCTTCAGTGAAGTCTCGCGCGAGGCCCTACATAAGGCGTTCCGGCTGCTGACGCGCGCCGGGCTGAACACGTCGCAGGCCATCGAGCGCATCCGCGCCGAGGTGCCGCAGGTGCCCGAAGTGGAAGAACTCCTGGCCTTCATCAACTCCTCCGAACGCGGGTTCATAAAATGAGGTGTTCTCGAGGGCCGCATCCGGCGCCGTGCGCCGCACCATCTGCGGGTGGGAGTCGGCGTGCAGCGGCCCCCGGGCCGCCGGAACTGACGTATGCGCTATGGTCTGATCGCCGGTAACGGCCGCTTCCCCATCCTCGCTCTCAAGGAGGCGCGCAAGCTCGGCCACGAGGTGGTCGTCATTGCCATCGAGCAGGAAGCCTCGCCCGAGGTGGAGAGCCTCGCCGCCCGCTGTCATTGGATCTCCATAGGCCAACTCGGAAAGCTCATCGACTTGCTGAAGCAGGAATCCGTCAGCGAAGTCGTCATGGCCGGCCAGGTGAAGCACACGCAGCTCTTCTCGGATATCAAGCCCGACTGGAAGCTCGCGAAGCTGCTCTTCTCGCTCGAGCGCCGCAATACCGACGCGCTCATCGGCGGCATCGCGGGCGTGCTCGCGAAGGAAGGCATACGGCTGGTGGACTCCACCGGGCTGCTCAAGCCGCTGCTTGCATCCGAAGGTCCGATGACGCGGCGCAAGCCGTCGCCGGAAGAACAGCGCGATATCGACTACGGACGGCGCATCGCAAACGCGCTCTCAGGGTTCGATATTGGACAAAGCGTGGCGATCTCCGAAGGCGCGTGCGTAGCGGTCGAGGCCATGGAAGGCACCGATGCCATGCTGCGCCGAGCCGCAAGCCTTGTCAACGGCCGCGCCCTGCGCCTCGTGAAGGCGAGCCGCCGCCGCGAGCACCTGCTCTTCGACGTTCCCGTAACCGGTCCAGGCACCATCGAAACCATGCTCGAGACGCACACAACGGTGCTCGCCGTCGATGCCGGCCGCACGCTCATGCTGGATCGCGAGCAGATGCTCGAGCGCGCCGACGCCGCCGGCCTCGCCGTTATCGGTTACGCGCCCGAGCCGCGTTAGCAGCGCCGCGCTCCTGGCCGCCCGCAACCGCTTAATCCGCGCGCGCCGCCAGTCGCGAGATCAGGCGCACTGGTGGGCGCGTGTTGTATTTCTCTCGCCAAAGGCGGTGGGCGGGCGTGTCCGGGAAACGCTCGCTGGCCGGATACGGATACGACGACATGCCGTGGAACGGCAGAGGCTCAACCGACTCCGCGAAGGCGGTGTTGAGATCTCCGTCCTTAGACCATCCGTCAATCCGCAGCAGAAAATCGCGTTTCCATCCCGCCGGCAGCGGCGGCAGCGAACGCGCGTCGAACTCCAGGCGTATCTCATCGCCCGGTCCCATGATGACGTAGCGGTCATCGGCAGCGAGGATAAGGTCGTGAACGTCGCCGTAGCGCGTGTACTTGCCCGGAGCCTGGTCCCACGGAGCCGCCGGCGTCCACTGCGAGTACTCGAAGTACTCCGGCTGCTCGCGCGTAGCGTGCACGACGTTGCGCGAGAAGCCGCGCAGGCGGAGATCCGCCGCGAGCGCCTTCGCCTCGGTCATGCGCACCGGCGGCGACGCGGTTTCCTCGCTGAGGAAGATGCGGTCCCAATAGACGCAGAGGTTCGTAACTATGCGCACCTCGCGCGACGCCGAGAGGAACTTGCCGGTCAGGTCCACGACTATCGTCTTCGGCGTACCCGATGGGATGCCCATGTCCTCTATCACCGTGCGCCAGTTGCCCGAGGCATCCTTCACCTGAACGGACGGAAAAACCAGCGGCCGGTTTCCGGTCTGTGCGGCGTTGAGGAACGTGCTGCCGTCGGCCCAATCCACCCACCCGCTCATCACCAGCACCGCGCGGTTGTCCGGCGCGGCGGAGCCGAAATCGAGGTCGAGCGTGTGAGTCTCGGCCTGTCCCATGAGGTCGCGCCTGAAGGTGGGATACACACCGTCGAGACGCAGAAGTTTCGAGCGCACGTCTATGCCGTCCTGCCGCGCGGCCACGGGATAGACGCGCCGCTTCACTCCGAACAGCCGGAATTCAGGGAACGGCGGCGACTTGAACTTGTCATTCGTGAACAGCTCGACGTCCGCCGGGTGATCGGCCGCGATCAGCCGCGCCTCGTCCAGATACGTGACCTCGCGCAGCTCCTCCGTGATACGGATGTCAAACCGTCCGTTGCGCTCGGAGAGCGCGCCGCCGGGCAGGTGTATGTACTCGTCGTGATCTACCGGGAAGTAGCTGCCGTCGCCCGAACTCGCACCCAGCGGCGCTGTCCCGAGCACGTCGCCGATGTACTGGAACCTGTTCCCGTTCCAGGTGAAGATCATCGGGCACGAGCCCGACAGCCTCGGCGCTTCCTTGAGAGCTGCCACCTGCAGCGCCTTCTGGTCCGTTTCGTTCTGTATCAGCCCGTTCGGCCACAAAACGCGTACCGTGTCCGCCTGCGAGCGCCCGCGCAGCCCGAACAGCAGCGGAACCCCACGATAGATCTTCTTTTGATACTGCCGGCCGGCCTTGATCTCGACTTCGGTATCGCCCGCCAGCTTCAGATTCTTGAGACCCGTCAGCGAAATGCTGATCCAGTTGTTCTTCGTTTCCGTACGGTTGAGCGCAAGCTCCACCGTTCCCGCCGGGGTCACGACCGCGAGGTCCAGCCTGCCATCTCCGTCGAAATCGGCGGAAACTATCGCCGCCGCTTCGGGCAGTCCCGGGGCGGAGCGGCCCTGCGCAAACGCTCCGGCGCGCCCTTCGTTCCGGTAGGCCACGCCGCCCGCGATGAGATCCTCTATGCCGCGGTTCTCGACATCGGCAAACAGCGCTCGGCCTTTCACCGCAGGCGCGCTCACCGCCGAAAAACGCCCTTTCTGGCTGACTGCGATTCCGGGCCCGCCAGCGGCTGACCACGCGAGGTCCGTCCAACTGTCGTTGTCCACATCGATGGCCTGCAGCGCGCGTGCGCCTGCGGGAACGGCGTCGAGCGGCTCCGCCGTATACACGCCCCTCATGCGGTCGCGGTATAGCACTCCGGGGCGGTCCGCGTAGGAAACCGCCAGGTCCCACCCCTTCGAGTCAGGCACGACCCGGAACGTCACAGCAGCGATCGCCCTGCCCTTTTCGAACGAGAACTTCGCTTCTGCAAATTTGCCGCCGCCCTCGTTGCGAAGCAGCACGGAGCGCGCTCCGAGCAGCATCAGGTCCGCATCGTACTCGTGGTCGTAGTCGAGCCAGACCGCCGTCTCGTAGTCGCCGCCGGGAAGTTCCGCGGCGTGTTTCTCGAACCTGCCTTTCGCGTTGCGATAGATGGACGCGCCGGAGGCCGTCACGACGCACAGGTCCGCAAGGCCGTCGTTGTCGAAATCGCCAACCGCGATCGCGCGCACGTCCTTGATGCCCTGCAGGCCAGAGTTCGCCACGGGAGCCGTGCCTGCGGCATACACGAGGATGCCGTTCCTGGACCATACGATCAGGCTGGTCTTACCGCCGCCGTCGAGGTCTATCAACTCCATTCCGGCAGTGGCGGCGTCCGCGCTGCCGGGCAGCCGCCTGGTCTCGAAGGCGAGCGCCGCTGGAGGCGAGGGATCGTGGCCGGCGCCCTGCGCCTCAACGGGGTCGTATAGCTCGGCCCAGTAGCACCAATCCATGTCCTCGGAGTCGTCGGCCTCCTTCTGCCGCGCCTTCGCGTCCTGGAACGACGCGAGCGCCTTCTTCGCTTCCTCGTCGCGGCCGAGCAGGCGATAGATGTTGTAGATCTGGAAACGCGGAGCCACCAGCTTGTCGTCGAGCGCGGCTGCGGTCTCGAACTCCTTCATCGCGTCGGCCTCGCGGTTGGTGAGGTTGTACATCAAGCCGAGGTTATAGTACGCCACCGGCTCGTCCGGAACCAGCTTAAGGAAACCCTCGAATTGCCTGATGGCGTTCTCGAACTGAGCCTCGCGCTTGTACGCGATGCCGAGGTTGAACCAGGTGTGCGGGAGTGTGGGGTCCTGCTTCTGCGCCTTCTCCAGTTCGGCTATGGCCTCCCTGTTCTTGCCGGTGCGAAGCAGCGCGATGCCGTAGTTTATGCGCTCGCGGACCGAGTCCGGCGCGATGTCGAGCGCCTTCTTCAGCTCCGCTACGGATTGGGCCTGGGTGGAGGGCGTTTCGAAGAGCGCCTTGCCGAGATTGCGCTGCCGCCACAGGCGCTCTTCAGTATCAGCGTCCTGGGCTGCGCCACTGAGAAGAAGGAAAGCTGCGGCCGCGAAGACCGCGAGAGCGAGCGAAAGGCCGGCTTTTCTCATGGCTCGATCGATCTCCCGATTCTATCTCGCGGATACAAAAAAAGGGCCGCCCCGGGTAGTCCGTAGCGGCCCTGTGGCTTTCTGAAGCTAAGCCCTACTTATCCTCGCTCGTCTCGATCCGCATACCGTAGAAACTGCGGTACACGAAAATGAGCGACAGCACCAGGAAGACGCCGGACAGCACGAACGTGATGCCCGTTCCCTGTTGCCGCGCCAGCGATACCGCCAGCTCCACGGCGAGCAATCCGAACAGCGTCGTGAACTTGATGATCGGGTTCAGCGCCACCGAGCTGGTGTCCTTGAACGGATCGCCGACGGTGTCCCCGACCACGGTCGCCGCGTGCAGATCGGTGCCCTTGGCCCTCAGTTCGGTCTCGACAACCTTCTTCGCGTTATCCCAAGCGCCGCCCGCGTTGGCCATGAAGATGGCCTGGAACAGGCCGAACACCGCGATCGAGATCAGGTAGCCGACGAAGAAGAACGGCTCCAGGAACGCGAATGCCAGCGTGGAGAAGAACACCACCAGGAAGATATTGAGCATACCCTTCTGGGCGTACCTCGTGCAGATCTCCACAACCTTTTTCGAGTCGGCCACGGACGCCTTCTCGACACCCTCGAGCTTGATGTTCCGCTTGATGAACTCCACAGCGCGGTAGGCGCCAGTGCTGACCGCCTGCGTAGACGCACCGGTAAACCAGTAGATCACCGCGCCGCCCGTAATGATGCCGAGCAGGAAAGGCGCGTGCAGAATCGAGAGCTTCTCCAGGTTCTGCGTCAGGCCGTGCGTGAGAGCCACGATGGTGGCGAAAATCATCGTCGTGGCGCCTACCACCGCCGTGCCGATCAGCACCGGTTTGGAGGTCGCCTTAAAGGTGTTGCCAGCGCCGTCGTTCTCTTCCAGATGTTCCTTCGAGCGTTCGAAATCGGGCACGAAGCCGTGGTTCTTCTGGATGTCCTCCTTGATGTTCGGCAGCGTCTCGATCATGGACAGCTCAAAGACCGACTGCGCGTTGTCGGTAACCGGTCCATAGCTGTCGACGGCGATCGTCACCGGCCCCATGCCGAGGAAGCCGAAGGCCACCAGACCGAACGCGAATACCGCCGGAGCCACCATCAGCGCGCCAAGGCCGGCCGTACTCACCGCGAACGCGATGCCCATCAGCAGGAGGATGGCCAGTCCCAGCCAGTAGGCGGAGAAGTTGCCCGCAACGAATCCGGAGAGGATGTTCAGCGAGGCGCCACCCTCACGCGAACTGGTCACGATCTCGCGCACATGCCGCGAGTTCGTTGAGGTGAACACTTTCACGAATTCCGGTATCAGAGCTCCGGCCAGGGTGCCGCAGCTAATAACCATCGAAAGCTTCCACCACAGCGAGCCGTCGCCGAGGTCGGGAATCATCGCGTAGCTTACGACGAACGTGAGGGCGATCGACAGCAGCGAGGTGAGCCATACCAACGTTGTCAACGGCGCCTCGAAGTTCATCTTGTCGGCGTCCTTGTACCGTGAGCTGGCGATGGCGCCGTTGATGAAATAGCCGATGCCGGAGGCGATGACCATCATCACGCGCATCGAGAAGATCCACACCAGAAGCTGCACCTGCGTTACCGGGTTCGCGACCGCGAGCATGATAAAGGTGATCAGCGCTACGCCCGTGACGCCGTAGGTCTCGAAACCATCGGCCGAGGGCCCGACCGAGTCGCCAGCGTTGTCGCCCGTGCAGTCCGCGATGACGCCCGGGTTGCGCGCGTCGTCTTCCTTGATCTTGAACACGATCTTCATCAGGTCGGAGCCGATATCGGCGATCTTCGTAAAGATGCCGCCGGCCACGCGCAGAGCGGCTGCGCCGAGCGACTCACCGATAGCGAAGCCGATGAAGCACGGTCCTGCCAGGTTGCGCGGCATGAAATTGAGGATGATCAACATGATCACCAACTCAATCGAGATCAGCAGCATGCCGATGCTCATGCCGGCCTGAAGCGGGATGGTGTAGC
Organism: bacterium; assembly: GCA_050260275.1. Lineage (GTDB taxonomy): Bacteria > Acidobacteriota > Terriglobia > Bryobacterales > Bryobacteraceae > DATMXS01. The sequence continues at coordinate 38,049 of JBLNBX010000206.1, forward strand.
ACGGGAACGGCTTTCCACGGAGGCTCGCAAACGCCGTGCGCGAGTTCGCGAACGTGTTGACTCGCATTCCGAATGCTGCCACAGCGAAGCTTCCGGAAATGCCAATCACGCTGAACAGAAGGATGATTACGACGCGCAGCGCCTCAAACCCCTGCAGGAAACCGAAGTAGAAGACGATGATGACGGCAATAAGGCCTTCGAGCATAAGCAGGAACTTACCCTGCGTCATCAGGTACGTCTTGCACGTTTCGTAGATCAGCTCCGAAACCTCGCGCATCGCGGCGTGCACAGGCATGTTCCGCAGCCGCATGTAGATGAGCAGGCCGAATACGAAGCCGAGTGCGCTGACCACCAAGCCGCCCGTGAGCAGGGTTTGGCCGCCGATTCCGCCCAGAAACGTGGCGGAGTTGAGGTCAGGCAGTATGAGATTCGCTTCTCCGCCCTGATGCCCGGTTGCCGGTGCAGCTGATTCCTGTGCGGCAAGCGGCAAGGCGATGAGCATGATGATAAGCGCGGCGAGCAACGTCCGGACAATGCGTGACCGTGAGCGCGCGCTGGTCGTCTCCCATTTGGGATGCATTTCTAGAGCCTCCAAGGTCTTACGGACACACTCCTGGGTGGGTCAAAGACCTTTCAATATATCGGACGCGCCTGTCCCGATTCAACCGTGCTCGATCGCGGGCTCGACGGCCTCTTACGCCTGCGCCCGCGCGTACCGTTCTATCTCAGGCATCACGCTGCCATCGCCCTCAGGCATCACGCTGCCGTCGCCGGAATCCCGCGTTCTCGCTGGCGCGCTCTGTCTGGAGCTCCTGCGCGCTTCCGCTCAATCGGCCGGCGTTCGAGATAACACGGCAAATATGAAGGGCTTAGGTTGAATCCTGAGGTTGGTGCTCGCGGGCAGGTTGGTGCTCGCGGGCGCTCCGCCCCCGTTGCGTGCGGAACTCACGTGCACGTCGCCCGCGGTTCCTGCACGGCCCATGCGCCGAATCAAGGCTAGGCCCGGCGCTCCCGAAGGCCTTCCCGCTGCCAGCGCGACAGGAACGACTCGGCCGCGACAGTCTCCAGTTCCTTAGCCGCCGTCGCGTGCCAGTCGGCTAGCTTGCGATCCCTCAGACGTTCGAGCAGGCGAACGCCGCGGCGGGCCTCGACGACCCGCTCGCGCTGCTCCCGGATGCGGCGCTCGCAGGCGGCCCGCTGCGCGAGCACGCGCTCACGTTCGCGGCGCTGGCGCGCCCGGAACCGGTCGAGCGAGGCAAGCTCCTGGGAATCGCCCGACGCAACCGCCTCGCGCTCTGCCTCGCGAGTCTCGGCGTCGATACGGCCGAGCGCGGCGTCCAGCCCCGCCAGTTCTCCCAAGAGCGCCTGGAGCCGTGATTCCTGGATCTCCAACTGGCGGCTCCTCCAGTTGAGCACGGATTGAAGGCGAAACTCGAACCTTTTCACGATAGTTGCGCCGCCAGTGCCTCCATCGCCCCAAGGGTTTCAGCGAGCGGGGCCTTTTGGCCGGCGTCCTGGCGTAGAAACTCCAGCAGTTTTGGCCGCACGCGTATGGCCGCGTCCAGCACGGGATTTGTGCCCGAGACGTACGCGCCGAGCTGTATCAGGTCCTCCGAGTGGTGGTAGGACGCCAGCGCCTCGCGCAGACGCCGCGCGGCGGCAGCCTGTTCCGGGGTGGAAAGCTGCGAGCTCAGCCTGCTGACCGAGTTCAGAATGTCGATGGCGGGATAGTGGCCCGTCGCCGCGAGACTCCGCGAGAGCACGATGTGGCCGTCGAGGGTGGCGCGCACCGCGTCAGCGATGGGCTCGGTGATGTCGTCGCCCTCCACCAGCACTGTGAAGAACCCGGTGATCGACCCCCGGCGGAAGTTGCCCGCCCTCTCGAAGATCTTTGGCATGAGGTTGAACACCGACGGCGTGTAGCCCTTCTGGCTCGGCGGCTCGCCCGCGGCGAGGCCAATCTCGCGCTGCGCCATGGCGAGACGCGTCACCGAATCCATGACGAGCAGGACGTTCGCGCCCTGGTCGCGGAAGTACTCGGATATGGCCAGTGCGACGAAACAGGCGCGCACGCGCAAGGGGGCGGGGCGGTCAGACGTAGCCACCACAACCACCGCGCGTTTCATTCCCTCCGGGCCCATCTCGTGATCGAGAAACGCGCGCACCTCGCGATTGCGCTCGCCGATGAGCCCGATGACGGTGACATCGGCGCTGTTGTGCTTCGACATCGCGCCCAACAGGGTGCTCTTTCCGACTCCGCTGCCCCCGAAAATGCCGATCCGCTGCCCGATGCCGCAGGGGAGCAGCGCATCGATGGCGCGGATGCCAGTTTCGAGAGGCTGGGTGATGTGCTCGCGCTCGAGCGGGCCGGGCGGCTCGGCGTAGAGATCGTAAACCGCGACCGGCTCGATGGGTGGGCCGGAATCGATCGGGCGGCCAAACCCGTCCAGGACGCGGCCCAACAGTCCCGGCCCCACGTCCACGAGGGCGTCTTCGCGCCGCAGGACTATGGTGTCGCCCAGTTCGAGTCCGCCGGTTTCCTCGAGCGGCATGGAGAGCACGCGCCCGTCGCGAAACCCGATCACCTGAGTGCGGATCGAGCGGCCGCTCGCGCACTGTATCTCGCAGAAATCGCCCACCGCGGCCGCGGGCCCGGCCGATTCGATCAGCAGGCCCACCATCTCCAGTACGACGCCCGTCCAGCGGAACGGTTCGCAGCGGTTTACGTGCTCGATGTAATGCGTGAGGTTCATCGGATGCGGTCCACCAGCCCGCGCTGTATCTCGGCGAGCTGCGTTTCTACGGATGCGTCGAGGCTGCCGCGCGCGGTCTCCAGGATGCACGCGCCGCGCGCCAGGCCAGGGTCGCCCACAACCTGCACCGGCTTTCCGCCGGACGTGCGTTCCAGGTATTGCAGGACAAGGCTCGCGTCATCCGGGTGCAGGCGGATGCGGTCCACATCCCGCCCTTCCAGCCGCGCCATGGCGGCCTTGACGATTCCGAGCATCGCTTCCGCGTCCACCGAAAGCTCGCGGTGAAGCACCCGGCGCGCGATGGCGATGGAAAGCTGTACGCAGTCCTGCTCGCATTCGCGGCGCAGCCTGTGGCGCGCTTCCGCAAATTCAGAGGCTGCCCGGGCGAGCGCCGCCGCGGCGCTCTCCAGGCGCGCCTGCTCGGCAGCCTTTCCGGCCGCCTCCCCTTTTGCGTAACCCTCCGAGAACGCCCTTTGCTCGCGCGCCTGCGCGTCGCGTTCGAGCGCGGCCAACTTCCGGCTCAACTCCTCTTCCGCGGGCGCATCTGCGGGCTTGGGTTCTGCCGGCGCAACTGCGGGCTTGGGCTTTCCGGATTGCGGAGCAGCCGGATGCGGCGCCGGAGTATCCAGCGAACACCACATCACCTCCTCCACGTCCACCGGACCGCGGACGATCCTACACGACATACTGCTCCCCGACCGCGCCGCGCACGCTCAGCACGCCCTCGGCTTCGAGCTGCCGGACCACCGCGATGATCTGCTGCTGCGCGGCGTCCACTTCCTTGATCCGGATGGCGCCCAGCGCCTCCATGTCCTCGCGCAGCATCTCCGCTCCGCGCTGCGACATGTTCTCCATGAAGTGCTTCTTCAGCTCCTCGCTGGTGCCTTTGAGCGCCAGCGTCAGCAGCTTGCGGTCCACCCGCGACAGAATTTCCTTTATTCCTGCCGGCGGGATCAGCAGCAGGTCCTCGAACACGAACATCAGGTGGCGTATGGTCTCCGCCATGTTCGGCTCGTCCTGTTCGATTTTGTCGAGGATCTCCTTGCTGGTGGCCGAATCCAGCCGGTTGAACACCTCCGCCACCGCCCGCACGCCGCCATACGACTCGCGGCTGAACTCGCCCAGCGCCTTAAGCTTCTGCCCGATCACGCCCGCGATCTTCGAGATGATCTCGGGCGAGATCTGGTCCAGGCTGGCCATACGCATCGCGACATCGGCCCGCATCTCCGGCGGAAGCGAGCCCAGAAGCGCGGCCGCCTGCGACGAGTTCAGGTGCGAGAGCACCAAAGCGATCATCTGCGGGTGCTCGGCGTGGATGAACTTCGCAAGCTGCTGCGGATCGGCCTTCTGCAGCGCGTCGAAGCTGGCCTGCTCGGTGCCGAGCGCCTTAGTGAGCCGGTCCAGCATGCGCTTGGCCGCCTCCGCGCCGAAAGCGCTCGTCAGCAGCTTGCGCGCGTACTCCAGACCACCCTTGAGCACGTACTCGTGCGCGATGAGCATCTGGTAGAACTCTTCGAGCACCGACTCCGATTGCTCGGCGGTGATCGAGCCCATGCGCGCGATCTCCCGGCTGACGAGCTGTACTTCGTCCTCGTCCAGTTCTTTCAGCACTTGCGCGCTGACCTGTTCGCCGAGCGTGACCAGCAGCACCGCCGCTTTCTGGGTCCCGCTCAGCGCCGTGTCGCTATCGTTGTTGTTGGTGGTGGTGTTCAGGAACATCGATCGATGTCGTATAGCCAACTGCGCACTACGTGCGCCGCTGCAACCGGATCTTTCTTAGTGGCTTCTACCAGGTGCTTCGTCAGAACCTCGGCCTTCTTGGTCGCGACCGCCGGCAGTTTCAGCTTCAGCGAGCTGAGCGCTTCCTCTTCAAGTTGTTTATTCAGCGCTTCGTGCTCGGCGAGCTGCGCTTCCAGTTGCTCGCGGGTCTTCTCCAGGGCATCTTCCACCGGGGGCAGAGCCGGCTGCATGTTCGCGGTGGCGCGCTTCTTGCGCCGGCGCGCGCGAATTACGAGCGCAGCGATCGCCAGCAGGACTAGCAGCAGCGCGCCAGCGCACGCTCCGGCAATCGCGAGCACGCGCGGGGGCAGGTCGGGGAGGCGAAGCGCAAACACGCCGGGGCCGGACGGCGGCGCCGCGGGTTCGGTCGGCGGAGGCTCCAGGCGCAGCGTCGAATCGAACGGAAGGCTCTCGACAGTTAGCTGGTCGCCGCGCTCGGCATTGAATCCGGTCGCGGCGGCCACTAGCTCGCGAATCGTTTGCAGGCGCTCGGGCGATGGCGCCTCGAGGATCCGCTTATTCCCTTCCCAGCGCACCGTGTGATCAACGAGCACGGCCATCGAGATGCGCTTTATCGCGCCCTGCGGCAGCTTCGTGTGCTTCACCACCCGGCTGGTTTGATATACGACGTTCTCGACGCGGCGCGAGATGCCGTTGCCCGCTACTCCCGGCCGCGACGTTGGGCGCGGCAGCGCCGAAGCGGTGCCCGGAACGCCGGCCGCCAGCGCCAGGCCCGATGCGTCCTCGCTTTTTTGCGAACTCGCCATCACCGATTTGGCGGGGTCGAACACCTCCTCGCTCTGTTCGCCGCTCGAGAAGTCGCACTCCACCGACACGCCCGCCCGGAACCGGTCCGCGCCGAGCAGCGGCTCAAGCGTCGCGTTGATCTTCGAAACCAGGTCGCGTTCCAGTTGCCGGCTGAACGCCAGCATCGCCTCGGAAGGCTGCTCGCCATCGGGAGACGGGATGCGCGGGCGATTCAACAGCCGCCCCTGCATGTCCACAATCGACACGGCCTCTGGCGCAAGGCCTTCTACGGCGCTCGCGATCAGGTTCGCAATGGCCACCACGTTCGCCTGCTCCAGGCGCGCGCCTGGACGCAGCTTCACCATCACGCTGGCTTTGGCCGGCTGGCGCTGCTCCACAAACACCGACTCGCGCGGAAACGTAAGGTGTACGCGCGCCTGCTGTACTTCCGTCAGCGATGTGACGGACCGCTCCAACTCGCCCTCGAGCGCGCGGCGGTAGTTGATCTGCTCGGCGAATTCCGTCACTCCGAGGTTGGTGCGGTCGAACAGCTCGAATCCGACCCGCCCGGTGCGGGGCAGTCCCGCCCCGGCCAGTTGGATGCGCAGGTCCGCCAGACGCGCCGGCCGCACCAGGATGGCAGTGCCGTTCTCGGAGAGTTTGTACTCCGCGCCCAGCTCCCGCAGCTTGGCGACGACGGCGGAGGCGTCCTCAGGCGCAAGTTCGGTGTAGAGCGGCTTGAAGTCGCGCTCGCTGCGCCAGCGCGTGAAGACGACGAGGCCCGCGATAGCCGCCACGGCGGCCGCGACTATGAGTATTCGCTGCCGCGCCGAAAGCCGACCGATGATTTCCTGAAGCTGGGCTTTCATCGGCTCGTCAGATCTGCAACCGCATTATTTCCTGGTATGCCTGCACAACCTTGTTCCGGACCTGCAGAAACAGCTCGAATGCCAGCTCGGCCTTTTGGGCGGCAAGCGCGGCCGTGTGGAGTTCCCCGCCCTCCCCGGCGAGGAACTGTTCTATCTGTATATCGGCGGCCTGGCGCGTCGCCTCCACGTTGGCTATGGCGGAATCGAGCAGCGACCGGAACACGCCGCCTCCACCGGATGGCGGCGCTTGCGGCTGCGGGAGCGCGGGTGGGACAGGAGCTGTGATCGGGGCGAAGGGACTTACCGGCACGGCTTTACCTGAGCAGCTCTATCGAGCGCTGGATCATGTCTTTGATGGCCGACATGGCGGCCACGTTGGCGTGATACCCGCGCGTTGCGCCTAGCAGGTCCACCATGTCCTCGGCCGGGTTCACGCGCGGGAAAGCGACGTATCCGTCGGCGTCCGCGTCCGGATGACCCGGCAGATACCGGCGCTCCGGTTCGCGGGTGTCTTCGATCACCTCCGAGACCATGACGCCCGTACCGGTCCCAAGTTCCGCTTCGAGCACGCTTGAAAAAGGCGTCTCCACGGCGCTGGAGGCGAATACCGCGTCCTTGCGGCGGTAGGGGCCGCCCTCCGGCGTGCGCGTGGTCTCGGCGTTGGCAAGGTTCTCGACCAAAAGTTGAGCGCGTGTGCGCTGCGCCGCCATCCCCGAGGCGCTTACAGACAATGTCGAAAACAGGCTCATCCGTTGCGTCCCTCCGCTATGGCGCTGCGTACCTGCCTGATCTGGACCCGCATCAGCGCGCTGGCGAGCTGGAAACGCAACGCGTTCTCAGCGAGCAGGCGCGCCTCGCGGTCCATGGAAACGTTGTTGCCGTCGTTGCGTGTTTCCAGACCCTCAACCTCGCCGGCCACCGGGGTTCCGCCGTTCAGCACTGCCTGAAACTCCCTTTGAAAATCTATGTCGCGGGTCTTGTAGCCGGGCGTGTCCGCGTTGGCGATGTTCGACGCCACCAGTTTCTGGCGCAAACTGAGCAGGTCCATGTACCGCTCGAGCGAGACTGCGACCGGATCAAGCATCGACAGCGCGTTTGCACGTGCCGTTCCAGCCGCAACCAACTGATTTTGCGAAGCCGCGCGGGTCAAGAAGTTGGCGCGTGACCAGAACTCAACGCGGCCGCCGGCCGCTCAGTACATGGTTGGGTATGCTCTGCGCATCTCTTCGGCAGCGCGCTGCATCTGCTCGCGCGTGATGCGGCGCCCGCGTCCGACGCCGGGGCAGTACTTGACGGCGGCGGGGTCGTCGATCGCTTCCGGCCACAGCGGAAACACCCGGCACTGGGTGGGCTTGTCAGGGTGCAGCGCACAGCCCGCCTCGCGCAGAAACGGGCAATGGACACCGCGCGGCTTCCGGAGGCGCAGCAGATGGCGCGTGCGGTAGACGTAGCGGGCCTCGAACTCGCCGGGCGTCATGCCCAGTTTCGCAGCCGCGCGCGCAAGGTCGTCCGCGGTTAGATAGACGAAGCCCGGCTGCGTGCAGCAAACCGTGCAGCCGGGGATGCAGGAGAAGCGCACGTCACAGCATATCGCGGCGCAGGCCCGCTAGTTCGGCGAGCTCGCCGGAGGCGATGAGCTCCGCGGCGCGTTCGATCGGCGCCGTGAGCGGCTGGTCGCGATCGATGGCCGGCAGCGCCGCGCACACCGCCTCGAGCGCCGCGCTCGTGGTGAGGGGCCGCAGCAGGGCGATGGCCCGCGCCGCCGCAAGCGCCTCGATGGCGAGGACGAGCCGCGTGTTCCGCGCCACCTGCTTGAGCTTAAGTGCGGCGGTCATGCCCATGCTGACGAAATCCTCACGGTCGCCGCTGGTTGTGATGGACCCGGCGGAGGCGGGCGTCGCGAGCACGCGGTTCTCGGCGACGAGGGCGGCGGCGGTCACCTGCGCCATCATGAGCCCCGACTCCAGGCCCGGATGCCCGGCAAGGAACGCTGGCAGCCCCTCGTTCTGCGCCGGGTTTACGAGCCGGTCCACCCGCCTCTCGGAGATGCCGGCGAGAGCGGTGAGCGCCACCGCGAGGTAGTCCAACTGGAGCGCCAGCGGCTCGCCGTGGAAGTTCCCTCCAGAGAAAATCTCGTCGCCGAAGACCAGGGGATTATCGGTGGCCGAGTTCAGCTCGATGGAGAAAACACGCCGCGCCTCGGCAAGCGCATCGCGAACGGCGCCGTGCACCTGAGGCGCGCAGCGGAGCGAGTAGGCGTCCTGAACGCGGCCGCAGCCAAGGTGCGAAGCGCGTATCGCGCTTCCCTCCATAAGACGTACCAGGTTCGCCGCGCTGGCAGCCTGTCCCGCGTGCGGGCGGGCGCGCTGTATGCGTTCATCGAAGGCGCGCGGAGTGCCGCGCAGCGCGTCGGTGGTCAGCGCGCAGACAACGTCCGCCGATGCGGCGAGCGTTTCGGCGCCGGCAAGCTCCAGGCAACCGATGGCCAGCATCGCCTGTGTTCCGTTAACAAGAGAGATACCTTCCTTCGGGGCGAGCGCGATGGGAGCCAGTCCCGCGCGCGCCAGCGCCTCGCCTCCGGGCATGCGCACGCCGCCGTACTCTGCTTCGCCCTCCCCGATGAGCACCAGGGCGATGTGGGCAAGAGGCGCAAGGTCGCCGCTCGCGCCGACGCTGCCGCGCGACGGCACCACCGGCGTCACGCCGCGGTTGAGCATCTCGCAGAGCAGATCCGCGATGACGGGCCGGATGCCCGAAAGACCCTTGGCGAGAACATTGGCCCGGATGAGCATCATCGCGCGCACTTCTTCGCGCGCCAGCGGGTCGCCAACGCCGCAGGCGTGCGAGTGCACAACGTTTCGCTGCAGCAGCTCCAGCTCCTCCGGCGCGATGCGAACGTCGGCGAGCCTGCCAACGCCGGTGTTGACCGCGTAAACGGCGCGCTCACCCGCGGCGAGACGCTCGACTACGGCGCGAGAAGCTGCCATCCGCTCCCGCGCTTCGGGAGCGAGGCCGGCGGAATCGCCGTTCACGGCAACCTCGACAACATCCCGGATGGAGAGCCCCTCGCCATCTAGCATCCGCATAGCCCCCATCGTAGCGGCCCGCAGGAGTCCGCTGCGCGAGCACGTGAGGCTCAAGAGAAATGAATCATTCTGAGTACCATCGGCCGGAGGAGCCGCGGCGGGGCGAGCGCCCGCCCGCATTGCATTCGCGCGGCAGCCCGCTAGCTCCAGCGCCGCCGGTTCAGCCGCTCCGGCAGCCCGATTCGAAGTCGTAAGCTGGTAAGCGATGCTCTGGCTGGTACCTGTTCTGCTGGCGGCGGGCACGATCGACCCCGCCCTGTTGCGCTACTCACTGCCCAGCGCCGGCACGCTCGTAGGCGTGAGGATGTCCGAGGTCCGGGACACCCCGTTCGGCCGCTACGTGCTGGCCCGGATCGCCGGCGAGGGGCGTGAATTCGAGGAGTTCGTCGCCGCCACGGGCTTCGATCCCCGCAAGCAGATCGAGGATGCCGTGTTCTCCTCGGCTCCGGGAGGGAAGTGGCTGGTGGCGGCCCGAGGAAGCTTTCCCCGCGCAACGCTGGCGCGCGTTGCCCAGGGCGCCGGAGCCGAGATCGAGGAACTGGATGGCGTGCAGTTCGTCTCGGCGGCGAAAGGCGCCGCTAATTCGCCGATCGGCCGTCCGATGGTGTTCGCGCTGCTGAGTGAAAGCCTTGCGCTCGCCGGAGACGAGGAGAGCGTCAGGCAGGTTATCGAGCACCGGACTGACACGCAGGGACCACCGGCCGCGCTGGCATCGAGGGCTCAGGAAGCCGCCGCAGAGTATCCGGTGTGGTTCGCAGTGCGGGAGTTCCCTGAGCCTCGGGCCGGGGAGACGCCGCTCTCCGGCGAGGTGCTGAATCAGGTCGAGTCGGCTAGCGGCGGACTGCAGATGAGCGCGCCGATGATGTTTCACGCCAGGCTGCTCACGACCGAATCCGAAGCCGCGGCAAGTCTGGCAAGTGTTCTTCGCTTCATTGTGCAGCTCGCCGCCGCGCCCGGGCAGAACTCGCCTGCCGCCACGCCATTGTCGGAAGCGCAAGTATCGCACGAGGACCGCACGGTGCGCCTCGCCGTACCCGTCACGGTGGAACTGATCGAAGCGTTCGTTGAGGGCGAGCGCGCCGCCAGGGAAACGGATCAGCCGCTGTAACGCGCGGCGCACTTCTCCGAACAGAAGTGAACGGTAGCGCCCTTGACGGTGCGCTTGACCGAGGTCGCTGCCGGAACGTAAACGCCGCACACCGGATCGCGTTTCAGCTCTCCAGCGTTAACCGTGCCTGGGGACCTCCGGGAGGGCGTCTGCGGCTGGGCCAGGCTCGCAAATCCCTTCATCACGATGCCGATCGCTGAGCGCAGGAGAGAGATGAGGAGAATTGCGAGGAGTAGGAGGAGGACAGTTTTGACCATCGCAGAAAGAGGCGCCCCAGAGGACGCCTCTTTCTAAATTCTAGCGTGTTCTACTTCTTCCGGCGCTGCTGTTTCTTCTGGGCTTCCCGTTCCTGGCGCTTCTGCTCCTCGGGGCTGACGTACGTGGTCTGCACCGTGGACTGAATCGTCTGGATCATCGCCCTGGCCGGCTCTGCATTCGGGCCGTTGGGGGCCAACGAGAGATATTTCTCGAAGTACTCCTGGGTTCCCTCGGGCGGAACGATCTTGCCATCCGCCGTCGTAGTCGCCTTTCCCATGAGGTAGACGCCGTACTGATAGTACGCTTCGGCGTAGTTCGGGTCGGCTTCGATGGCCCGCTTGAACGCCGCGCCTGACGGCTCGAGCTGGCCGGAGTTTACGTACAGCGCTCCGAGGTTGAAGAAGAACTTGCCTGCCTGCGCCGGGTCGAGCTGCGCGGCTTTCTCGAGTTCGGCCTGCGCTTCATCGAACCTCTTCGCCGTGGCCAGCGCCAGGGCGTAGTTGTTGTGGTAGCCGCCGTCCTGAGGCGCAAGCTCGATCGCCTTTTGCCAGTTCGCAAGCGAGCCCTCGATCGCCGCCTGCTGCTCCTGGCCGGACTTGGTCTTGGAAAGCTGCAGGTAGGCGTCCGCGAGGTTCGCCCAGATAACGTGCTGCTTGGGATCGATCTCGCCGGCTTTCTCGAAGTTCTCGACCGCAACGTCGAACTGCTTCGCTTGCAGAGCGGCCATGCCGGCGTTGAACGCATCGTTGAGGGCCTTGTTCTTAGCCAGCGCCGCCTGTCGCTCCTTTACCTGCTTCTCGAGCTGGGCACGCTGCTCGGGGGACAACTGTCTCCGCTGTTCCTCCGTTAGCTGGCCCGTCTCGGCCGCCCTGGCGAGGGCCTCACGCCTGGCCTTCGCTTGCTGAAGATCGAAATTTACAACCTGGGGCTCGCCAAGAGTCGTCTTCACAGGGCCGACTCTGTCGACCTCTACACCATTCACCTCGACGGACACTGTGTAGATACCCAACGGAAGCCCGCCGTGGTAGAATTCGCCGCGCCTCCCGGTCTTGCACTGATAGTTCGCTTTGATGTCTGTGCGCGTGAGCTTGATAATCGCGTCCCGCAGGCCCTTGCCGTCCTCGCCCTTTACCGTGCCGCTGATGGCGGTGGTCTGAGCCAGCGATACGCCGGCCAACAGCACCACGAGGAGCCCCACCAGCGCTATCGTCCTGCTCTTAACCATACCGGACCTCCACGTCCTGTGTTGGATCGTAACCTCTGAGGATACTACAACCGATAACGCCGTTCATTACAATGGGGCGTGCCGGACCAGGATGCGGTTACGGTGTACCCAAACAACCGCTTTGCGCATCTACTGGTTGAGAGCTTGCCTTTAAAAATGAACATCTTGGGGACGATGAGGATCGGCGCGGCGCTGCTGGCGGCAGCGCTTCCGGCGCTCCCGGGCGCCGACGGCGCGCTCGAACGCGCCCGCGAACAATACGAGAAGACCGACTATGCCGCGGCTCTGAAAACCCTCGATGCCATACCTCAAAAAGACGCGGCCGTCTACGAGCTCATCGGGAAATCGCTGTACATGCAAGGCGAGTTCAAGCGGGCGAGCCAGGCGTTCGAAAAGGCCGTGAAAGCCCAGCCGTCCAGTTCCACGCTCCAGAACTGGCTCGGCCGCGCCTACGGGCGAAGGGCGGAGACGGCCAGCTTCATATCAGCTCCCGGGCTCGCCTCCAAGGCCCGCGCCTGCTTCGAGCGCGCCGTTGAGCTGGATCCGAAGAACCTGGATGCCGTCAGCGACCTGTTCGAGTACTACCTGGAGGCCCCTGGGTTCATGGGCGGCGGGCTCGACAAGGCGGAGGCGCTGGCACGCCGCGTTCAATCCGTAAACCCGGCCGAGCATCACTACATGCTGGCCAGAGTGGCTGAGAAGCGCAAGCAGTACCCGGCGGCGGAGGAGCAGCTCCGGCGCGCAATCCAGGCCGCGCCGAGGCAGGTGGGCCGCGTCCTCGATCTAGCGAAATTCCTCGCCCTGCGAGGCCGCACAGACGAGAGCGAGGCCGCCTTCAAGGAGGCCGAGCGCCTCGCGCCCGGCGCGCCCAAAGTGATGTTCGCGCGAGCTAACACCTACGTCCAGACCGGACGCAACCTTGATACGGCCCGCGCGCTTCTCCGGCAATATCTTCAGAGCCCGCTCACGCCTGATGACCCGCCCCGCAGCGAAGCGGAACGGCTTCTCAAGAAGCTGAGCGACAGCTAGCGCCGCACGACGCGCCCGCGCGAGCGAGCCGCCTGCGCAGGCGTCGCCTCAGTGCGTTTCGTGCTCCCAGTGCCTCTCGCGCTCGTGGCGATGATTCGCCGCGGGAATGGGGCACCCCGGACAGTTGGCGTTTTCGAACTGAATTGTGGTGTGAACGATCGAGAAACGCCCGGCCAGCATATCGTTCAGGCGCTGAAGGATGGCCTCGCTCGCCGACGGCGGCACATCCTCAATCAGCGCGTGGCAACTGAGGGCGTGCGTGCGCGATCCCAGACTCCAGATATGCAGGTCGTGGCAGTCCAGGACTCCGTCCACTTCGCGGATCGCCTCGAGGACTTTTTGATACTCCATGCCGCGCGGCAAGCCTTCAAGGAGGATGTTAAGCGTCTCCTTTATGACATCTAGAGCGGTCCAGATGATCAGCACAGCGATGAACGCGGAGAGCAGCGGGTCAACCCGCTGGTATCCCGTGTAGCGGATAGCTATCGCTCCGGCGATGATGGCGATCGAACCCAGCGCGTCGCTGAGCATATGCAGCCACGCGCTCCGGATGTTCACGTCGTGCGCACGCGCCGAGCGCAGACCCAGCATGATGAAGACGTTCACGGCCAACCCGGCTCCGGCGACGGCGATCATGGTGAGTTCTCTCACCGGCTCCGGCGCCATCCAGCGCTGCCAGCTCTCCCAGAGTATGTAGGCCGAGAGCGCCACCAGCACGAGGGCATTCACAAATGCGGCGAGCACGCCTGCGCGGTGATACCCGAACGTCTTAACTTCATCGGGCGGCTTGCGGGAGAAGTACACAGCGAGCCAGGCCAGGGCGAGGGCGAGCGCGTCCGTGAAGTTGTGGCCCGCGTCGGCGAGCAGCGCGAGGCTGCCCGCAAACAGGCCCGCCAGCGCCTCAACCGCGACGAACCCAAGGGTCAGCACAAGGGACCAGATCAGGAAGGTTCCCTTGTCCTCGCCGTGGTGGTGTGAATGCAATATCGCCTCTCTTACCAGTTTAGTGGTGAAACGGAGGTGAAAACCGTACGGCGAGACCAGGATACGGTCACGGACGGCCCGCCGGGGAGGCGCACCGCGGCCTGAAGCCCGGGATCGGCCAGCCACGACGAAGGAGAGGGACCGCTCCAGGCGCGACCGGCATCGATGAACGGCCCTGCGTAGAGCGTTACGAAACCCGCCTGCCACACCGCCGGAAGCCACTCGATGCTGGCGAGCGCGAACGAGCGCCCGATTGGGCCTGAGCCCTTTTTGCCGTCGCGCGTCGCGGAGCGGCCTCTCAGCCAGTGTTCCGTATCCCGATCCACCCCGAGCGTGAACAACTCATCGAACGGCGCTGCGCCCGAAACCGCTCCGGCGCGAAAACGCGCGGCCAGACTGCGCCAGTTCGCGTCGATGCCGGCCTCCACTTTCCCGAAGAGCGGCGCGCCATCTTCGAACATCCGGCCGAGCGCTCCGGAGAGCGAACCCGAGACGGAGAGCTGCCGCCACGAGATGGCGAGCAGTTCGCGCCTAACGGCGCCGCGTGCCTGAAGCGCGAAGCCCTCGTGCGGAGAGCCGTCCAGCGGGATGGGCGCGGTGCGGCTCGACACGCTGGCGCCGGCCGACCACTCGGTTCCGCCCTCGGTCAGGCGCAGCAGATCGAGCGAGGACTCGATCTTCCTCAGGTTGAACTCGCCCGCGCCGGGAACGTTCCAGTTCTCGTCTCGAGCGTCCGTGCGGAGCCGGACGCGCCACGCCGGGTCGCCTGCGAGCGGGGCCGAAAACCCAACGGCCGCGCGCCGCTTGTTGCCGTCCCACCTGAGCATCGACGCGAGGCTCGCGCCCGATCCGCGGATGTCCGGCAGTTCCGCATAGACAGTCTCGAAAGCCAGGCCGCGCGCCAGCGATAGCCAGCCCGCGCTCCGCTCCTGCGCGCGCACGACGGCATCGAACGCCCCGTCGTCGCGGCTCGACAGGCCGATCGTGCTGTCTGTGAACAACCCCAGGAAGTTGAGACGCCTGCGAGTGGCCCGGTACTGGTCGACGAGCAGCACTTCGGAGGGAGCGAACGCCAAGGCGCGGTCGGCCAGAACAGGGTCGAGCCGCGGCTCTGGTTCCCAGCGCACGGACTCGATGCGGGGTCGCCTGGCGCGATTCCAATGTACGAGCGCGGCTTCGGTATTTCCATCGAGGAAGTAGATGGTGCCGAGAAACTCGTTGGCGTACTCGTCCGCCGGATCGAGCGTGAGGGCGCGGCGCAGGTGGGCCGCGGCGCGGGAGCGCGAACCCTCGCGGTACGCCACCCCGGCCAGTTCGATCGGGAACCGCTTGTCGCGCGGAGCTTTGGCCGCCCCCGACTCGAAGGCGGCGCGGGCCTCTGCCCAGCGGCCCTGGCGCGCCAGCGCCATGCCGCGCACGTAATCCGCGCTCGCCGAAACCGCCCACCAGGCGATAAGCGGGATGATTGCGATGGGGCTCACGGCGAGTCTGCGGGAACGGCGAGCAGCGTCCAACGTTCGTGCCAGCGCTTTTCAAAGTCGCGGCGCGACATGCGCAGGAGCTTTCGCCTGGCGGGGTCGTTTACGAACGCATAGCCCTCCGCGACCCCCGCGACCACAACGTAGTGCAGGGCACGCCCATCGCGCAAGGCTACGATCAGCGGCCGGCCTTTCGCGATATGGCCGGCCAGGCTGTTCCAATCGCCCTCAAACGTGAACGCGCGGAAGCCCTGGCGCTTGAGGTACTGCTGCATGTCCGACGCGCGTATGCCGCGCTCTTCCGGGGAGTACAACTCGCGAAGGATCGCGCCCGCATCCGCCGGCCTGCCCCAGTACCCCAGCACCATCGCGATCGATGCAGCGCCGCAGCCCTCGCGGGACTGGCGGACAAACGGAACGTCCAGCCACGGCCCGGAAGGAGCCGCCACGAGCAGCGCTACGATCGCCAGTGCGTCACGCAAGGATGGCTACGACTACGATAAGGATCGTGCCCAGAATGATGTAGGTGACCTGCGAGTTGGTCAGGCGCCCGGCCGCGAAGTCGTTCTGGATCTTCTCGGATTTCGCGGCTAGAGAGGCCAGTTCCTCATCGCTGAGCGACGCGATCGCCGTGTCGATCTTGCCAGCGTTGAGGCGGGCCTTGCTCAGGGCCTCCTGCGCAGTGCCGGACTTCAGGAAGCTCCGGACCTTTTCGGCGTTGCGCTGGCGGGCAGCGCCGGCCGCCTGGACATCGCTCCTCAGCTCGCCCGGCGAGACGACATGCTGCTGTGCGGCCAGCAGCGCCGGGAGAACGAATGCGGATACAAGTACAGCCAGGAATTTACGCACGGGACCTCCTCCTGTTCACCACCACTATAACGAGGAACCTCCGGCCGCGAATCCGCTCAATGGCGGGCTCGACCGAGGTTAGGCGCGGGCCGACCCCGGTTATGCGCGGGCCTGAGGCCGGACATCTCTGAGGCCATGCTACACTGGATAACGCCTGCTGGCGTGGTGGGTGTAGCTCAGGTGGTAGAGCGTCGGATTGTGGTTCCGAATGTCGTGGGTTCGAATCCCATCACCCACCCCACTCACAGCCCGTCCGTTCCGGCCACCAGAACCGAGACTTCGGGGCTCTACGCCGACGATGGGGGACAGACCCCCGCGCCATCTCCTGGCTCCACGGCTCCGCCGGGCCTCTGACCCCGCCTCAGCGAAGCACAGGCCCTACGCAAACATCGTGTGCCCCACGCCAATAATGGTGGGCGGACACCCAATCTGAGGCTTCACACCACCGCTCAGTTTCAGAGCCATCTCACCTCGATGCGCCCAATGGTTTCCGAAGTTGCGGAGGACGCGGGCGGGGGCTCAGTATTCCAGCTACGCTAGCCCGAGGCGAACTCGAAACGCGCCGCGCGTTCCGCGCTACAACACGGCCTCAATAGAGCTCGCGCCACGTATGCCGATGGCCATGATCTGGATAGCTAGCGCCACCTGCAGGAAAAGCAGGACGCCGCCCACGATTCGAAAGATCAGGAGCACCCCCGGGATCGCGACGATGGCGTCATTGAAGAGCATCACCAGGTAATCAAGCACCAAGATGCTCGCGAGGCTTACCACTATTGCCAGCCACATGCCGGGATAGCCACCGGCGAGCATGATGAAGATCAGGATGGCCGCGATGCCCGCGGGTGGCACGATGGTGGGCATTGCGAGCGGCGAAACGGCGAGTTGGAGGGCGGAAGGCCGGACCGCGGGCATTTCCGGCGGCCGCGGGTGCGCAAACATCACGTGCAGCGCGGCGATGAGGAGCACGAGGCCCCCGGCGATCCTGAGCGCACTAAGCGAGATGTGGTACTTCAGGACGAAGGTCTGGCCGGCCAGAGCGACGAACGCGGCGATCCCCAGGGCGAACGCCGCGCCCCACCCCGCCAGTGCCCGCTTGTACCGCGCATCCGCGCCTTGAGTAAGCTGCGCAAACGCCGGGATGATCTTCACCGGGCCCAGCAGGATAAAGAAGGCAGTGAAAACCAGCGAGAAATTCTGCATGCCCATCCGCCACGCGGCTCCTCACGACTCGCGTGCGGACCTACCCCGGCCGGCAACGCACGCTGCAGTCATACCGCCACCAGCGGACGCAGCTCGAACCTGAGCCCGGTGAACCTACCATCAATTGTAATTCGGAGCGCAGCGGCAAGAGAGTAACTTACTGGTGAGCCACTCCGCTTAGGATAGCGCGCTATAGATTCCGGTGATCCGGCTTACCCGGTATTCTAAGTTAAGTAGGATTGGGTTCAACAGAAAACGGAACGCCCGGGAGGCGCAACCGGAGCATTCCCGGCCGGAGGGGATATCGAGATGCCGGAAAACAACCTGCCCCCGGGCCCTCCAGTTGTTGTCCCGGCCCACCGGACGATCGATTGGAACTGGTGGACCGATTTTGTCTCCGCAGCCCTGCTCGGATTGGCTGCCGTCGCGGCCGGTTGGGCAGCATATCAATCGTCGCTATGGAACAGCGACAGCATCTTTTCTCTCAATGACGCGAATGAAATCTCCCGGAACGCTGCGGCACTCGAATCGAAGTCCCTTCAGCAGGAGTCTGTGGATGTAGGAGTGTTTCTTCAATACATCCATGGGCTCATCAGCAGGGATAAAAAGCTCGCCGCTTTCATTTATCAAAGGGTAAGGCCCGAAATGAAGCCCGCGCTCGAAGCGTGGCTCTCGACCAGGCCGCTAACGAACCCAAACGCTCCGCCAACACCGTTTGCGATGGAGCAGTACCGGTTAAGCGCCAGAGCTGAAGCCGAGCGCCTCTCGCAGGTTTACGCGGCGTATCTGCGTAAGGCGCGTGCTGCCGATCTACTTTCCGATCGATACGTGCTGATGACCATTCCGTTTGCGATAGTTTCCCTGCTCAGTGGACTTTCCACCAGATTCGCCTCAGCCGGCGTGCGGCTCGGCCTGGTGGCTCTTGCGCTCGCGGTATTCCTCTTCGGAGCGATCCAACTGGGAATTATGCCGCGAGCCTAGGACCCGGCTAGAAAAGGGTGCGCCTGAGGTACGTCCCGTCCCTCTGCAGCCTTACTTCCAACCAAAATGCGTTTCGGCGACGGCCTCAGCACCACTCGATCTGCTGCCTGGAGGCTGCGGCAAGCGCCTCGGCAACCAATGCACACTGCTCCCGCAGCTTCGGAATCCGCAGGAGGCTGAATGCTGCACAGCCGAGCACAACCACGAGTCCCCTCGGCCGTTTCTGGAGGCGCGATGCCACCCAATCGGATCTCTGCACGAGCGTCCGGCGCAGAGTCCACGTTTCGGGGTGTTTTTGTGTTGTGTTTTCCTACGGATGGGTTGGGAAACGTTGATGCAATGGAGGCGCGGGGCGGAATCGAACCGCCGTATAGGAGTTTTGCAGACTCCGGCCTTACCACTTGGCTACCGCGCCCTGGCGGACAAAGGTATTATACAGCGCGGCCAGAGCATTCGCATAGTACTTCCGCGTACCTGCGCGCGACGACGTCCAGGCGATGGCGCGACGCGATGTGCTCCGCCGCACGGCGGCCGATCTCGGCGCGGGTGGAGGGCGAGGACGCGAGCAGGCTCATATACGCCGCCAGGTCCCGTTCCTCGCCAGGCCCGGCCTCCACCTTCAGGCAGGCGTTGTCCGGAAAGCCCGAGACCTCCTCGCCTGCGGTGACGATCACCGGCTTGGCGATGCCCATCATGTGAATGGAGATGCCGGACGTCTCGCCAGCCGACGGGTAGCGCAGGTTGACGCAGGCGTCGGTGGCGGCCGCCATCAGGTGGAACTCGCCCAGGGCAGCGTAGGGCCGCCGCAGGATCCCAGGCCGGCGCAACGAGGGCTCGAGCGCACGTTCGAGGTCCGGCGAGGCGAACCGGCCCGCGACGAGCAGGGCGGCGTCGATGCCGGCGGCCCGCACGCGTTCGAACGCGCCCAGGGCGGAGTGCAGCCGCTTAGACTCGCGCAGGTGGCCGAAGATGCCGAACAGGCATGCCGTAGGCGCGATGCCGTGCCGCTCGCGCCAGCGCAGGGCCGCGGCGGGGGGCAGCGGTGGAGGCGGCGCGAACAGGTGGGGAATCTCGCGAACGGCAGCGCCGGGGGCGTGCTCGCGGACCATACGGGCCGCGGCCGGGTTGTGCACGATGACGGCGCGCGAGCACTCGCAGATGCGGCGCAGCATTGGGTACCTGAAGTAGAGCGGGTCCGCCGCCGAGCGCGACCGCGCGTCCCAGAGCTCGCCCGCCAGGCCGCGGTGCCACTCGCCGTAGTTGTAGACGAACTCGTCGATGTACTCGGCGCGGCCGAGCGTTCCGAGGAAGAAGTGGTTGAGCACGGCGTCGTGCAGCACGACCACGCCCGGCGTTTCAAATGCGGCGCGGTAGATGAATCGGTGCAACTCGTTGTTTCCGAGGTGGTAAAGGGCCACGTCGGCTCCGGCGGCGTTCATTCGGACTTCGCAGTGCGCGCGCAACGCGGGGATGAGCGCGGCGGAGTAGGCCGCAACTCCGGTCGCGGCCGGAGGCAGGGGCGAAAAGTACCCGACGGTCAATCGCGCCTCCGCTCGCCGAACAGCGCCGTGCCGACGCGGATGTGCGTCGCACCCTCCTCGATAGCAACCTCGAAATCGTGCGACATACCCATGGACAGGCCGGAGATGCCGGCTTCGCGGGCGAGTTCCGCGAGGCGGCGGAAATAGGGGCGTGACAGCTCGGGATCTTCGGCCCACGGAGGCATAGTCATCAGACCCGTGAGCTTCAGGTTCGGGAGCGAGCGCACGGCAGCGGCGAGCGCAGGAAGCTCCTCGGGAGCCGCGCCCGATTTGGTCTGCTCCGGGGACAGCTTCACCTCTATCATCACCTCGAGCGGACGCGCGGCGGCTTCGGGCCTAGCCTCAAGACCGCTCGCGACGGCCTCGCTCAGGCGGCGGGCGAGCTTCGGGGAGTCGACGGTCTGGACCACGTCGAACAGGTCGGCGGCGCGGCGGGCCTTGTTCGATTGAAGATGCCCGATGAGGTGGAAGCGCGCGCCGGGCAGGCCGGCAACTTCCGGCTGTTTCTTCTCGAACTCCTGAACGTAGTTCTCGC
This sequence comes from bacterium, assembly GCA_050260275.1. GTDB lineage: Bacteria > Acidobacteriota > Terriglobia > Bryobacterales > Bryobacteraceae > DATMXS01. The sequence continues at coordinate 58,471 of JBLNBX010000206.1, forward strand.
CGAAATCGCGCAACCCGGCCTCATACGCTTCGCGGATGGCCGACGCGGGAAACATTTTGGTGACCGCGATGAGCGTTATATCTTCCCGGAGGCGCCCAGCGCGCATGGCCGCCCGGCGGATCCGTTCCTCAACCTGTTCGATGCGCTCGCGAAGCATTGGAGAAAGTCCAGCGTGCAACGCACCAATTGTATGATGGCGGCCAATGCTGCGGAAACGATCGAGAGATTTCTGAAGAACAGCGCGGAGCCGGCGCTGCTTGAGCCGGGCGAGGAGCCGTTTGCGCTGCGCGAGGGCTCCTACGCCGTCGAGACGCGCGGCGGACGGCTGCTGATCCAGGTGTGGGACGACAAGCGCAACCTGGTGCGGCGCATAGCGGGCGTGCGCGGAGAGCGGCCGGGGCAGATCGAGCTAACCATCGTACGTTTCGGCGGCGCGGAGGGGAGCATATCGCTGATCGATCGCGCGCGCGCCGGGCGCGAGATCGAACGGCGCGGATCGCGTCTGGTGTTTCGCGAGCAGTTCCGGCGTTATCTCTCGCGGCAGTACCCGGGATGGGACATCGCAGAGCTGAGCACGGAGCCCAATCTCGAAGAGAGCCTGTCGCCGGCCTACCCAAGGGCCTTCCTGAAGCGCGGGGCGTGCGGCTGGGCGGCGATAGGCGCGCCGCCCGGAGCTGCACCGGGCGCGCTGACGTTCGGGCTGGTATGGCTCGACTATCTGAGAAAGCGTGAGCGGCGGACGGCCGTCGAGGGGCTCGCGATCTTCCTGGCCGAGGATGAGGCGCGCGCTACGTGCCTCCGGCTGGCGTGGCTGAACAAGAACATGGCGCGCTACGCCGTGTTCATTTATTCCGAGCAGGGATACGAGCAGCGTGTGGATCCCACTGATTTCGGGAACCTCGACACGCGCCTGGAGGCGTGCGCGACGCGAGCCCGCGTCACGGATGCGGCCGTCGAGTCCCTGATCGAGCGCCTGTGCGAGCTGCCGTACGTTGAGCGGCGGCTGAGGCCGGACGGCCAGGTGAGTTTGAGGGTGCGCGGGCTCGAGTTCGCGAGGACCACGCGCGCGGGGCTGACGTTCGGGCTGCGGCAGCGCGCGAGACTGACGGAGCGGAACCTCGGCGAGGCGCTGGACCTCGCTCGCGAGCTAGCGCGCATGCGCTCGGCAAAGGCTGTCGACCGCAGCAATCCGTTGTACAGGCTTCGTCCGGAAGGATGGCTGGAATCGGAGATACGCCGCGACTTGCAGCGCATCGATGCGACGCTCCTGCCCGAACCGGTATACGGCCAGGTGCCGGCGATGACTGGCGGCGAGCGCGGCGTGCTGGACCTGCTCGCGGCGGATTGCACCGGGCGGCTCGCGGTCATCGAGATCAAGGCCTCCGAGGACATCCAGCTTCCGCTGCAGGCGCTGGACTACTGGATGCGTGTGAAAATGCACGCCGAACGCGGCGAGTTCGCGGCGTGCGGCTACTTCCCCGGAATAGAACTACGGCGCGACCCGCCCCGGCTGCTGCTCGTGGCTCCGTCGCTTGCGTTTCACCCGAAAACGGAGACGGTTCTGCGGTTCCTGGCGCCGTCGATCGAGGTTGAACGGATCGGCCTGGGAGTAGAATGGCGGCAGGGGCCGAGTGTGGTTTTTCGCCTTAGAGGGGCGGAACGGCCGGCCTGAGATACTATGGCGAACGAGCTTTACAGCCAGATACGGACCGCTTTCCGGCATCTGAACCCACACGAGTTGCGTGAGATGGCGGAGCGGCCGCTGAATATCGGCATCGTCGCAGCGAGCGGCGAGAACTACGAGCGGATAGTCGACGAGCTGCTGGGACCGCCGACGTCGCGCGCGCGCCGACGCGAGGTTGAAGGCGTGCTGCACCGCGCCGCAGGAAGGGAGCCGAACGGATACGACCTGCTTCTGTGCGACGAAGAACTTCTGTGCCCCCCGAAGGCGTTCCGGTTTCGCCTGTCCGAACCCCGCGTGACTGTGGAAGAGATACTCGACCGCCGCAGCGATCTCGCTCTGCCACTGGCGCGTTCGTTCGCTCCGTTCCGCAGGCCGGTGGCCGCCAGAATAGTGAAGACTATCGCGAAAGAGAACGCCGCCTTTGCGGCGGTGAGCGCGCTGCCGAACGTCGTCCCGGGCTTCATCCAGCTTCCGTGGGCGATCGGCGAGTTCGCCTCCGACACAGCATTCCTCACGATGAACCAGGTGCGGATGGCGTTCCTGATAGCCGCAGCCAGCGATCGCGACATCGGCTACCGTGAGCAGCGGGCACAGATCGCGAGCATCGTGGGCGGCGCCTTCGGCTGGCGCGCGATCGCGCGCGAGCTGGTGGGGAAGATCCCGCTCGGCGGCGGAATCATCCCAAAGGCGGCTATCGCCTACGCGGGGACATATACGGTGGGCGTCGCGCTGGAGCGCTTCTACCGCATCGGCTATGGCATGACGCGAGCTGAGCGGCGCGAGACGTACGAGAAGGCCTTCGAGCGCGGCAAACAGATCGTCGCGGATATCATCGAGGCGTCGCGCGGCGAGCCGCAGCCCGAACAGCGCAGGCTGTAGGCAATCGCGGCGCAGCGGAGCAGAAGCTCAGCGGAGCTTGAGCGCGGCCTGACGCTCCCCCGTGTCGTACAGCAGTTCGAGCGCCTTGATCTTCTTCAGCTTGCCCTTGTAGTAGAAGTACAGGAATCCGCTGACCGGGCCGCGGGTGGGACCCTCTGGGAGCGCAGCGTGCGTCACCATCTCCTCGGGGGGCATCTCGCCATCTTCGGCGCGATCCACAGAGACCGTTCCTGGCACGCGCGTCTCTCCGGGACGGCGGTCTCCTGGGAAGCGCTCCACGGGGCGGCGGCGCCTGAGTATCACGCCCCTGTCGCCCGAGCCGGCGGCAACCTCTAACCCGGGCTGCATGCTCCAGTCCGGATACTTGAGCACTGCGGCGGCGGACGCTGCCGGTTGCGGCAAAAGAATCTGTTTGCCGTTCACACGCAGCCTGAAGTGCCCGGCGGAGACCTCCAGCGTGCTTCCGGCGGCCGGGTACAGAGCAGCGTCTACGACTATGTGCTCCGGAATGACGATCATGCCCCTGCCCGTTCCGGCGCTCCGGGCCAGGTACTCGGCGCCGAGCGATACGCCGCCTGCTTCGGCGTTCGCGGGGTAATCGGATGCGTTGCGGCGCGTCTCGGTACCGTGTTGAGCTGCGGCGCAGACGGCCAACATGAACACCGCGGTTGCGAGGCGCGTCAACATGCCTGAAGTATAATCCGAGTTCTGATGCGGTTTCTTGCGGTGTTGTTGGTCGCCGCGTGGCCGGTGGCCGGCCAGACGCTCCAAAGGCAGGTGGAGTCGCTCATACGGTCAAAGCCGGCGGCCGAGCGCGCCTTCTGGGGGGTGAAGGCGGTCGACCTCACGACGGGGCAGACTCTCGTCTCGATCAACTCCGGCCGGCTCTTTCGTCCGGCATCGAACACCAAGCTGTTTACAACGGCGTTCGCGCTGTCGCGCCTGGGGCCGGAGCACGTGACGCACACGGTTGTGACGTCCGAGACCGCGCCTGACCAGGCCGGGCGCATCAGCGGCGACCTCACGCTCATCGGCGGTGGCGATCCCACGCTCAAACTCGGCGACCTTGCCGATCGCATTGTGGCCGCGGGAGTGCGGGCTATCGACGGAGATATCGTCGGCGACGACACCGCGTACGAATGGGAGCCGTATCCGGAAGGCTGGACGATAGACGATTCCACGTGGGACTACGGCGCACCCGTCAGCGCGCTTGCGCTCAACGACAACGTCTTCCGGGTCACGCTGAGTCCGGGGCCGGCAGCCGGCCCGCCCGTTGCGACGCTTACGCCCGCTTCGGATTCGATCACGATCGACAACCGCGTGCGGTGGAGCAGTTCGGGTGAACGCGATATCGTCGTCGAGCGCGGAGAGGGTTGGCTGCGCATCTCGGGAACGATGCCGCGGCGCACGGTGGTGCTGCTGCTGGCCGGCGGCGACCCCGCACTGAACGCCGCGCAAGCGCTGCGTGAAGCGCTGCTCCAACGTGGTGTGGCGGTGCGTGGCCGCGCCGTAGCGCGCCACCGGCGGCAGGGTGAGGAGGCTCCGCCGCAGCAAGGAATAGAACTCGCGCGCATCGCTTCCCCGCCCCTCCTGGAGGTGCTTCGAACCATCACCAAGGACAGCCAGAACCTGTATGCCGAGATGGTGCTGCGCGAGGCGGCGCGCGCCAGCTCCGGCGGGACCAGCCGGGCCGCCGGTCTCGCAGGCCGCAAGGCGTTTCTGGCGGAACTCGGAATTACCGAGGCCGAGTGCGCGCTCAAGGATGGCTCGGGCCTTGCGCGGCAGAACTTCGCGACGCCCAACGCTATCGTCAGGCTGCTCGAGCGAATGCACGCATCGAGGGATCGGGATGCATGGCTTTCGCTACTTCCCACCGGGGGCAAGGATGGAACGCTTGCCGGCCGCTTCGGAGGAAGCGCGAACGCACGCCGCATACGGGCAAAAACGGGCACGCTCGACGGCGTGTCCGCTCTGTCGGGCTATGCCGATCGCGCACGCGGCGGGCGCGTCGCCTTCTCGATTCTCGTGAACAACTATGCGGGCAACAGCGGCGAGATACGGTCCGTGATGGACCGCATCGCGCTGCTGCTCGCGCGGTGAGCCCGCCTCGCTACTCAGCAGCCGCCTCGGCGCGGCGTGAGGTCGCGTATCCGATGAGAGCCAGCACCGCCGCCCCCGCCACGGCATAGAGCACCATGCCGATGAACGCGCTATTCGCGGCCTGCCTTGCCGCCGCGTCGGCCAGGTTCGCGCCGCGCGAGATCACGTCTTCGAAGCTGAGCGTCTCGCCCCCGGGTCCCAGCGGACGCATGAGGAAGCCGACCACGCCGCCGGCCAGGAATCCAATATTGGACAGCATCATCGTGCGGTCGATGCGCGACAGCGCGCCTGCCTCACCATCGCGGGCGCGCAGAGCGCTGTGGCGCCGGCTATAGCCGAAAAAGATGATCTGGCCGATGACGAGCCAGATGACGAGCCGAGTCCAGTTGTCGGGGCCGAGCGAGTACATCATGGCGGCATTCGTGAGGATGCCGAGGATGGGCACGAGCGGCACGAGCGGCGTGCGGAAAGGCCGGCGCACGTCAGGCTGCGTCCGGCGCATGATCAGGATTCCGCCTGAGACGATCACGAACGCAAACAGCGTACCGATGCTCGTCATGTGTCCCACCACCTGCAGCGGCAGGAACGCCGCCAGCACCGCGACGAAAAGGCCGAACAGCAGATTCGAGCGCCAGGGCGTCGCAAAACGCGGATGGACGTCGGAGAAGACCTTCGGCACGAGGCGGTCGCGCGACATGGAGTAGAACACGCGCGACTGGCCGAGCAGCATGACCAGTATCACGGAGGTGAACCCGGCGATGATGCCGAGCTTCACGGCGGTGCGCAGCCAGGGGTACGGAGTGCGGTCGATGGCGACGGCCACCGGCGCGGCGACGTTCAGTTCCTTGTAGCTTACGATGCCCGTCAGCACCAGCGAGAAAAGCACGTAGAGCACGGTGCAGATGGCCAGCGACCCGATGATGCCGATCGGCATGTTCCGCTGCGGGTTCTTGGCTTCCTGCGCAGCGGTGGAAACCGCGTCGAAACCTATATATGCGAAGAATATCGTTCCCGCGCCAGCCATGATGCCGCTGAAACCGAACTTCCCGAAAGTACCCTCGTTCGGCGGAATGAACGGCTGGTAGTTGCTGTAGTTGACGTACATCCAGCCGAGCGCGATGAAGACCAGCACGACCGCGAGCTTGATCACGACGATGATCGCGTTCGTCCGCGCGGACTCCCTGATGCCGAGCATGAGCAGCAGCGAGATCATCGTCACGATGAAAACGGCCGGCAGATTGATGACGCCCTGAATCTGCGTGCCGTCCGGAAGCGTGAGCGCCTCGAACGGGGATGACACGAGCTGCGCCGGAAGGTGAATGCCAAACTCGTTCAGCAGCGACACAACGTAGGCGCTCCAGGAGATCGACACGGTCGCCGCCCCAACGGCGTACTCAAGAACCAGGTCCCAGCCGATGATCCAAGCCAGCCACTCGCCCATGGTGGTGTAGGCGTAGGTGTAGGCGCTGCCGGCAACCGGGATCATGGTGGCGAACTCGCTGTAACAGAGGCCGGCAAAGAGACAGCCGGTCGCGGCGACCACCATCGAAAGCGCGACCGCTGGACCGGCGTTCTGCGCCGCCGCAAGCCCGGTGAGCGAAAACAGCCCCGCGCCGATGATCGCGCCAATACCCAACGCAATCAGGTTCCAGGGACCAAGCGCTCGCTTGAGTACCTGCCCTTCAGCTTCTTCGTGAAGCTCGCTGACCGATTTCCTCGCGAAAAGAGTACTTGCCATGCAGAAACCTCACGCCGCGGACGCCCGCGAGCGCCAGATGTAGTAGACCGGCACGCCCATGAGGACGAGAATCAGCCCCGGCCATGTATAGAACGGTTTATAGAGCAGAAGCAGAACCTCAATCACGCCCGCGGCCGCAATGTAGAGCGCGGGCAGCACGGGGTAACCCGCGGCGCGATATGGACGCTCGAGTTCCGGACGCTTCCGCCGCAGGACGAAAATGCCCGCGATCGTCATCATGTAGAACAACAAAACGGCGAATATAACATAGTCCAGGAGATCGCTATACGTGCCGCTGAGCGTTAGCGCGCACGCCCAAACGCATTGCAGCCCGAGGGAGGCCACCGGTGTCCGCCGCACCGGATCAAGCTCCGCCACCTGACGGAAGAACAGCTTGTCGAGCGCCATGGCGTAGTATACGCGCGCTCCAGCCAGGATCATGCCGTTGAGGCATCCGAACGTCGAGACCATGATGGCCACCGCCATCACCTGCACGCCGGCCGGCCCGAGGATGCCGGAGGCAGCGGCGGTCGCTACGCGGTCCTCAGCGGCGTTCTGGATGCCGGCGAGCGGCAGCACGCTGAGGTACACAAAGTTGCACGCGAGGTAGATCAGCGAAACGGTGCCCACGCCGATGCCGAGCGCCAGCGGAACGTTTCGCCGCGGGTTGCGGATCTCGCCCGCGGTGAAGGTGACGTTGTTCCAGGCGTCCGAGGAGAACAGCGCGCCTACGAGCGCCACGCCGAGAATGCGAATGGTCGTCCAGCTCCAGTCCGCGTTATCCCAGAAGCCGCCGAAGTTCTGGGCGATGGCTTCGGGGTTACGGCCGAGCAGCAGCCCTAATCCCACAAGCCCAAGCAGCGCCCCGACCTTGGCGAACGTGAAAACGTTCTGCACGGCGGCGCCGGTCTTCACGCCGCGCGTATTCACCCAGGTCAGCGCGACGAGCACGCCTATCGCTACCAACTGCTGCGTGCTGATGAACGGCAGCAGTTTGTTCGTGGTGGAGATCCAGGGCACGAGGACGCCGGCAAACTTGGCGAACGCGACGGCAACGGCGGCTATGGTGCCAGTCTGGATTACCAGGAACAGCGTCCAGCCGTACAGGAATGCGCTGAGCGGCCCGAAGGCTTCGCGCAGATAGACGTACTGCCCTCCAGCCTGCGGAAATGCGGCAGCCAGTTCGCCGTAGCTGAGCGCAGCGGTCATAGTGAGCGCTGCCGTGATGACCCACGTGAGGATGAGCAGCCCGGGAGACTGCACCTGCCGCGCTATGTCTGCGGCAACGATGAATATGCCCGAGCCGATCATAGAACCGATGACCAGCGTGGTTGCGTCGAGCAGCCCCAGCCCCTTTACGAGCCCAGGCGCGGTCACTTCTTCAGGAGTCGTGCCCATTCTTCAATCCGCGAGCGGATGGTTTCGGGGGTACAGGGATCCGGCAGCACGTCGCCAATAACGGCGAGCGAGTCCGCGCCCGCGGCGAGCGTCTCGAGAGCATTCGCACGGGTGATTCCGCCGATAGCGACGAGCGGCCGGCCGGCCGCGCCCTCCTTCGCCGCACGCAGGCCATCCAGACCGGCCACAGGGTCGGGATTCTCCTTGGAAGCGGTCGGATTCACGGGTCCGAAAGCCAGATAGTCGACCGGCTGCCCGGCGGCGGCCGCCACCTGCTCCTGGTTGTGGGTGGAGTAGCCCAGGATTCGGTCCGGACCAATGAGCCTCCGGGCGATGTGCGCCGGAACGTCGTCCTGCCCGACATGCAGGCCGGCATCGAGCATCATGGCGATGTCGGCGCGGTCGTCGATGATGTAGAGCGCGCCCGCCGAGCGGCACAACCCTGCGATGCGTTCGGCCTGTTCGAAAACGCCGCGTGTGAAGTTGCCTTTGTGCCGGAACTGAAGGATGCGCGCGCCGCCCTCAAGCATGGCCGCGGCGGCCGAGAAGGCGTCACAGCCGCGCCGCTCCAGCGTGGCGGTATCGAGGATCGGATACAGGAGGGGTAGTTCTGCTTTCAACCGGATTTCTCAATGATAACGCGGGAGCGTATCAGTCTGTACAATTCGAACAGTGCTCCTCAAGCGGCTGCTTAAGGTCCTGAACGCGCTGATACTGCTGGCATTTACGGCCGGCCTGATCGGAGTCTACTGGTATGCATGGCGGCCGTTGCCGCGGACCTCCGGCACGCTGGTTGCGCCGGTAGCCGCGCGCGGCTCGATAGCGCGCGACGCATCCGGCATGCCCCGCATCACGGCTTCGAGTATCGAGGACGCCCTGTTCCTGCAGGGTTTCGCGACCGCCCAGGACCGCATGTGGCAGATGGATATGCTCCGCCGCACTGCTGCCGGACGGCTCGCGGAGGTGCTGGGGCAGGCCGGGCTCCAGATGGATCGCGAAGCGCGCCGGCTGCGCCTTGAGCGGCTGGCGGACGAACACGCCGCAGCCCTCACGCCGGGCGAGCGGGCCGCTTTCGCCGCGTATGCACGCGGCATCAATTTCTACCTGGAGACGCATCGCGACCGTCCACCGGTGGAGTTCCGCCTGCTCCGCTACGATCCGCGACCGTGGCGGATCGCCGACAGCATCCTGGTCGGCCTGCAGCTGTACCGCGACCTCACCAGCACCTGGACGGGCGACCTCCGCGCCCCCAACGCGCTGGCCGCAGCGGGGCCAGCCGCGGCCCAAGGGTCCAACGCCTGGGTGATCTCGGGGCGCCACACCGCGACCGGCAAGCCCATCCTCGCGAATGATCCGCACCTGCAGTACTCGCTTCCCGGCATCTGGCACGCCGTTCAGTTGAGCGCTCCGGGACTGAATGCCGCTGGTGTCGCGCTGCCCGGAGTGCCCGGCGTGATCATCGGGCACAACGAACGCATCGCCTGGGGCATGGCGAATCTCGGTTTCGACGTGCAGGATCTCTACGTTGAAAAGCTGGACCCGCGCACGGGCCGGTATGTCGTTCGAGGCAAAGAGGAGCAGGCGCGCCTTGAGCGCAACGCCATCGGCGTCAGGGGCGGCGCGAGCGTAGAGTATACCCAGTGGGTGACGCGCAACGGCCCGGTGTCCATCGTGAACGGGCAAGCAATTGCGCTGCGCTGGACCGCGGCCGAGCCGGGCGGCTTCCGGTATCCAATCATAGACCTCAACCGCGCCGCGAACTGGAACGAGTTCCGGGCGGCGCTGGCCGGCTTCTCCGGACCCGCGCAGAACTTCGTATACGCCGACGTGGACGGGAACATCGGTTACCAGGTGGCCGGACGCCTGCCGGTCCGTCGCGGTTTCGACGGCACCGCGCCCGTTGACGGCGCTTCCGGGGACTACGACTGGCTCGGCGCGATTCCGTTTGACGAGCTTCCGCACCTCTTCAACCCGCCTTCGGGCCGGATCGTCACAGCCAATCAGAACCCGTTTCCCCCGGACTACGCCTATACCGTCAGCGGCAACTTTGCCGCTCCGTTCCGGGCGCAGCGAATCGAGTCGATACTCGAGTCGCGCAGCGGCTGGCGCGCCGCGGACATGGCGGCGATCCAAAACGACGTCTACTCCGGATTCCTGCTGCAGTTTTCGCGTGAAGTGGTAGCCGCGCACAAGGGCCGCGGCGCGGACGTGGCGGACGCCATAGCGGTATTGCGCGACTGGAACGGCCAGATGGACCAGAACTCGGCCGCGCCGTTGTTGGCCACTCTCGCCTACCAGCACCTCTGGACAGAGATTGCCGAACGCGCCGCGGAGGCGAAGCTGGCGATACCTGCGAGGCAGACAGCACCGGCGGTCGTGCAGGAACTGCTCCGCGCACGCCCCCGGGATCTTTTTGAGGACTGGGACGAGATCATCGTTCGCAGTTTTCGCGAGGCCGTGGATGAGGGCCGGCGCATGCAGGGCGACAACGTGAGGCGGTGGAGCTGGGGCGTCTACAACAGGCTGCACATCCCGCACCCGGTGCTCTCGCGCCTGCCGTTCGTGGGCAGGTATTACACGATCGGTCCGGTGGCGCAAAGCGGCTCGGCGTTCACGGTGAAACAGACAACGCGCGTTGTCGGCCCGTCAATGCGAATGGCGCTGGACCTCGCCGATTGGAACCGCTCGCAACTGACGCTGCTTACGGGAGTTTCCGGGCAGCCACTATCGCGGCACCTCACGGATCAGTGGGAAGACTTCTACCGTGGCCGCGGGCGTACCTTTCCGTTCGACAAGGCTGAGGCGGAAGATGTCCTCGAGTTCACGCCGAGGTAGCGCGCTTCCGCTCAGTCACACCTCACTATCTCGACCGCGACCGGCGGCAATTCGTGGCCATCCGCCGAAACGCGCACCTCGCACTTTCCTGCTATGCCGGGCGGAACCGGCACGCTGACCAGATAGAACCGCTGAACCGGATCGACGCGGGACACGGAGATGCCGCTGACTCTTTGCGCGCCGATCGCGACCCCGATCGAGCCCGCGTCGATCACGTCCGCAACGGCGATATGCATGGCAGAACACTTGATGACTGGGCCCAGACAGTACTCTTTCCCGTCGCCCACATAAACGATGCGCGGAGCCGCGGGTGGGCTTGGACACACCTCGGCCATCATCAGGTTGGAAATGCGCCGGCCAAGATAGCTGAGCACGGCCGGCTGAAAGCCGGCACGCACGGTATCCGGGACGTAGATCGTAAGCCGGCGTGCGCCGTTGGCCTCCACAGGCCAGATTCGCGTGATCTGCGCCGGGCGGTCGCCGAAGGAGAGTCTGAGGCTGGCGAGATCGGCGTGCTCGTCGCTCAAGCCTTCGACGATCATCGTTCCGAAGCCGTGCGGGCCGCCGGCGAATAACGCGCGTCCACCGGCTTCGTTGCGGACGGATGCGATCCGCAAACGCCCGGGCGGCTTCCCGGCTCCCGGCGGCAGCTTTCGCGCGGTCACCCACAGATACTGGGTGTCGCGGCCTTCGCTGGCGAGCACGCGCCAGCCGCGCTGCTTCAGGAAGGCGAACAAATCCTCTTCGGCTATCCAGACGCCTACCCACGAATCGCGGCATGTGGTGTCCGGCTGTACGCCGTTGAACTGAGCCGAGAAGATGCCCCCCGGCTTGAGCACCCTGTATGCTTCTTCGATATACCTCTCGATCAGAGAGCGGTCCGGAATATGTTGGAACACAGCGTACGAGTAGACGAAGTCGAAGGAATCGCTGGCGAACGCCGCGAGATCGTTCCCCTCCGTAACGCTCACGTGTGCTGAGGGAGTGGATGCAAGATATTCGGCCGCGCGCGCGACCATCTCGGGGGATATGTCCACGCCGTATATGTCGCCGCAGTCGGCCGCAAGCTGGCGCATGAGCCGCCCGAGGCCGCATCCGATCTCGAGAAACCGCCGCTCCCGGACCGGCGTGGCGGGTAGATATAAGCAGTCGAGGCGAAGGCGGCCCAGCACTTCTTCGGCGGTCTGCGCGAACTCCTCATCGTCCTGGTCCCTGCGGCCGAACGCGACGTAGTAGCGGGCGTCCTCCCGCGCGCGGGCGTCCCAGTCGCGGCGCATCTGCTGGATGAGGTCCTGCATACGCGTACAGGCGGCCGGAATTATAGCATGCGCTCAGGAACCCGGCCCCGCCGGAAGACATCTCGACCCGGCCGCGGTTGCCAGGCTACCCGGCCGTGTACAGGCCCATCCGCTGCTTGACAGTTTCCACGGTGTTGTTTGCGATCGGGCTGACACGCTCGGCTGCCTCGCGCAGGATGCCGTCGATATAGCCCGGGTCCGCCGCGATCTCGCAATAGCGCTTCTGCAGCGGCGCGAGGCTCTCAATGACCATCTCCGCCACCGTCTTCTTCAGGTCGCCGTACCGCATGCCGGAGAAGCGCTCGCGCATCTCGTCGTCGGTTGCGCCGCTGAAAGCCTGATAAATGGTTAGCAGGTTCTCCACACCCGCGCCGAGCGAGCTGAAATCGACTGCGGGCGCCGAATCCGTCGTCGCACGCATGATCTTCTTCCTGATCGCATCGGGCGGATCGAGCAGCGCGATGGCGTGGTTCGCGCCCGCGGTGGACTTGCTCATCTTCTTGGTGGGGTCGTCGAGCCCCATGACGCGCGCGCCCACCATGGGCAGCTTCGTTTCGGGAACCACAAACGTTTCGCCGTAGAGCGAGTTGAAGCGCTGCGCGATGTCGCGCGTGAGTTCCAGGTGCTGCGACTGGTCGTCACCGACAGGCACGATCGCGGCCTGGTACAGCAGGATGTCCGCGGCCATCAGCACCGGATACTGCAACAGGCCGTCGCTTACGGTTTCGCGGCCTGCGGACTTCGCCTTGAACTGCGTCATGCGCTCCAGCCAGCCGACGGGCGTGACACAGGTGAGCATCCAGGCCAGCTCCGTGTGCGCCGGCACGGAGGACTGCACGATGATGGCGGTCTGCTTCGGGTCGATGCCCGCGGCCAGGAACAGCCCGGCCAACTCGCGTATCTTTGCGCGCAGCTTCGCGGGCTCCTGGTACTCCGTGATGGCGTGCAGATCGACGATGCCGAAGATGGCCTCGTAGTCGTACTGCATCGTGACCCAATTCTTGAGCGCGCCAAGGTAGTTACCAATGTGCAGGTTGCCCGAAGGCTGCATTCCGGAGAAGACTCGTGGTTTCATTCGAAGAAAGGGACGAAACACCATCCTACTGTGATGCCGGACTTCGAAACAAATCCGAGGGCCGTTGAGGCCGTTATCGAAAAGCTCGTCTATGGCGGCGCGGGACTGGCGCGCATCGATGGGCGCGTCGCGCTGGTGCCGTTCGTGCTTCCAGGCGAGCGCGTGCGCATCGAGCCGCAGGCAGGGCGCCGCGGCGTGCTCTCGGCCCGGCTCGAGAGCGTCGTCGAGCCTTCAGCGGCGCGGACCCATCCGCCCTGCCCTTTTTTCTACCGGTGTGGGGGATGCCAGTACCAGCACGGCATCTACGAGGCGCAAGTGGAGGCGAAACGCGCGATAGTCGCCGAGACGTTGGCGCGCATCGGCAAGCTCGAGCCTCCCGGCGAGATCGATGCAATCACAGGCGAGCCCTGGGGCTACCGAAACCGCACACAGTTCCACGTTGAGCGCAACCGGCTCGGCTATTTCGGCTTCGGCACGCACGCTCTCGTTCCGGTGGACCGCTGCCCCATCTCATCGCCCCGGATCAACGAGGTCCTCACGGCGCTCAACGGCATGGTGCGCGACCGCCGCTGGCCCGCTTTTGTGCGATCCGTCGAGGTGTTCACGAACGAAACGGAGGTTCAGATAAACGTGCGCGAAACGGACCGCCCCGTCGCGCGGCGCTTCTTTGAGTGGTGCGCGGAGGCGGTTCCGGGCTTCGCGCCCGCCGCAATCGAGTACCGCGCCGCATCGGACACCTACCGCGTGGGCCGCAATTCGTTCTTCCAGGTAAACCGCTTCCTCACCGGCCGGCTCGTCGAGCGCGCGCTCGAGGGCGCATCGGGCGGGACGGCGTTCGATCTGTATGCCGGCGCAGGCCTGTTCTCTCTGCAGCTCGCGCGGCGGTTCGAGCGCGTCACGGCTGTCGAGGGCGGCGCCGCGGCACGCGACCTGGAGTACAACGCCGAACGCGCCGGCGTGCGCCTCGAGGTACGCCGCAGTCCGGTGGAAGCATTTCTTGAAGGCATCTCCGAAGCGCCGGATTTCGTCCTTGCCGACCCGCCTCGTGCGGGCTTGGGCAAGTCCGCGGTGCGCTCTCTGCTGCGGCTGGAGCCGGCGCGGCTTTCCATTGTGTCGTGCGATCCCGCGACGCTCGCGCGCGACCTCGCCGCTCTCACGGCGGGCGGCTACAGGCTAGCGCGGCTCACCCTGATAGACTTGTTCCCGCAGACTTACCACATCGAGACGGTCTCAACGCTGGAGAGGGCGTAACGAGTGCACCTGGACGCCGCGGCGCAGACTTGCGCGGCGCCCCGTTCTTTTCACTGCGGATTCTGTTGAGCCTCCGCCTTCGAAACGATGCGTACGGGCCGCCGGTTCTGCCCGAACTCGTCCCACTCGATGAGGCCGCTCGCGCCTTCGTACGGCGAGAGGGCGCCCATGGCCCTGCGTATCCGCTCACGGTTCAAACCGCCCCGCCGCACCGCCTGCGCAAGCATCTTCACCGAATCGTAAGCGCATGCAGAGGCATAGTCGGGGAACCGCGTCTGCTCGCTCAGCAGCGGGAACTGAACACCAGCACCGTTGAACTCCGCCCGGCCCATGGAGGGTCCGCCGTATATCTGCCCCTTGTAGCCGCTTTCGCGAAGTGCACTCACCGCAGCGGCGCTGTCCCGCGCGTCTGCGATGACGATGGCCGGTTCGATGCCGTTCGCGACAGCCGCGGCAGCGCGTCCAGCGTCGTTCGGCCCGAACTCGACCAGACGCGAGATCGAGACCAGCGGCTTCAGCTTCGATAGCAGTGCCCGCGAATCGTGATCCGTTGAAGCGATGACGAGCACAGACTGCCCTTTCACGGCCTGCGCGAGCGCCTGCGCTATCACGTCGTCGCCCTGCACGCACGAGAAGATCCAGGGCAATCCGGCGGTGTGGATGCTGCGGTCCGATGAGGAGGGGTTCACAACCGTGAGGAGGGCTTTGGCCGCAATCTGCTCCGCCAGGTGCACCGCATCCCCGTTCTCCGTGGCGATGATGGCCCAGACGCGGTCGCGAAACGCCATGCGCGTCAGGTGCTGCGCGCCGGCGCGCCACGGATCGTCGGCCCAGCCTGGTAAAAGGCGAAACGGCCGCCCTTTGTACCCGCCGTCGCGGTTTAGCTCGGCGAGAGCCTGGTTCGCAGCATCCCACATGGGACCTTCCGGAGGCCCGAACCAGCCGAAGAGAACCTCGCTGACCTCCGGCTCGGGAGACTCCGCCCCCGGGCCCGCGAACTCGACAGGCGTCTTGCGGCCATCTTTGTACGGCTGGGGCGCATCCTGGGCTGCGCCCCAGGCCGCGGCTACAAGGAGAACTGCTATGAGGCGCGTCACTCCGCTCTTGGCGCCTGCAGGCCCACGTGCTCCGGCGTGCGGCGTGGCAGATCCGATTCCGGAACGCCGAGATCCTTGCGCGAGTAATACTTCCACCGGCCCCCCTCGTACTTAGCCAGGAACACCTCGCCGATGTCGTCGAGCACGGCACTGAACTGAATATCTCCGGTTACGCCCCGGAAAGGAGTGTTGCGGTACGCCAGCAAGTCGCGGATCTTGGCGCGGTTCAGCCCCGCTTCCTGCACGGCCCAGATGAGCATGTTCATGCCGTCGTAGGCGTGCGAGGCGTACGTCTCTGGCTCTTCGCCAAAGCGCGCCTTGAACCGCTCGCGGAAGGACGCGAACAACGGATTGTTGCTGTCGGGATTCCAGGGATACCCGGCGACGACGCCCTCGGCGTTCTTGCCGGCGATCTTGACAAACTCGTCCGAGACCATGCGGTCGCACCCGTAGAAGGGCTGCGTCATGCCTATCGCCCGCATCTGATTCAGGATCAGCGCGCCTTCCTTCGCGTCGCCCCAGTGCACGACCGCGTCGAGATTGGAGGCCTTCATGCGCTCGAGCTGGAGCGAGAAATCCGTGGAGCCAACCTTGTACGCCATCTCGATCAGGATGGGGTATTGCATGCGCCGCGCCGAGTCGTTCACCTCGCGCACCCCGAACCGCCCGTAGCGGTTGGAACTGCGGATGATCCCTATCCGCTTGTGCCCCATCTTGCGAATCATGTAGTCGACGAGGAGATAGCCCATCTGGCGGTCGTCGCCGATGCACCGCATGACCCACGGAATGTTCGTCTCGATATACGTCGGATCCGTATTCCCGGTGTTGACCATGACCAGCTCGGCCTTGAGCGCAACACGGATGGCGATATGACTGTTCGCGCCGTCGATGGTGCCGAGAATCCCCCAGACGTTGTCCTTATATGCCTGCTTGATGATCTCGTTCCCGGACGCGCCCCACAGGCCGTTATCGTTGCTGATGACGAGCTCGAAAGGTATCTTGCGCTTGAGGTAGCCTCCGCGCGCGTTGGCCTCCTCGATCGCCAGCCGCGCACCCTGCAGCATCTTTATGCCGAGGGTTTCCTCGTGGCTCATGCCGCCTGTGGCCGCCGACACCGTCGCCATGAGCGGCCCGATGAAACCGATCTTCACGGTTCTCAAGTCCGGGCCGGGCTCCGGAATCGCGCGCCCGGGTCCCGTGTACTCCATCTGAGTCAGAAAGTGCCGCTTGTACGGCTTTATCCCGCCGTACGGCTCCACTGACTCCGGAGTCTTGGCGTAGTTCGTGTCGATGCGCAGCGGCAGCTTGGGAGTCTGATAGGCCGTGAGGCTGTTGACTTCCTTCAGTATCCTGGCTGCTTCCGGATCGCCCAGCAAGATCCAGGGTTCGACTTTCGGGTCCGGCTTGTACTGCGCCCACGCCAAAGCGGCGGTGGCGGCGAGCAACACGAATCTGGCTGTCACTTTGCGCCTCCCTGCTGCTGCGCGATGCTGGTTACCATAGGAGGCCGCTCGCGCAGGCCCCTGTAATACCCCTCGCCGATGCCCCAGCCCAGGCCCTTAGCCGTGCCTATCCATACGTCGTTGCCGTCCACGTCGGCGGCGATGATGTAGTTGTGCGGAATGCTGACGGGCAGTTCCACCGTCTCGAGCACCTGTTTGTCCCGCATCACGACCGCCTTGCCGCCTTCGCCGTCCGGGTTCCGCGTATAGGACACCCATGTGTTGGTCGCAAAATCCACGATCGCGGCCGCGCCCTTGTCAGTACAGAACCAGGCCTCGTCCGAACTGCGGGCGCTCAGGTTGTTGATGAAATCGCTCGGCAGCCCGGAGTCCTGGTTGTAGAATGCCCGCCAGTTGCGCCCGTCGTATCTGGACGCGCCGAAGTACGACGAAACCCACAAAGCGCCCTCAACTTCCTGGGCGGCGGTAGTGATCACGTGGAGAATGCCATCGTCGCGGTACAGGTCTATCTCCATCTCGCGGTCCGGATCCAGGTAATCCTTCCAGCGGTCCGTCGAGATTGTGTACTCGAGAACTCCGCTGCCCCACACGGCCAGGAACATCTTGTCGCCGCCGTTATAGCTGATGCCGTAGTTCCATATCTCCTCCATGGGAGCGTTCTTCTCGTTGTAAATGGTCCACTCACCGGTCCTGGTGTTGTAGCGGCTGGCTCCGGCGGTGGTGGCGGCCCAGACGTTGTCGCCCTGGACAGCGACACCGTACACCACGTCGTTCACAAGCCCGCTGTTCAGTTGGTGCCAGTGGTCGAAGCGCCCGCCCGAGAACCGCGCCAGCCCTCCACCGAACAGCGCCAGCCAGACGTCCCCGGTCTTGGGGTCAATATCGATACCGGCAACAGCCTGGAACGGCAGGCCGTCTTTCTCGGTCCAGCTCCTGATCTTTCCGGTGCGCTTGTCGAGCATGGCCAGGCCATTCTCGGTGCCGATCCACACGCGCGGGCCGTCCGCTTTTATAGCGAAGATGTGGTCGTTTGGAAGACCGTCTTTGACGGTGAAGTGTTTCCATTTGGTGTAGACGTACGGCAGCTTCACGGCATCGGCCCCGAAAGCCGCTCCGCAGAAGGCCAGAATCACTACAGCGGCCGCGCTGGTCCGCATACAAGCCTCCTCACAGTGTCTTGAGGTACTCGATCAAATCGTTGAGCTGATCCTTCGTCATGTCGTTCGTCACGCCGTGAGTATCGTCGGGGTTGTAAACCGTCCAGATCTCTTCGAGCGTGGCGGCCATGCCGTTGTGAAGATACGGCGCCGAGTCGTAGATGTTATTCAGGTGCGGCGTGTCGAACTTGCCCTGACGATCCGACGGCTGCTTGGTTCCGACGTCGTGCAAGCTGCGATCTGTGAAGTACGGCGGAAAGTGGCACGTGATACACCGGTTTTCCACCGGGATTTCGCGGCCATCGGTGGTCGTCGTACGCGCGAACAACGCCTTTCCGCGCCGTTGCGCGGGCGTCAGCGGAGCGCCGAGCGCCCGGTACCGGTTCGGCGGGCGTTCGATGGTGGTGATGTAGTAGTCCACCGCGGCCAGCTCCTCGGGCGTGAACGGCGCAAGGCGCGTAAAGAATACGGCCAGCCTCGCTCCGCACTGCCGTGAAAGGCTCGGGTTCGTCCCTTCCCATTTGAAGGGAGCGGTGTCCAGTATGCCCCTTAGCGTGCGGTTATCCACCGGGCTCACCCCTATGCCGTCCCCCTCGATGTCGTACGTGATGCCGTCGATATGGCCATCCGGATGGCAGGAATGGCAGGAGTGCTGCCGGTGGAAAGTAATCCTCGCGTTGTGGAAGAGGAGCTCGCCCTTCCGCCGCTTCGTGATCTGCTTGGGCCCGCCGAGGTCGATGCGTCCGGCGGCCTCCATCTTTGCGAGGTCGATCACCGTCAGCGAGTCATCGAGCGTGTTAGCGACGTACGCCACCCGGTTGTCCGGCGAAGCCAGGATTCCGCGAGGGCTGTCCTTAACGTCTATGTGCTTGATGACGAATTCGGTGGCGTAGCCAAGGTGATTGGGCAGGACGTGCTTTAGCTCGTAGGGCGTCGCGCGGCGGAGGATCGCCATCAGTTTCTCGAGATCCACAACCGCGACGCGGTTCGTGCCGGCGCTCGTGACGAGCGCATACCGCCCGTCGGGCGTGCAGGCGACGTCGGCGGCGTCCGCGAAGCCCATATCGGGCTCGTCGAGCAGCACCTGGTTCACTTCGCCGTCAGCGCGAATCAGCGCCAGACCGTTCGTGATGGTCCAGCCCTGCAGAAGGCGGGTCATGGGCACCAAGTTTTTGGTGCGGTTCATCGTCGCGACTGCGTACTCGCCGCTCGGGTGCCAGTCAATGCCCATCATCATGTTCGCGCCATCGACGACGTGGCGCTCGCTAACCACACCGCGGCCGGTTTCGATTTCAGTTACTTCCGAGACGAAGGGTTCACGGAGGGGCGTGAACCGGGAGAGCATGTTTGTCACGAGCATCCTCGCGCCGTCCGGAGAAAGCGCCATCGACCACGGACCGCGGCTCGCGCTCAGCGTCTTCGTGTACTCGAGCTCCGCCACGTCGAACACCGTCATGTCTTCCGAGGAGGTGTTGAGGACGTACAGCATCCTGCCCTCGCGGTCCGTCATCAGGCCATGCGGCTCGTCGCCTACTTTCAGCGTCTGGATCACCTTTCGCGCATCCGCGTCGAGCACCGACACGGTGTCGTCATGACGATTGCTCGCGAAAGCGATCCGGCCGTCCGGCGTGAAGGTTACGTCCGCCGGCATGCGGCCTACAGGGATCTCCGCCACACGCTCCCGCGCGGCCGTGTCGACGACGATCAACGAATCCGATCCCTCGCACGCCACCCACAGTTCCTTCGAGCCAGGCCGCAAAGCCATGTTGACAGGGTTCTTGTAGCGGACCTCCTCGGCGCCGCCGTTCGTGCTCGAAACCAGCGGTTTTGTAGGATGCGCGATTTTCTCCATACCCGCCGCGGCATCGAACTTCTCCCCGTGGCAGGTGCGGCAGGTTTCAGCCGAGGGCATCTTCAAGCCCGCTTGAACCGCCGCGCGCCGGTCGCGCATGATGGCTTCGGGCATATATTCAGAGCCCGGCCCGTGACACGCTTCACACCCCACGCCCTCGTCGGCGAGCGCCGTTTCGAGCCGGGGCGCGCCGTATCCGGTCGCGTGGCACCTCAGGCACTCCGGCGCTTCCGCCGGCTCTCCCTCGATGCCCTGCTTCGCGGCCTGTTCGTATGCCTTGGGAGAACTCAGGACCGCCCACGCCTGTGCGTGCGGGCTCATGCGCCAAAGGCTGTACTGGTGACCGTGCAGCTCGCCCCTATGGCACGAGCCGCACACCGCGGAGCCGACGTACTTGGGCCCGTCCGTCTTCTCCGGTTGCGGCAGCGCCGGGATGGAGCCCGTCGCGCGTTTCCCCTCCGGCAGAGGATAAGCGATCATCTCCCTGCCCTTCTTCATGTCCACCGGGGCGGTCTTGAGCACCGCTGCGTGCGAGCCTTTCTCGATGTGGCATCCCATGCAGAGCCGCTCGTCCGGCATTCTGAGGCCGTTCTCCATGGCGGCCTTCCTGTCGCGCATGATGTCCGCAGCCATGTACTCGCTGCCTGGGCCGTGGCACCTCTCGCACTGCACGCCTTCTTCGATGCGGAACGTGTCGTCCTTCTGCCACTCTTCCGCGTCGTACGCGGTGGCATGGCAGCCCAGGCAGATGGGCGACTCCTGCGGTTTCTGGCGCAGCCCGCTGATCTCCGCAATTTGCCGCGATTCCGGACGGGCCAGCGCCGCCCAGGCGCGGCTGTGCTTGGAGTGCAGCCACAGGCTGTACTGGTTGCCCATTCCGCCCCCGGTGTGACAGCTTCCGCACACGCGCGAGCCCACATAGACCGGCTTCTTGTTCGGCGCACCGTGAAGCGTCGCCACGGCGGCGACGGTCAGCGCCGCGCAAGCGCTAAACACCAGCGCAGCACGCTTCATCTCCTGGTCCCTCCGCTTGCCAGCGCGTCGTGCACCGGCTTCAAAGACTGGTTCGCCCTGACGTTCCCGATTTTTTCCACCTTCCCGTCCGGCCAGCGGATCTCGACTGTGGCTGATTCGTTCGCACCCAACCCGAAAAGCAGCCGACCGTCACCCTGCGACAGGTATCCGCGGACAGGAATGACATCCTCTACCTGCCTCAGAGTCCCAGTTGTGGCCGTCACGCGCGCGCCGATGGCCAGGCGCGATCCAGTAGGGAACCTCAGCAGAGGCTCGACTCTCAGCCAGTTGCCCGTCTGGTCTCCGCCGTCGTTGCGTAGAACCTTCGCCGGGGCGTTTATGTTCACGATGACCAGGTCGGTATCGCCGTCGTTGTCAATGTCGCCCCAGGCCGCCCCGCGGCCGACGTATTTCTCGAAAAAGTACGTCCCCGACAACTGCGACACATCCTCGAACGTGCCGTCGCCGCGATTTCGCGCCAGCGTGTCTTCCTGCACGTACTCGTGGTGCGCGTTGCCGTGCGTAGTGAAGATGTCGAGCCAGCCGTCGTTGTCGTAGTCGAGCAGTATGCCGGCCCAGCCGGCGTACTGGCCCATCATCTGCGCCAGGCCGGACTGCACCGACCGGTGCTGCCATAGCCCCGGCCTCACCCCAACAAGCAGGCTGTTGTAGTTCAGGTCGGGAATGTAGATGTCGGGCAAGCCATCGCGGTTGACATCGCCCACGAACGGCCCCATGGACGCGACGTTCTGTCCGTTTTCGCCGAACGCCGTGCCCGCATCGACCGAGCGCTCGATGTACGTTCCGTCCGGCAAGGCTTCGAAGTGGTCGTTCTCCATCGAGTCGTTCGTGACGAACACGTCGAGGCGCCCGTCGTTGTTCAGGTCGGCCACGGTCACGCTCATGCCGCGCCCGTCCGGCTTCCACATTCCGACTTCTTTAGTGACGTCGGTGAATGTGCCGTCTCCGTTATTGCGGAACAGAAAGTCCGGCTCGCCGTTGTAGCTCAGCGGCCCGGGATAGCCCGCGGCCGGATAGAAATCGCGGAACTTGCCATCGTCGTAGGTAAGGTAGTTGCAGACGTAGACATCGAGCCAGCCGTCGTTGTTGTAGTCGTACCAGACTGCGGAGATGCTCCAGTGCGTAGCATCCGCCAGACCCGCCTGTTCTCCAACCTCGGTGAACGTTCCGTCGCCGTTGTTCCGATACAGCAGGTTAGGACCGTAGTTCAGAACATACAGATCCTCATCCCCGTCATTGTCGTAGTCCGCTGCCGAGCAGCCCGTCGAGAAGATCCCCTTGCCGTCCACGCCCGCCTGGGCCGTCACGTCGGTAAATGTGCCGTCGCCGTTGTTCCTGTAGAGCTTGTTAGACAGCTTGCCCCGCAGGTCGCGCCCCTCGTTGTCGCTGACGCCCTTAGTCCACTTCCCGGTGACGAAATAGATATCGAGCAGGCCGTCATTGTTATAGTCGAACAGGCACACGCCGGCGCCCGTTCCCTCGACTATGTTGTCCATGTGACGGTCGCCATACGAGTACCGGAATGTGATGCCGGCCTGCTCGGTGATGTCCGTAAAGACCGGGAGTTTCTTTTCTCCAGCGGCCGAAAGCACAGCCAGCGCCGAGATCAGTAAGAGCCTCATCGCTTCCCTCCCGCCGCGCCGTCCGGCAATGCAGTGAAGTGAGCGCCCAGGTCGATCCACTCGACAATGGTCCGCTTCTCGTCGTCGGTCAACTGGGCCGATCCTGGCGGCGGCATCGGTTCGGGCGCTGGGGAATTCGCCTCGGCGTCCCATGGCCGTGACGTGTTCCTGCCGTTCAGCATCCAGACCAGACGGCTGGTCCGGGCGCGCCCGGGCGTCGTAAGTCTCCACAACTCGCCATAGATGGATCGCGAATCCCCGGCCAGCCTGGTTGTCGTCATGTCGCCGTGGCACTCCGCGCACTTCGCCCTGATGATGGGCTCGACATCGCGCGCGAATTCGATGGCGCGGCGGCGCTCAGGAGGCAGCGTCAGTTTCGGCGCTGGGTGAAGGAGCGCTTTTGCCATCACGTTCTCGGGAGTGCGCTCCCCGTCCTCGTGACAGCCGATGCAGCCCCGCTGCTCCTTGTTCTTTGCCCACATCCAGGACGTGGACCGGATGGACATTCCGTTCTCGTCCAGAACCTGGAGCTGTATTGGGATATTCGGAGGAACCTCGATCTGAAACGAGCCGTCTTCGTCGAGGTCGATCTCGCCCAGGAACCTGCGCCGAAGCGTCTTCGATTTCGTGCCCGTGTCGTCTCCTTTGGCGGGAACGCCCTCGAGCACGCGGAGGCGCCGGGCCATCCCCGGCTGGAACACGTCCCGGCCGAGATCGCTGTCGTACACGCTCAGGCAGTACAGCTTCGACCAGTCGGCATCGTCCTCCACGACGGACGAATGCGCGTCAGGTTCCTCCCGTGCAACCAGCGCGCGCGCCTGGATGGCGTGAGCATTCGGGGTCCGGAACACCAGCGTCAGGTTTCCCGTGTCCGGCTCGTAGCGGTACACGCCGTGCGTTCCACCCGGCGCCCGGCGCGACATGAGCACCGAGCCATCCGGCAGCGCCGAAGGCGAATGGAACAACCCTTGTTCGGGCGAGGTAAGCCGCCGGTACGATTTCAGACTCCGTCGCAGCGTCACGCTCGCCAGCGCACCCGCGCCGTCCCAGGCTTTTTCATCCGGTTCGACAAACATCACCACGCGCTTTGCCGTTACAACCGGCATGGCTTTGAGCCGCGCGCCCTGCGAGCCCGAGAACGCCGCGAAATCCACCCCGTCGTTATGAACGCCGAACAACTCTATCAGGGTTCGCGCGGAGCGCCCCATCCAACTCGCGAACAGAAGCCGTCCATCCGGCATCACCACCGGATCGAAACTGCTGGATGCCGTATAGGTCAGGCGCCGCAGCCCGCTGCCGTCCTCGCGGACGGTGTACAGGCTTGTGGCCGGCGCGCCGCCATACTCGGCGCGCTCTCCCGCGAGGTCGCTCACGAACGCGATCTGGCGAACCGGCGCAGGGTCGTTCAAGTAGAAAATCGGCGACGTGTATACGGGATTCCGGCAGTTGCCCGCGTCGCGCGTCACCTGGCGGACGCCGGAGCCGTCGGCGTTCATTTCGAAGATGTTCCAGGCGTCTCCGGGCGCGCGCTTCGCGGCAAACAGGATGCGCTTCCCGTCGAACGAGATCTCCGGGTCCGCGGCGCTCGCAAAACCGCGCGTCAACACGCGCTCGCCGCCGGCAGGCAGGCGCAGAACGATGCTTCCGCCCTCGCCGTAGCCGCGCAAGCTAGCGCCTTCGGTGGGACGCCACTCGCCGGCCGCGGCCGCCGGAAGGCGCGTGTACACGATCGGAAAGGCGGCGCCGGGATCGCGCTTTGCGGGCTGCTGGCAAATCAGAGCGGCGGCGGATACTGCGATCAAAACAGGTAACTTAGCGCCTTGCGCCATGCAAGTAGACCTCTGCCGCGCGTATGCTGCTGGGAAGCGCTGGCGCTAGTTGCCTGGGCCGTTGCGCTTGAACATCGCAATGGCCTCGATCTCAACCAGCAGTTCCGGGCGGCACAGCTTCGCCTGGATACCCGTCGATGCTGGGAGAGGGTTCAGACCCTGTTCTGTGTAAAACCGGGTCCGCTCCTCGTTGAACGCGGCGTAGTCGCGGTCGATGTCGCGAAGGTAACACGTAGTCCGCACGACGTCTTTCCAGGTGGCGCCCTCGGACTCGAGCAGTTTCGTGATGTTGTAGAACGTTCTGCGGCACTGCGCGCGGAAATTTCCGACGTGCACGGATGCCCCGTTCTCATCCACGCTCGCGGTCCCGGAAATAAACAGAATGGAGAGCCCGTTTAGATCAATGCGGATGCCGCGCGAGAAAGAACTCGGCTTGGCGTATTCATAGGCTTCGTTAAGCACCTCGGGATTACTGATGGCCTTCTTGGGGATGCTCGTAACGCCTGCCGCCAGTTCACCGAGAACGTCGCTGATGGTCATGGTATGAAGTCTCCTCGTGTCCGCCCACACGCCTCCCGCAGACGACACATACGGTGCTGTGACCGGAACTAACTCCCTAAACCCTGGACTAACCTTTTACAGCGCCGGATTATAGCATCCGGGTATTCGGGTGTGAATACCTTAAATAAACTAAGCAAAATGAGTTAGCCGGTTGGGCTCGCTTCGCAACCGGATTTGCATACAACGCAAGGGGGTGCCGGCGCCGCCTGCTCCGGGGCTTCCAGCGCGGGAGCGATGTTAATAACGATAAACCTCTGCGAGAGGCGCGAAAGGCCCCGGCCGGCAAAGACCCGTTCGCCAGCGCCCGGTTGCCGCACACCAGTATGATGGCCCACGGGCCAGCAGCGGCTCGGGAGCTTGTCTAAACCGGAAACTTGACCACGCGGCGCTACTATGCTTTAGATTAGGCTGCTGGACACAAGTCGTCGCACATGCGCCCACACGTCGCCTCGCCGACAAACCGGCTGCTTTTCGGACTGGCCGTTACCCTGGGCGCGGTCGCCGTGTTCTCGCTGTTCGCGCTGCGGCAACTCGACGGCCTCCGTGGGCTCCAGACCGGCATCGTCGACCGCAACCGCAAGGACTCGCTGCAACTGCTGCGCATCCAGAACAATCTCAACTCTCTCGGGCTGGCCATGCGCGACATGCTCGACAATGACGAGCCCTATCCGCTTTCGGCCTTCCGCGCCCAGTTCGCCCGCATCCGGGTGAATCTCGATGACGCGCTCAGGCTCGAGTCCGAGCACGCTCCGCTGGCGCGCGCTCCCGGGCGCCAGCAGTACGTAGTGCGCTCCCTCGCGCAGTTCTGGACCACGGTGGACCGCCTATTTGAGATCGTCGACTCCGATCCCGCTGCGGCGCGCGCCCTCATCCTGAACACGCTTCAGCCGCAGCAGGCGGCACTGACGAATACGGTGGCGCGGCTGCTGGTGGAAAACAACGAGATCGAACAGCAGGCGACGGAGCAGATCCAGGCTATGTACACGCGTTCAGAGAGGCAAATCTACGTTCTCCTGATCGCGGTCATCCTGACCATCTCCGTAACCAGCCTGCACCTCATCAGAAGCAACCGCCGGGTTCTCGAGAGCCTGGCCGAGGTATCCGAACACCGCAGCGAGCTGGCGCGCAGGCTCATCTCCGTGCAGGAAGAGGTGCTGCACTCGATTTCCCGCGAGCTGCACGACGAGTTCGGACAGATCCTGACCGCGCTCGGCGCCATGCTGCGGCGGGCGCAGAAACGGCTGCCGCCGGATTCGCCTTTTCACGAGGATGTCGATGAGGTCCGCGCCGTAGCGCAGGCTACTCTCGAGAAGGTCCGCAGCCTGTCCCAGACGCTCCACCCGGCGATTCTCGACGACGGCGGCCTCGAGAAGGCGATCGACTGGTACGTCGAAGTCTTTGAAAAACAGACCGGCATCGCCGTCAACTACGAAAAGGCGGGGACGAGTCCCTCGCTCACCAATCGCATCGCCATCAACGTCTACCGCGTCCTGCAGGAGGCGCTGAACAACCTCGCCAAGCACTCCGGGGCGAGCCAGGCCTGGGTGCGCGTAAGCTTCGGCCCCGAACGCCTCCGTCTGGAGGTTGAGGACCATGGCGTCGGGATGCCGCTCGACCGCGGCGGATTGCCGCGTGGTACCGGGCTCGTTGCGATGCGAGAGCGCGCCCAGCTCCTACACGGGCGCATCGAATACCTCAAGCCGCCGGGCGAGCGGGGAATGCTGGTCCGGCTCGATGTTCCGATCGCCGATTCCGAGGTGGCGGCGTATGCAGACTGAGATTACTGTGCTTCTGGTGGACGACCACAGCCTGGTGCGCCGGGGCTTCCGCCGTATGCTCGAGGACGATCCCGATATTCGTGTCGTCGGTGAGGCCGGCAACGGGCGCGAGGCCATCGACGCGGCGCTGCAGCTCGAGCCGCGCGTCATCGTCATGGACATGGCCATGCCCGAGATGGACGGCGTCGAAGCCACGCGGGAGATCCGCAAGCGGATGCCAAACGCGTGCGTGCTCATCGTCAGCATGTACTCGCAGGAGAACTATGTCCGCAAGGCCCTCGAGGCCGGCGCGCAGGGCTACATCCTCAAGAACGCGGACGAGGTGGACCTGGCTGCCGCCATACGCGAGGTCGCGAACGGGAAACAGGTGATCGACCCGAATATCTCGCCCGGCGGCCGCGACACGGATGGCGAAAGCCTGTCGCGTCTCACGCCCCGCGAGCGCCAGATACTCCAGTTGATAGCCGAGGGCAACTCCAACAAGGAGATTGCGGCGCTGCTCAACCTGAGCGTTCACACCGTCGCCGTCCACCGCGCGAACCTCATGGACCGTCTGGGCGTCCACCGCACCGCTGAACTGGTGCTGTACGCCATCCGGAAGGGACTCGTGAGGGTGCCGTGACGCGGGTCCTGCTCGCCATCCTCCTGGCAGCCGCCCCCGCGGGCGACATTGCCGTCCGCTTCAGCGACGTCACGGAGAAGGCCGGCATCCGTTTCGTGCACAACAATGGGGCGTTTGGGGGCAAGTACCTTCCTGAAACGATGGGTTCGGGCTGCGCCTTTTTCGACCACAACAACGATGGCTGGCCCGACATTCTTCTCGTCCAGGGCATGGACTGGCCCGGCCGGAAGAAGCAGGGCCGGACTACCCTCAAGCTGTACCGCAACAACGGCGACGGCACGTTCACCGATGTCACCGCTAAGGCCGGCCTCGACGTCGAGATGTACGGGATGGGCGTCGCCGCCGGCGATTACGACAATGACGGTTTTGCGGACGTCTACATCACCGCCGTCGGGCAGAGCCGCCTCTTTCACAACACCGGCAAGGGATCATTTGTCGACGTCACCGAGAAGTCCGGACTCGGCGGACGCGACGCGTTCTCGAGCTCAGCCCTGTGGTTCGACTACAACCGCGACGGCTTCCTCGACCTATTCGTCACAAATTACGTTAAATGGTCTGAGAAAACGGACGTCTTCTGCACCGTAGACGGCAAGCAGAAAGCCTACTGCACGCCTGAGGCTTACCGGGGCGCCACGAGCTGGCTGTTCCGGAACCGGGGCAACGGCACGTTCGAGGACGTCACTGCCACAAGCGGCATCTTCGACAGCACGTCGAAGGGTTTGGGCGTCGCCATGCTCGACTACGACCTCGACGGCTGGCCGGATATCTTCGTCTCGAACGACACCGAACCGAACAAGCTCTATCACAACCTGCGGAACGGCCAGTTCGAGGATGTAGCGCTCCAGGCCGGCGTTGCGTTTTCTACCGAAGGCAAGGCGCGCGGTGGAATGGGAGTAGACGCGGCCGATTACAACAACTCCGGCATTCCCGCTCTCGTCGTGTCTAATTTCGACAACGAGATGCTCGGTTTCTACACCGCCATTCGCCGCGGCCTCTACACCGACAAGGCGCCTCAGACGGAGATCGGGCGGCGTTCGCGTCTCTCGCTCGGGTTCGGGACGTTTTTCTTCGACGCCGATCTCGACGGCCTGCTGGACCTTTTCGTCGCGAACGGGCATATCGACGACGAGTACAGCATGAGGAAAAACGTCCAGTTCGCGCAGCCGCCTCACCTGTTCATGAACCGGGGAGGCGCTGACTTCGTCGATATCGCGAGCAGTATTGGCGGCGTTTTTGCTCAACCGAAAGTTGGCCGGGGCGCGGCCTTTGCCGACTACGACCGCGATGGCGATCTCGACATTCTGATGACAACCAATCGCGGGCCGGCTTACCTGTTCCGAAACGAGCTGTCGAACGGTAACAAGTGCATACGCTTCCGTCTCATCGGCACGAAGTCCAACCGCGACGCGATCGGAGCGATGGTCCACCTCTTCCGCGGCAAAGAGCGCGCCTCGCGCATGGTCAAGAGCGGCTCGAGCTACCAGTCACAATCGGAACTGACGATCACGTTCGGCCTCGGGACCAGCAGCACGGCCGAGCGCATCGTAATCGACTGGCCCAGCGGCAAGACCGAAGAGTATAGAAACCTCGCCGTGGGCCGCCTGTATGAGTGCACCGAGGGCGGCGGTATTCGCGATACCGGCCGGTTCTGAGCCGCACCTCGCCCGATTCGACCCGCACTGAGCCGTTGTTCGCGCCGGCTTACAACGGGTGTTAGAATGACCATGAATCTCGGAGGGGACTTCTGCGCGTGACTTCTGGGCAGTCGGCGGCGGATCCATCGGACAAGCCAATCGCGATCAACGTAGACGACGATGATTCAGCCCGCTACATCCGCAGCAAGATCCTGGACCGCGCCGGATTTAGAGTCATCGAGGCTGCCAGTGGCCACGATGCGCTCGCTGCCGTTCGGGAAGTAAAGCCCGCTCTTGTCCTGCTGGACGTCGGCCTTTCCGACCTTAGCGGCTTCGAGATTTGCCGCCGCATAAAAGAGAACCCGGAGACGGCCGGAACCGTCGTCCTCGAAATCTCAGCCGAGTTCCGCGATCCCGAATTGCAGGTTCAGGGACTCAACAGCGGCGCCGACGGATACATCGCCGAACCCGTACACCCGGATGTGCTCGCGGCCACGGCGCACGCGCTCCTGCGCGCCCGCAAGGCCGAGGAGCATCTGCTCAGAACCCAGAGAGCCGCCGCCAGCGAGCGCAAGGAGCCTCTCGCGCGAGTGGCCGCCGAACGGGAACTGCTGCAGGCCATCCTGGCTCAGTTGCCCTCCGGTGTGATGGTGGCCGAAGCGCCGTCAGGCAGGATCGTCTTATGTAACGCCGAAGCGGACCGGCTGCTGGGCCGCCCCGCATCGGGCCTGAAGCAAATTGAGGACTATCAGTCGTTCCCGGCTATTCGCGACGACGGGTCCCTGTACGCGCCCGAGGAATATCCGCTCGCCCGCGCTCTCATCAGAGGCGAAGTCATTCGCAACGAAGAGCTTTCCGTTCGGCGCAGCGATGGCGAGATCATCCGGCTTGCGGTAAACGCCGCTCCTCTCCGCCCGGAGCGCGGCGGGATGACCGGCGCGGTGGTAGCGTTTCACGACATTACGGCCCTCAAGCGCGTCCGGCGCGCGATGCCAGAGAGCGAGGCGCAGTTTCGCCAGTTTGCCGACAGCATTCCTCACGCGGTTTGGGTCGGCAGGCCCGACGGCACGACAGAGTTCGTGAACAGGCGCTACCTGGAGTGCACCGGCCTGGACCCCGAAGCGGCCTACGCTAAGGATTCCTGGCGCCCCCTCATTCACCCCGACGATCTGCCGCGTTTCGAGCAGGCCCGGCAGGAGTTTCTCAGATCCGGCGAGGGCCCGCCTGTCGAGTTCAGGCTCAGGCGCGCGCGGGAAAGCGAGTACCGATGGCAGCTCGGGCGCGGCGTCGGCATCCGCGATGGGAACGGAAACATCTTCCGCTGGTTCGGCACGATGACCGACATTCACGACCAGAAGACGGCCGAGCAAGCCGTGCGTGAGGCGCAGAAATTCGAGAGCATCGGGCTGCTCGCCGGTGGCATCGCGCATGACTTCAACAACCTGCTCACGAGCATCCTCGGCTACGCCAGCCTGCTCGCGGAGAACTCCGGAGGCCCGCCCCGCCGCGAGGTGACCGCGATAGTCCAGGCAGCGGAGAAGGCCGCCGATCTGACTCGGCAATTGCTCGCCTACTCGGGCAAGGGGCGGCTCGTCGTGGCTCCAATCGACATATCGCGAGTTGCGCGCGACATGTCCGGCCTGCTGCGGACTTCGGTGCCCAAAGGAATCGCTCTTCGCCAGTCGCTCGCGGGCAACCTCCCGCCGGTCGAGGCGGACCCGGGCCAGATTCAGCAGATCGTCATGAACCTTGTCATGAACGCCGCCGAGTCCATTCCCGATGGGCGAGCAGGAGAGGTGACCATCCGGACCGGCGTCAAGGATGTCTCCGAGGGCGAGGTCATTGACCACGTTTCGCGCTCGCCCCTTCGGCCCGGAAGGTATGCATTCATTGAGGTGGTGGACAACGGAGTAGGCATCGACGAGGAGGTGGCCTCGAAGATGTTCGACCCGTTCGTCACGACCAAGTTCATCGGGCGCGGCCTCGGCCTGCCCGCGGTCGCCGGGATCGTGAAGGCGCACAACGGAGGCATACAGGTTTCGTCGGTGAAAGGCGAGGGTAGCCGGTTCACCGTGTATTTGCCCACGGCCCATGGTGAGGCGACCGCGCATCCGGCCGCGGGCGCGGTCGTGCTGGTTGTAGATGACGAGGCCGTGGTGCGCGAGGTCGCCCAGGCCGCGCTCGAGCACTCGGGCTATACCGTCATCACCGCCAGCGACGGAGTCGAGGCGCTGCGAATCATGGACCATATGGGCAGCGGCATCGGTCTGGTGCTTCTCGACCTTACCATGCCCGTCATGGGCGGCGAGGAAACCGAACGGCGTCTGCGCGAGACTCACCCTGAAGTCAAAGTGATTCTGATGACCGGCTACAGCGAAGTAGAGGCCCGCCGCCGCTTCAGCGGGGCGCGCCTGGCCGGTTTCATACAGAAGCCGTTCACGGCCAGACGGCTGATCGAGAAGGTCGAGGCCGTCCTCGGCGGCAGTAGCGAGTGGGAAGCGGCCTAGCGGCCCAGTCGCGGCTCAACCCCAATCCCGCCGCCCCAGGCCGGCGCCGGCGCTCCTCAGCTCTCGTGACCCTCTTCCAGATACGTGTATCCGTGCAACCCGTCTTCGTAGAATCGCAGCAGCCGCCCCGACTCCTCGTAGCCGATGCGGCCCTCGCGCAGCGCGGTCTCGACGTCCTTGCGAAACTCCGATAGTAGCTGCTCGGAGTTGAACTGCACGTATTCGAGCACCTCGCGCACCGTGTCGCCCTTGATCACGCTCTCGAGAATCACCTCGCCGTTGCCGTTCTGGCTGACGTGCACTGCGTTGGTGTCGCCGAACAGGTTGTGGAGGTCGCCCAGGATCTCCTGATACGCCCCGAGCAGGAACGCCCCGAGGAAGTAGTCTTCTCCCGTGAACTGGTGCAGCGGCAGCGTGCGCTTCACGTCGCGGCGGTCGATGAACTGGTCCACTTTGCCGTCCGAATCGCAGGAGATGTCGCCGAGAATCGCGTTCCGGGACGGACGCTCCTCCAGCCGGTGAATCGGCATTATGGGGAATAGCTGTTTGATAGCCCAACTGTCGGGCATGCTCTGGAATATCGAGAAGTTGCAGAAGTACGTGTCCGAGAGCAAGGAGTCCAGACCCTCGAGCTCCTCGGGGAAGTACTCGAGGTCGGCCGCCAGCCGCCGGATGCGCCGGCAGATGGCCCAGTAGAGCTCCTCCGCAATAGACCGCTGCTCAAGAGGCAGGTACCCCAGGCTGAACAGGTTCAGCGCCTGGTCAAGGGCCTGCTGCGCGTCGTGGTAACTCTCCAGAAGGTTCTTCGAGCTGATTCCGTCGTAAGTCTCACGTAAGTCGATTACAGGCTGCTCGGCATCGGCGGGTACCTCGGGCAGCACATCCTGTTCACCGAAGCCGTAACTCGAAACGCCGAGAACGTTGAACACGAGCACGCTGTGATAGGCCACTATCGCGCGTCCGCTCTCGGTGATGATGGTCGGGTGCGGGGTGCCCGCTTCTTCGCAGACGCTCTGCACGTGGTAGACGATGTCGTTGGCGTATTCCTGGAGCGTGTAGTTCACGCTCGACTCGAAATCGGTCTGCGAGCCGTCGTAGTCCACGCCCAGGCCGCCGCCGACATCCAGGTACTTGAGCCCAGCTCCTGCGCGCACCAGCTCGGTATAGAACCGCGCCGCCTCGATCACCGCCGCCTTGATCTGGCGGATGTTCGTGATCTGGCTGCCCAGGTGGAAGTGCAGCAGTTCGAGGCAGTCGGCCATCCCGAGCTCTTTGAGCTGCTCGAGCGCCCTCAGCGACTCGTTCACGGTCAGCCCGAACTTCGAGCGGTACCCGCCCGAAGCGCGCCACCGCCCCGAGCCGCGGCTGGCCAGTTTGAGCCTCAACCCAATTCGAGGCCGCACTCCCAGCCGCTGCGCATGCTTAACGACGAGGTCGAGTTCGGTGTACTTCTCGATGACAGTCGTGATCTTGCGCCCGATCTTGGTGGCAAGCATGACCAGCTCGATGTACTCGTCATCCTTGAAACCGTTGCAAATGATGGGCGTCTCGTTGTCCGCAATGGCCATCACCGCAAGCAGTTCGGGCTTCGACCCCGCTTCCAGGCCGAAGCCGTACGGCCGGCCGAACTGGAATACCTCTTCGACAACGTGGCGTTGCTGGTTTACCTTTATCGGGTACACGCACACGTACCCGCCGCGGTAGCTGTGCTCTTCGATGGCGCTCTCGAACGCCTGGTGAATCTCCCTCAAACGGTGCCGCAGTATATCGGCGAACCGGATCAGGATCGGGAGCGAGATGCCGCGCAGGACTAGCTTATCCACCAGCTCTTTTAGATCGATGCCGCGCGAGGTGTCCTTGGATGGGTGGACCCACACGTGGCCATTCTTGCCAACAGCGAAGTAGCCCTTGCCCCAACTCGCCACGTCGTACAGTTCGGCGGCCTCAGCGAGGGTCCACCGCTCGGCGGGCTCGCGCACCAACGCAGTGTCGGGTACTCTGACGCTCAACTCCTTGCCCCCTTTTGAAAAGAAAACGCCGTGGAAGATTGCGGACCGAACCTCCAGTTTCCTCCGAAACCCCCGGTAAGGCAAGAGGTTCGGTGGCGGCGGCTTCAGGTCCAGCGTCCGGCCCGCCTCGTGCCGCGAACACAGGCCCCATCGAGCGCCGCAACGGCGTGACTAAGACCCGGAATGATCATAGCCGCTCCGCCCATCCGCGCCTCGCGCTCAGATGCTCGTCCGCGCGTCGGCCTTCCACCACACTCCCGGCGCCGCCGTGGCGCAATCCGGGCACCGCCCCTCCGCGGTGATGCGCCGCTCGAGGATGCGAAAGCCCCGGCGCCGCACCAGGGCCGCCCCGCACTCGCTGCAGCGCGTGTCCTCTAGCCCGCCTGTCATCCCCGGCAGGTTGCCGGCGTAAACGTACCTGAGCCCAGCCAACTTGCCAATCTCCGCCGCGCGCGCGAGCGCGGCGGGAGCCGTGTTTCCCGGCCCGGTCATCTTGTAGTCCCCGTGGAACGCGGTCACGTGCCAGGGAATGTCCGGCGAAACGCCGGCGATGTAATCAGCCATGGCCCGCAACTCGCCGTCCGAGTCGTTGAAACCAGGCACGACCAGTGTCACGACCTCCAGCCAGAACCCCATCTCGTGAATTCGTTTCAGGCTGTCGAGAACGGGCTCCAGCCGGCCGCCAAGCTCGCGATAGCGGCGGTCGTTGAACGCCTTCAGGTCTACCTTGTACAGGTCCGTCCAGGGGCGCAGGTATTCGAGAACGCGGGGATTAGCATTCCCGTTTGAAACATATCCCGTGAGCAGACCCGCCGCCTTAGCCTCGCGGAATACCGCAACGGCCCACTCGGAGGTGATAAGCGGCTCGTTGTAGGTGCTGATCACCGCATCGGCGCCGCTCTCCACGGCCGCGCGCACCAGCGCCTCGGGGGTGGTGTGGTGAACAGGGGCGATCGAAACGGGATCGCGCAGCGCCTGCGACGTCACCCAGTTCTGGCAGAACGAGCAGTGCAGATCGCAGCCGTTCATCCCGAAGCTGAACGCGAGCGAGCCTGGCCGGACGTGAAAGAAGGGCTTCTTCTCGATTGGGTCGCAATGCGCCGCGGCCACGTACCCCCACGGCACGCGCAACTCGCCGCCGCGGTTGAACCGGACCTTGCAGACCCCGGTCTGCCCCTCAAAGATAGGGCACTCGTGCCCGCAGGCAAAGCAGCGGATGCGCCGCTCGTCGAGCGGTTCCCACAACTCGCCCGCGCGCGTGTTTTCAGACAGGATCTCCGCCAGGGTCGGCACGGCCTTCTACTTCTCCAACCATGATACCGCCCCGAGCGAAGAAAACGGGAAAGGAGCAGCGCGGGGCGCCGGCTCCAGCCGCCGCCCGCACGCGCTGAGGACTATTTACTGAGAGCTATTTCCCGAAGTGGGCCGCGTTGGCAGCGACGGCAGCCGCGTTCTCGGCAGGCACTTCGTCGGCAGCGAAGATGGAATTCGTCGGGCAAACTGGCACGCAAGCGCCGCAGTCGATGCAGTTGTCGGGGTCGATGAAGAGCTGGCTGACTTCTTCGAAACCGGGTTCGTCCTTCTTCGGATGAATGCAGTCTACCGGGCACGCTTCGACGCAGAGCTCGTCCTTCGTGCAGGTGTCAACAATCACATACGCCATTTGGGTCTATCTCCTATGGACCTGGGTGATGCTCGAAAGCTGCAATTCCTGGACCAGCCGAAGCCGCGGTCCGGAAGTGCTGGAAATGCCAATCATAACGCAACACTGCGGGCGGCGCACTGGCAGGCCAGAGCCGGCCTACTGGGGCATTTCACCCACTGGCGAGGCGCCCTCGCGCACGCCGCGGCAAAACCCCGTTCCGGCGTAGTCCGATACGCGGCTCTGGCCGGTTGGCATTTCGGGTTTGCGCGGCGCTCCGGTCTGATATCTTGGGAGAGAACACTCAGACACATAGATGGCATTTCAGATTCATCCCCTCCGCGAGTTCTTGGTGCGTCCCGCTCTGCCGCCGGCTTTGTCGCGGTTGACCCAGCTCGCGTACAACGTGTTCTGGTCGTGGGAACCGACCATCCGCGCGCTGTTCCGCCGCACGGACCCGGTGCTGTGGGCCGAAAGTGGCCACAACCCCGTGTCCATGCTCGGGCGCATTCCTCAAGCCACTCTGGAGCGGCTCGCAAACGACCCGCGCTACCTGGCGCTCTACCGCCGCGCCTGCGAGCGTTTCGACGCTTACATGCACCGCAGCGACGGCGCGGGGCAGCAGAAGCGCCTGATCGCGTACTTCTCCATGGAGTACGGCATCATCGAGGCCATCCAGATCTACTCCGGCGGGCTCGGCGTGCTCTCCGGCGATTTTCTCAAGGCGTGCAGCGATTCCGACGTGCCCATCGTGGCCGTCGGCCTGCTCTATCAGACGGGCTATTTTCGCCAGTACCTGAATCCTGACGGCTGGCAGCAGGAGCGCTACCCGGTCAATGACTTTTACACGCTGCCGATAACGCCGGTGACTGGCCCCGACGGCAAGGAACTGCTGGTCCACGTTACACTGCCGACCGGGCGCGTGTGGATCAAGGTGTGGCTGATGGAGGTCGGGCGCATTCGCCTGTACCTGCTCGACACCAACATTCCCCAGAACGAGAATCACGAGAACCGCGACATCACGGACTCGCTATACGGAGGCGACATCCACACGCGCATCCGGCAGGAGATCGTTCTTGGAATCGGTGGTTTGCGCGCGCTCAACGAGCTAGGCTACAAGCCCACGGTCTATCACATGAACGAGGGCCACTCTGCATTCCTGGCGCTCGAGCGGATACGCGTGCTGCGGCGCGAGCACGGTCTGCAGTTCGAAGAGGCCCTCGAAGCCTCCCGCAATAACAATGTTTTTACAACCCACACGGCCGTTCCCGCCGGCATCGATATCTTCGATTCCGGCCTGATGTGGGAGTATTTCCATGATTACTGCCGCGAGGTCGGGATAGATTTCGAGCAGCTCATGGGCCTCGGCCGGCGCAATCCCCACGACACCTACGAACGGTTCTCGATGGCTATCCTCGCCATCAAGACCTCCTGCTACCGGAACGCCGTAAGCCGTCTCCATCGCATGGTGGCGCAGGATATGTTCGCGGACCTCTGGCCGCAGCTTCCTCTGTGGGAAATACCGATAACGTCCATCACGAACGGCGTTCACCTGCTGAGCTGGATGTCGAGCGACATGACGACGCTCTATGACCAGTACCTTCAGCCGGACTGGCGCGAGCGGCTCAACGATCCCCGCACCTGGGAGCAGATCCAGGACATCCCGGACCAGGAGCTCTGGGAGGCGCACCGGCGCCGCAAGCGCAAGCTGATAGCTTTTGTGCGCGAACGTGCCGCCGAGTGCGCGCGCAACCGCAAGGCGTCCCTTACCGAAGTCCGGCGCGCCGCCGAGGTGCTCGACCCGGAGGCCTTCACCATCGGTTTTGCCCGCCGCTTCGCCACCTACAAACGCGCCACGCTGCTGTTTCGCGACCCCAACCGGCTGAAGCGCATCCTGTGCAACCCGGAGCGCCCGGCTCAGATAGTGATAGCCGGAAAGGCGCACCCGAAGGATCACCCCGGCAAAGAACTCATCCGCCATATCTGGCAGCTCTCGCGCGACCCGGAACTTGCAAAAAAGATCGTGTTCGTGGAGGACTACGAGATCGGTGTGGCGCGGCACCTCGTGCAGGCCGTCGACATCTGGCTGAATACCCCGCGCCGCGGCGAGGAGGCTTGTGGCACCAGCGGTATGAAGGCCGGCCTCAACGGCGTGCTGAACGTCAGCATTCTCGACGGCTGGTACGACGAGGCTTACGAGTACACCGGCGGGTGGGCTATCGGCGACCGCATCCCGTACTCGGAGGATCAGGACGAGGCGCACGCCACGGCCATTTACTCGCTGCTCGAGAACGAGATCATTCCCGAGTACTACGAACGAGACCAGGGCGTTCCGCGCGAGTGGATGCGCCGCGTGCGGCGCTCGCTCATGTACGTCAGCCCGCAGTTCAACTGCCAGCGCATGGTGGACGAGTACATGGCGCAGCTCTACGATCCTGCGCACCGCGCCTACGTTGACGTTCAGCGCGACAATTTCGCCCTCGCGCGAGAGAAGACCCGCTGGGACTCAGAGGTCCGCAAGGTGTGGGACCAGGTGCGGTTCGTGGACATGGGTACTCCCCCGGACGGTCCGGTACTCAGCGGACGCCCGGTTCCGGTCAGAACGGCGGTGAACCTTGCCGGCCTCAAACCGGAAGACGTGCGTGTCGAAATCGTGGTGGGCCGCATCGGAACCAACGGTCAGCTCGAGGACACGGAAGTAATGCTGCTGCCCGCCGTGGAGCAGCGCGGCGAAATCGCGGTTTTCGAGAAGGAGATTGTGCCGCAGCAGACCGGGCGCGTCGGCTACGCCCTTCGTATCCTGCCGAACCATTACGGCGACCCGCTCACGCGGCCCTGCAGCGCTCTGCTGAAGTGGGCCGTCGAACCGGCACAGAAGTAGTCGGGGCGGCAACGCCGCCCCCGCCGGGGAGCTCTCGAAAATATTCCACTTTTCCGCCGGTTTCGTGCTAAACTGCAATTTGAAGTGTCGGCGGGTTTCCCGGACCTGTCCGCTCCTTGTATTTCAGAATCCCTCTGGTCACGCCGGGCAGGACTCTATACACGTCCACCTGTTCTGGCCGAAGCGATCCTGAAGTCGAGCATCGCCGGTTTCACGTTACTGATACCGGCCTGAAAACTCCTGCCTCCGAAGGAGTCTTGTGAATGGATAGCGACCGCAAGTACAAGCAGAGGGGCTACATGGAATCCGGCGTCGAGCCGGCCAGGAAGTCGGAAGATCGCCCCAGAGGCCCCCGGCCGCCGATCGATATTACTGGTCCCCGGCTCCCTCGCCTAGTCCAGACGGTAGTTGCATCGCGCTGCTTCAACTGCGCTGTAACACTGCCCTCCGGCACGGACTTCAAGGGTAACTGCCCGAAGTGCAACGCGCCTCTGCACTGCTGCAAGCAGTGCGCCCATTTCGAGCCGGCGACGCGCTTCCAGTGCCTGAAGCCCATCCCGGTGCGGATTGCCGCCAAGGACCAGGCAAATACATGCGACCTGTTCAAGCCGCGCGTCACTGTTGCTCGCGACGCCACTGCTGTGGGCCAGTCCGCCGCGCCCATCGTTTCCGAGCCGCGCTCGCCTAACGATGCACGCGCTGCGTTTGATAACCTATTCAAGAAAT
This sequence comes from bacterium, assembly GCA_050260275.1. Lineage (GTDB taxonomy): Bacteria > Acidobacteriota > Terriglobia > Bryobacterales > Bryobacteraceae > DATMXS01. The sequence goes on from JBLNBX010000206.1 coordinate 97,144, forward strand.
AGGTTTCTACGACAGTGCGTACCGCTGAACTGATCGCTCCGCGAGAGTTCCGCCTCATCGAGCAGCCTGTGCCGGAAGCGGGTCCTGGCGAGGTACTCGTCCGTGTCGACGCAGTCGGCATATGCGGATCTGACATTCACTACTACGCCGATGGATGCATCGGCCCCGTTAAGTGCGTCTACCCGATGGTGCTCGGGCACGAACCCGTCGGCACCGTCGTTAAGACCGGCCCCGGCGTTACCGGCTGGTCGCCGGGCGACCGCGTTGCGCTCGAACCTGCCATTTACTGCTACAAGTGCGAGTTTTGCCTCAGCGGACACCACAACGTCTGCGCTAACATTCGTTTCCTCAGCATGCCTCCGGACCCCGGCTTCTTCCGCGAGTACGCCAGTTTGCCGGTCGAGAACGTGCTGCCACTTCCGAAGGAGCTGAGCTTCTCCGAGGGCACACTTTTTGAGCCCCTCGCCGTGGTGCTGCACTCGATGAAGTTCGCCTCTCTGTCGGCCGGTGAGACCGTCGCGGTCTATGGCGCCGGTCCGATTGGCCTGATGACCATCCTGCTCCTCAAGATGTGCGGTGCGGGGCGCGTGTGGGCGGTAGAACCCGTCGCGGAGCGGCGCGAGATGGCGCTCCGCATGGGCGCGGACGCCGTCCTCAAGCCAGATGGAGCCGTTGCCGCGATCAAGTCCGACACGCGCGGCCGCGGCGTGGACCTCACTTTCGACTGCGCCGCGCATAACGGCTCGACGAGCGACTGCATCCGCGTCACCAGAAACGCCGGCCGGGTCATTATCACCGGAATTCCCTCGGAAGCCAGCGTCGATATAGATTTCCACGCCACGCGCCGCAAGGAGCTGACTCTGTTCAACGTGCGGCGGTCCAACCGCGAGGGCGAGACGGCCGTCGAGCTCGTTCGCGAGTACCGCGATCGCTTCGCGCCGCTCATCACGCACGAACTGCCCCTAGAGCAGGTGCAGTGCGGCTTCGACATGCTTTCGACATACTCGAACGGCGCAATCAAGGTGATCATCAAGCCGGGCGAGTAGCGCCACCTGCCGCGCGGGCGACGAATGACAGCCTGAGGCGCTTCGTCACACGCTCCGGTCCATCTCATGTCCCGGCGGCGCTGACGCTGCCGCAGTGGACCGAGATGCCTGGCGAAGCGCCAGACTAACAGGTCCTGTCGACGAACCGCGGCAAGGCCATATATGAACTGATCTGGGGCGGGCGTCCTTGCCTGCCCCGGACTCCCTCTCCGGCCTCCCCGTCCCGGCCCCACCGTCTGGCCCCGCCCGCTCCCGACTCCCCCGGTCCGGCTTGGCTGCACTTCTGCTTGCAACTTTGAGCGCCTTGCAGCGCCCTATGGGGCGACGAGGGCGTCGCCCGCGGACCAGGGGGTCCGCCCCACAAAGCGCTAGTCTCCAGATACGCGGGTGCGAGAGTGCGGCCGTTGCAGGCCGCCGCGGCAGCTTGGCTGCACTTGTGTCGCTGCGTCCGGGGACTGCGCGGTTTCCCACCGCGCTCAGCGCCCGACGGGGCGACCCGAAGCGCACCGACTCCGCCATCCCTCTACGCAACCCGAACGTGCCCTGGTCCGGGGCGTTCCGGCAGCCTGCCAGCGATGCCGCAAGAATCGGGAAATACCCAGGACGCCGCGCCGGCCGGCAACGGCGCCCATCACCGTTCGTCGTCCGGCCAGATCGGGCCGGGTTGCCTGCCGCCGAACACCGCCTGGATGTACTCGATCTTGCCGTCCTTGTTGAACTTAAAGATGTGCACGTCCGGCAGGACCCCCGCGAAGTTGATGAAGCCGGCGGTAATCCCAAGTTCGAGGTCGGTCACCGGAAAACGGCGGCGGGTGTGCGTCAACACGAGGTTCCTTGGCATGCAGTCGCCGTCGAGCGTGACGTGCTTGCCGCCCTCCCACCGGTGGCAGGGCGTCGCGAAAGCAGGGATGGCAGGAGGAGTATTCGAGAAAGCGTCAAAGTACTTATTCGCTTCGCCGTTCATGTACTCTCGCGTGAGCCGCCTGTCTGGGGGCAGCGGAGTAGTCCAGTCCTGGTCTTTAGTCGCGATCAGGCCTTTAGGGTCGTACAGGTTGTAGGAGAGCTTCTGTTCAGCTTCGCGGGTGATTATAGTCTCGATCTCCGAGACCTTGCCCTCGCTCACCTTCAGGCGCACGGCTACGACCGACTGGGTCTGAGCCCCATCCACTGTCTCGTTAACAACCGCCTGGGTCACGGCGCCGCACCGCTCAGTGTCGAAGAAACTGCGCTGGAACTCCACTTTGCCGCCGGTCTGGAAAAGGCCTTCGCCGGGCTTGATTTCCTGGCCATTCTCGGTGACGCGAACACCCGGCGCGAGGGGCAGCGCGGATATGTCGTGCGTCTCTACGGCCCTGTAATAGTCCGCGATCATCGCCTTCAGGCTGTCGCGCGTGCAGCTCTGGGCGTGGGCGGAAACGCACACCGCCGCAGACGCGATGACGATAATGAGTTGTCTCACCATTGTGCCCTTCCCTGCCAGTCGTGAACTGGAGTTCAAGATAGGACCTGAGGCGCCAGTTCCACGCCGAATCATAGCCGATGCCGCCGGTTCGCGCCAGAACAACCTCCGCCCTAAGTTTCAATGCGCCGCGCAATCCGGAATCGAGGTCACTCGGAGACGTAAGTAGACTCGGACTTAAGATGACGCCCAGAGGAATGATCAGGTGCGCCGGTGAAGGGCTCCCATGGCCGGCGCCTGGCCTGGCATGACGGGTACTCAGTCAGGCAGCAGCTCCGTCTGCATATCGAGCTCGCCGGCGCCGCTCACCCAAACCATCTCGCCTTCGCCTTCGACGAGGAATCGCGGGTTGCCATGCTCGTCCGGCGGCAACATCAGAAGCACCGTGCCGTGCGCGAGAGTCCGGCTCACTTCGGGAGAGGATGTGTCAGCGCCTTCGGCCCACGCCAGAAGCGTGCCGAGCGGCAAGACTCTTCTCTTTTCGTGCTCGCGCGGGCTCCGTGCAGCGCGTTCGTGGTAAGGCATGATGCAGTTCCCCATCGGGATTGCTAGCAAGCAACGGGCCACCAGCATGGTTCGGCTCCGGTTGCTGTTCCCCGGCCGCAGCTACGTACGAATCGCTCGAAATCGAGTAATTCCCGGCTAGAACTGCGTCAAATACGGCCAGGGTTGCGTTCACGCTGTGCCTGGTACACACCTGAGCCGGACGCGCTCGAGGGCTGATCCGGCAGGAATGCCCGATCACCGTGTCTTACAGCGCGAGTTGGAAGATGAGTTGCTTGACATCGGCTGACGGCAAGCGAAGGAGAGCGCAAATGGCAAGATGTGAAGTCTGCGGAAACGACTACGATAAATCGTTCGATGTGACAGCGGCTGGCGCCACGCATACATTCGACAGCTTCGAGTGCGCGATTCACTCGCTCGCGCCGGTCTGCGAGCACTGTGGCTGCAAAGTTGTCGGGCATGGCGTCGAGGTTCAGGGCCGTTTCTTCTGTTGCGCCAGTTGCGCCAGGCAGGCCACATCGGCAAAGGTCGCGGACCGGGCCTAGCAGCATCTGCCGCCCGAACCAGAACGCCCAAGTGGTTCGCGCGATAAACGCGGGTCGGGGCCGGCGGCGCGGTGTTAGACTGGTGACTTGACACACACGGTCCTTGCCTGATTCGGGTGACCGCGGCCGCTGTCTGGCCAAGCTCACCCTCACTGTACCCACACTCCCACCACTTACAGGCAAGGAGCATCACCATGAATTCGTATGACTGCTCCGCGGCGCAATTGCGCCCGGGGCAACAGCTTGCGCGTGTGTCGGCCAGCCAGGGCGAGCGCGGCCGGGTTCTCATCGAGGGCCGCGAGATCAAGGCCGTCGTGGCCGGCTCGGCAATCTACGGCGCCGAGACGGCGGCCGGACTGCCGGTTACCGGGGACTGGGTCGCCGCGCGATTGGTCGAGCCGGAGCTTGCGCTTATCGAACAGGTTCTGCCGCGGCGTTCTAGGATTGCCCGCCGCGCGGCGGGCCGCCGAACTGAAGAACAGGTGCTCGCGGCGAACATCGATCTGGCGTTCATCGTCTGCGGTCTGGACGGCGACTACAACACGCGGCGCCTGGAACGCTACCTGGTGACAATCCACGAGGGCGGCGTCGAGCCGGTCATCGTACTTAATAAGGCCGATCTATGCGCCGACACTGAGGCCGCTGTCGAAGACGCCCGCCGCATCGCGGGCCCGGCCAGGGTGCTGGCGATCAGCGCAACAACTGGCCTGAGCTGCGGGGAGATCGAAGCCCTGCTCCGGCCTGGCGTTACCGCAGTACTGCTCGGATCGAGTGGAGCGGGCAAGTCTACCCTGCTGAACCGGATCGCCGGAGCCGAGCTTCGCAAGACAGCCGCCGTTCGTGAGTCCGACGCCCGGGGACGCCACACCACTACGGCACGGGAGCTCATCGAGTTGCCCTGCGGCGCGGCTCTCATCGATACGCCAGGGCTTCGAGAGCTTCAGCTATGGGCAGCGCCCGAGAGCATCGTGGCCGTTTTCGACGACGTCGCCGAGCTCGCGGCGGGATGCCGGTTCACGGATTGCTCGCACACCACCGAGCCCGGCTGCGCCGTCCGCGAGGCAATCGGCGCCGGCCGTCTGGAGAGCTTCCACAAGCTGCGCCGCGAGGCCGATCGCGTGAGCGGGGCCATCACCGAGAAGCAGCGCTGGCGCAGCATACACAAGTCCATACGGCAGCTACAGAAGATGCGAGGCAGGTAGCCATTGCACGCGCGCCGGGGCGTCTGGTTCCGCCCGCCAGCTCCGCCCCGCGCCGCTTCGACTCCGGTCCAGCAATGGGCTAAACTAGTTGTTTCAACCCGGAAGTGGTGCACCCTGGCAGTATGGACTCCACCGCATTGATGGTGCGAGGAGCCGTGTGTTACGGTGGTGATCTTCATGGGACTTGACCGGAGTTTGAATGGCTGACGAGCGAATGCCCACGGGGCAGCCGCCGGGTCCGCAAGGCACCGAGAAAATCGAACAGCAGACGCCTAGAGATCCCGTAGCAACCCCCAAAGTTGAGAAGCCGCAACCTGCGGCGAAGCCCGCGGCTCCGGCCGCAAAGCCGGCAGCACCGGCCGCAAAACCAGCCGCTCCGCCACCCAAAGCGCCAGCGGTTATGGCGGCAACACCATGGAACGACGAGCTCACGGCAGCGCTCGCCGCGCGCTTCGGAGACTCGATCAAAGAGTTCTCTACTTACCTGGGGCAGAACTTCCTCGTTGCGAAGCCCGACGCGGTGATCCCCATCATCGAATACCTGAAGACGGTCGAAGAGTTCGACTACCTGGTGGACATTACCGCGGTGGATTTCCCCAATCGCGCCGAGCGTTTCGACCTTGTCTACATCCTGTACAGCTTCGCGCGCAACGAGCGCGTGCGCGTGAAGACGGCAATCGCGGCGGACTACAAGCCGCAGAGCGCCACGGGAGTTCACCTGACCGCCGACTGGCTGGAGCGCGAGGTGTTCGACATGTTCGGCATAGAGTTCGCCGGTCATCCGCATCTCAAGCGCATCCTGCTGCCCGACGAGTGGGAAGGCCATCCGCTCCGCAAAGACAAGCCAATCACTGAGATGGATAACCGGTGGGTGAAGGAGAACCTCTCGATCGAGAGCGCGCAGTGACGGCCTATGGCGGATTCTACATACCTGGACTCCAGTGAGCTGGTCCTAAACATGGGGCCGCAGCACCCGTCCACGCACGGCGTGCTGCGCGTCATCGTGAAGCTGGACGGCGAGAAGGTGCTCGGAACCGAGTGCGTCATCGGGTACCTGCACCGCGGCGTCGAAAAGATCGCCGAGAACCGCACGTACGCCCAGTTCACGCCGTACGTGGACCGCATGGATTACTGCGCGGCGGTCTCGAACGGGCTCGGCTACTGCCTGGCTGTCGAGAAGCTTCTGAACGTGGAAGCGCCGCCCCGCGCGCAGGTGATCCGCGTTATCCTCACCGAACTGAACCGGCTGGGCAGCCACCTGGTTTGGCTGGGCACGCACGCGCTCGACATCGGCGCGCTCACGCCGCTGTTCTACTGCATGCGCGAGCGCGAGTACTCGCTGGACATTCTCGAGAAGTACTGCGGCGCGCGGCTCACGACACACGCCTTCCGCATCGGCGGGCTCCAGTACGACCTGTACGAAGGCTTCGAGCAGGATGTGAAGTCCTTCTGCGACATCATGGACCCGGCCATCGACAAGTACGAAGAGCTGCTCACGGGAAACCGCATCTGGCGCGGGCGCCTGCAGGGCGTGGGCGTGCTGACCGCCGAAGACTGCAAGGCGTATGGCGTCACCGGGCCGATGCTGCGCGCGGCCGGCGTGAAGTGGGACCTCAGGAAAGCGCAGCCCTACTCCGGATACGACAGGTACGATTTCGATATCCCAACGGGTGAGAACGGCGATACGTTCGACCGTTACATAGTGCGCATACAGGAGATGCGGCAGTCCGTGCGCATCATCCGCCAGGCGGTCGCGGACATTCCCGACGGGCCGATCATGGCGAAAGTCCCGAAGATCATCAAGCCGCCGGTGGGCGAGGTGTACGTCTCGGTCGAAGCGCCCAAGGGCGAACTCGGGTACTTCATCGTGAGCGACGGCTCCACGCAGCCCTATCGCGTGCGCGTGCGGCCTCCGTCGTTCGTGAATCTCCAGGCGCTCGACAAGATGGCCCGAGGCGGCCTTGTGGCCGACCTGGTGGCCATCATCGGCACTATCGACATCGTGCTGGGCGAGGTGGACCGCTAATGCGCAAGTTCCTCAGAACCGTCTTCCTGGTGGACTTGATTCAGGGCCTATGGGTGACGTTCCGGTACCAGGCGCCGAAGTACATCTGCACGGAGCAGTACCCGGCACAGCGGCCGAAGATCGCCGAGCGGTTCCGCGGCGCGCCCCGGCTGAACAAGAACCCGGAGACGGGTGAAACGCTGTGCATTGCGTGCAACCTCTGCGCGACGGCCTGTCCGGAGAAGTTGATAGTCGTCAGTTCCGAGCGCAACGAGAAGACGCGCAAGAAGGAACTCACCACGTTCACGTTCGACACTTCGCGTTGCATGTTCTGCGGCCTGTGCGAGGACGCCTGCCCGACGGACTCGCTCGAGCTGACGCAGGATTTCGAGATCGCCACGTACAGCCGTGAGGGGCAGATCTGGGACCGGCAGATGCTCGAGGAAGGGCCGAAGCCTAAGAGGTACAAGTATTGAGGACCGGCAGGATCACAGACACGGGCGGATACTCAGGGGCTCTGGCCTTTGGGTATTCCGAATCACCCTCGGACCAGGGGCTAGAGCCCTTTCTTAACAGGCTCTCACCGGCGCGGCTGGATGCGAACCAACATGTCGCGGCGCTGCTGAAGGCGTATCCCAGCACGAGGCTCAGCCCGGCTTTGGCCGATTCGAGGCCGCAGAGTGACACAGGGCAGCAGCGCCTGCGCCGCATCTCGCGCGTACGGTTTGGGGATACAAGCCCGAGTGTCTGTGATAGACCGGGAGGCCGCTCATGATCGAGGCTGTCTTCTTTTATTTCTTCGCAGCGCTCGTGCTCGGCGGCGGCGTGCTGACCATCACGCGCCGCAACGCCGTACACAGCGCCGTCTCGCTCATCATTTCGCTCATCGGCGTCGCCGGCATATTCCTGCTGCAGCAGGCGGAGTTCCTCTTCGCCGTCCAGATCGTGTTGTACGTCGGCGGCATCATGGTGCTGTTCCTGTTCGTGATCATGCTGGTAAACCTGGACGAGGCCGCGCGCATGCGCCAGTTCAACCGGCAGTGGCTTGCCGCGCTTGCCGCGCTGGTCCTGGTGGGCACCGAGGTGGGCTATTTCGTGTGGAAGGGCGCGGACGCCTTCTTGTTGCCGGCGCCCGCCAGCGCTGAGGCCGCTCAACTGGGCAATACGGAGCGGATCGCCGACGTCCTTTTTTCCCAGTATCTGCTGCCTTTCGAGGTGGCCTCGGTGCTGCTGCTGGCGGCTGTTATCGGCTCGGTCATCATGGCGAAGAAGAGGGCCTGAATGTTTCCCGTAACGACCATTCACTACCTCGTGTTGAGCGCTGCGCTGCTGCTGATAGGCACGGCGGGAGTGCTGATGCGGCGGAACATCGTCGTAATCCTGATGTCGATTGAGCTGATCCTGAACGCGGTCAACATCAACCTGATCGCGTTCTCGCGCCACTTCCAGCACGTCACGGGACAGATCTTCGCCATCTTCGTCATTACCGTGGCCGTGGCCGAGGCTGCGGTAGGGCTCGGCATACTGATCGCGCTGTTCCGCAACAAGCCGACCGTGCAGGCCGACGAGGTTGAGCTTCTCAAATGGTAGGACCGGCACGATGGATTTTCTGAACTCAATCTGGCTGATTCCGCTGTTCCCGCTCGCCGGCGCGCTGGTCATGTTGCTGCTCGGGCGGAGGTTCGATCCGCAGGGCCGGTCGGACGTGGCCGAGGCGCCGGGACTCGAGAGCGTGCCGGACGAGGAGCAACACGCCGGCCATCAGAGCCTCCTGGGATCCGGTACGGCCCACGATGCGGGGCACGAGCACCACAGCCCCGCGGCGCGGGCGATCATCTCCATCCTGTGCCCGGGCACGGTGCTTCTGTCGTTCATCTTCTCGCTGGGCGCGGTGATACAGCTTGCGGCCACATCGGAGAAGGTGCACGAGGTAATCAAGTTCACCTGGCTCGCCGGGCTGCCGTTCATCACGCAGAACGGCGCGCTGGCGCGGTTCGCGGCTGATTTCGGCTTCCTGCTGGACCCGTTGTCGAGCGTGATGATCCTCGTGGTCACCGGCATCGGCTTCCTGATTCACGTGTACTCCGTGGGGTACATGGGCCATGAGGGCGGATACTACCGGTTTTTCGGTTATTTGAACCTGTTCGTCTTCTTCATGCTGATGCTGGTGCTGGCGAACAACTACGCGCTGATGTTCGTCGGCTGGGAAGGCGTGGGGTTGTGCTCGTACCTGCTGATCGGGTTCTACTTCCACAAGAAATCGGCGGGCGACGCGGGTAAGAAGGCATTCATCGTCAACAGAATCGGCGACGCCGGGTTCATCCTGGGCATGCTGCTGACGTTCGCGGTGGTGGGCTCGGTCAGGTTCCTGGACGTGAACGCCGCGCTCGCGCACATGCAGCCGGAAGCAACTTTTGGCGTGCTGAGCGCCATCGCACTGCTGCTGTTCATTGGCGCGACTGGCAAGTCCGCGCAGTTCCCGCTGTACGTCTGGCTGCCCGACGCGATGGAAGGCCCGACGCCGGTCTCCGCGCTCATCCACGCGGCGACGATGGTCACCGCGGGCGTGTACATGGTGGCGCGCTCGAACGCGCTGTTCCGCCTTACGCCTGAAACCTCGGCGATAGTGGCTGTCGTGGGCGCATTCACGGCGATACTGGCCGCGTCGATCGCGCTCACGCAAAACGACATCAAGCGCGTGCTCGCGTACTCCACGGTGAGCCAGCTCGGCTTCATGTTCATGGCGGCGGGCGTGGGCGCGTACTGGGTGGCCATCTTCCACCTCTACACGCACGCGTTCTTCAAGGCTCTGCTGTTCCTCGGTTCGGGTTCGGTGATCCACGCCATGGGCGGCGAGCAAGACATGCGCCGCATGGGCGGGCTCAAGGACAAGATCCCGGTGACGTACCGCACCATGCTCATCGGCACGCTCGCGATTGCCGGCATGCCGGGACTGGCGGGTTTCTTCTCGAAAGATGAGATTCTCTGGCAGGTGTGGTCGAACGGCTTCCCGATCGTGTACGTCGTGGGCGTAGTTACCGCTTTCATGACCGCGTTCTACATGTGGCGTCTGATGGCGATGACGTTCTACGGCCAGCCGCGCATGGACGAGCACACGCTGGCCCACATCCACGAGTCGCCGAAGACGATGACCGTGCCGCTGATGGTGCTGGCGGCGGGCAGCGTGCTCGCGGGCTGGATCGGCGTGCCGAAGCTGTGGAGCATGTTCCCGGAGGGCTTCAGGGCGCTGGAGCACTGGCTCGGATACGTGCTCGGCCCGGCGCACGCGGCCGAAGCGGCTGGCAGCGCGCATCACGACGCCGGCCTCGAATCGGCGCTGATGGCTATCTCGGTGTTTGTTGCTCTGGCGGGCATCTACGCGGCGTACGTCCTCTACCAGAAGCGGCCGTTCACGAAGGAGCCGCTCGAGGTGCTCGGCGCGTTCTACCGGGGCTCGCTGAACAAGTGGAAGGTGGACGAAATCTACGATTTTCTGTTCATCAACGGCTTAGCGAAGGGCGGCGGCGCGGCGCTTTCGAGGTTCGATGCGCGCGTGGTCGATGGCGCGGTGAACGGAACGGGCTGGCTGACGCGGTTCACATCCACGATCAGCATGTGGTGGGACACCTGGATAGTGGACGGCGCGGTGCGCCTGACGTCATTCGGGGTGAAGGTTTCTTCCTATCCGGTGCGGATATTGCAGACCGGGTCGGTTCAATCCTACGCGCTGGTGTTTGTCATCGGCGTCGTAGCGATATTCGGGTATTACATGACGCGGTAGGACAACCATGAACGATCATCTTCTCAGTTGGGTTCTTTTTACGCCGCTGATCGGGATGGCGGTCCTGCTGCTGATCCCGTCCGCGAAGAAGAACGCCATCCGCATCTGGGCGAACGTGGCGGCCCTTGCCGGCTTCCTGGTCTCGCTGCCGCTGGTGTTCAGGTTCGACAAGACGGCAGACGGCTTCCAGTTCGTCGAGCGCGCCAGTTGGATTCCATCGCTCGGCGTGCAGTACCTCATCGGAATCGACGGCATAAGCCTGCTGATGGTGATGCTGACGACGGTGATCGGCGTAGTCGCCATCCTGTCGTCCTGGAGCGCGATTCAGGAGCGCGTGAAGGAATACTACGCGATGTTCCTGCTGCTCCAGACGGGCATGCTGGGCGTGTTCATCTCGCTCGACTTCTTCATGTTCTTCGTGTTCTGGGAAGTCGTGCTGGTTCCGATGTACTTCATCATCGGCGTGTGGGGCGGGCCGCGGAAGCTTTACGCCGCCATCAAGTTCTTCATATATACGCTGGCCGGCGGCGCGTTGATGCTGCTCGGCATCCTGGCGCTCTACTTCCAACACTATTCGCAGTTCGGCTTCTACACCTTCGAAGTAGAGAAGCTGATGGCGCTCACGCTGCCGTGGCACATGGAGCAGTTGGTGTTCTGGGCGTTCTTCATCGGCTTCGCCATCAAGGTGCCGATGTTCCCGTTCCACACCTGGCTGCCGGACGCGCACGTGGAGGCGCCGACCGCGGGCTCGGTGGTGCTGGCGAGCGTGCTGCTGAAGATGGGCACCTACGGATTCATCCGTTTCTCGCTGCCGCTGCTGCCGAACGCTTCGTTCAACGCGACCATAGTCCAGATCCTCGCGGCGCTTTCGATCATCGGCATCCTCTACGGCGCGCTGGTGAGCCTGATGCAGCAGGACTGGAAGAAGCTGGTGGCGTACTCGTCCGTGAGCCACCTTGGTTTCTGCACGCTCGGCATCTTCGCCCTGAACCCCAACGGGCTTTCGGGGAGCGTGCTGCAGCAGCTCAACCACGGCATCTCAACCGGCATGCTGTTCCTCATGGTGGGCGTGGCGTATGAGCGCAGGCACACGCGCGAACTGAAGGAGTACGGCGGGCTGGCGCACACAATGCCGCTCTACGCCAAGGTAGCGGCGTTTGCCATGCTGAGTTCCGCGGGCTTGCCGCTGCTCAACGGATTTATCGGCGAGTTCACCATCCTTCAGGGCGCGTTCGAAGCCAGCCGCGTGTGGGCCGCCTTCGCCGTTACCGGCATCATCTTCGGCGCGGCGTACCTCCTTTGGATGTACCAGCGGACGTTTTTGGGCCAGATCACCAACGCAAAGAACCTGCGCTTGCCGGACCTGAGCTGGCGTGAACTGGCGACTTTCGCGCCGCTCATAGCCTGGGCGCTGTGGATCGGCATCTACCCGAAGCCGTACTTCGAGGTGCTGGAGAAGCCGGTGGCGCAGATTGTCGAGCGCGTGCGGCCCGGCTACTTCGCGGCTCAGCAGGCGCGGCTCGCTGCCGAAGCCCCGGCGCAGGCCGCGGAGGTGTCACGATGAACCTCAGTCAGTTCTACACGGCGCAGGATCAGTTCGTGCTGGTGCCGGCGATCATGCTGGCGATGTTCGCATGCGCCGTGTTCCTGTTCGATTTCATGCTGTTCCCGAAGGCGAGCCAGCGCAAGTGGCTGCTCGGGTTCGTCGCGCTCGCTGTGGCCATGGCCGGAGCCGGATTGTACCGGCAGTGGGCTTACCTGGCGCGCTACGGACTGACGGAGATCACGGCATTCGGCGGAACGCTCACGGTTGATGGCTTCTCGATCTTCTTCAACGCGATGTTCCTGGCGGCGACGCTCATCGTGGGCATCATGTCGTACAGGTACCTGGAGATCGAAGGCGAGCATCACGGCGAGTATTACGGCCTTCTTCTGCTGGCGAATTGCGGGATGTTCTTCCTGGCCACAGGCACCGATCTCATCACGCTGTTCATCGGCCTGGAGCTGATGGCCATCTCCTTCTACATCCTGGTCGGGTTCCTGCGCGGCGACAAACGCTCGAACGAAGCGGCGCTGAAGTACCTGGTGCTGGGCGCGTTCTCGAGCGGCTTCCTGGCCTACGGCTTCTCGGTTCTTTACGGCCTGGCGGGCTCCACCCGCCTGCGCGATGTCGCGACGGCCATCTCCATGCGCGATCCGTGGGACCCGATCCTCTTCCTCGCGCTGGCGACAACTAGCGTGGGCCTTCTGTTCAAGGTGGCCGCGGTTCCCTTCCACATGTGGGCGCCGGACGCCTACGAAGGCGCGCCATCCGCGATCACTGCTTACCTCTCGGTGGCGTCGAAGGCGGCTTCATTCGCGTTCCTGGTGCGGCTGTTGATGGGACCGCTGGTGAGCACGCGCGAGGTGTGGGTGCCGCTGCTCAGCGTCGTCGCCATCCTGACGATGACCGTTGGGAACCTGGCCGCCATCACGCAATCGAACGTAAAGAGGCTGCTCGCCTACAGCTCGATCTCACACGCCGGCTACATCCTGCTCGGGGTGATCGCGGGCAACGAGACGGGCATCCAGGGCGTGCTGGTCTACCTGCTCGTATACACGTTCATGAACCTGGGCGCTTTCGCTGTGATCACGGCGCTGCGCCGCGGCAATATCGCGGGTGACGACATCGACGACCTCGCCGGCCTCATGCACAAGAGCCCCGTACACGCCGTTCTGATGCTGATATTCATGCTCTCGCTGGCCGGCATTCCGCCGACGGCAGGCTTTATCGGCAAGTACTACATCTTCCTGGCGCTGATCGAGACCGGGCACTACTACCTGGCCGCCATAGGCGCGCTGTACGTAGCGGTCGCGGCTTATTACTACTTCCGCATCGTGAAGAGCATGTTCACCGCCGAGGCCACGGATAAGGAGCCCGTGGCGTCGAGCTTCGGCCTGCGGCTGGCGCTTGGTGCGAGCGGCTTTATGACGCTGCTCGTGGGCATCTTCCCCGAGCCGTTTTTGCGGGTGGCGCAGACGTCAGCGCTTTTGATCCGGTAACGCCATGCAGTGGATTTCTGATATGCAAGCATTCCTGAGCAATCCGCTAGTGATTTCGCTCATTTTCACCTGCTGCCTGGTGGTGGCGATTCCGCTCGTGGCCGGGTACATGTCGCTGATCGAGCGCAAGGTGCTGTCGGATTTCCAGGTGCGGCTCGGCCCCATGCGCGTGGGCCCGCACGGCCTGCTGCAGCCCATCGCCGACACGGTGAAGCTGTTCACGAAGGAAGACCTGATGCCCGGAGCGTCCGACCGCGGCATCTTCTGGTTCGCGCCGGTCCTCTCCACGTTCACCGCGCTCACAGCTTTTAGCGTGATACCGCTTGCGCCCTGGCTGCACGTTGCCGACGTGAACGTCGGGCTGCTGGTGATCAGCGCGACCTCGGCGGTTGGAATTCTGGGCATCATTCTGGGCGGCTGGTCTTCCAACTCGCACTACTCGCTGCTCGGGTCCTTGCGCTCCGGCGCGCAGTTGATCAGTTACGAGATCGCGCTGGCTTTTGCCCTGCTCTGCGGTGTGATGGCGGCGGGGACGCTGAGCATGGTGGGAATCGTCGAGGCGCAGCGAGAGCGCGGTATATGGTTCGCATTCGAGAACTACGGCGTCATGCTCGTGCCGTTCGTCGTGTACCTGATCGCCGCCATCGCCGAGACCAACCGCGCGCCGTTCGACTTACCGGAGGCCGAGAGCGAACTGGTGGCCGGCTTCCACACCGAATACAGCGGCCTGCGCTGGGCGTTCTACTTCCTGGCCGAGTACGCGAATGTGCTGGTCGTCTCGTCTGTCGCCGTAACGCTCTTTTGGGGCGGCTGGCTGCGGCCGTTCCCGAATGTCGGTTGGCTGGAGATTCCGTTCGGCTACGGCGTGCCGCTGGCGCTTTTCGCAGGCTCGGGTGTTATGTGCTGCGTGCTCGCGCGCAAAGTGCCGAGCCGCCCGAACGCGATCGGGCTCGCGGTGCTTGGGCTGATCCTCGTGGGGATCGGGCTCGTGTTCCTGATTCCCGTGGTCAACACCTTCATCTCTCCGTTCTTCTGGTTCGTCTTTAAGGTGGCCATCCTGGTCTACCTAATGATCTGGATTCGCGGCACGTTCCCGCGCTTCCGGTACGACCAGTTGATGAACGTCGGATGGAAGCGCCTCATTCCAATCGGGATGGGCGCTGTCATGGTGAACGCGCTTATCGGGTTTGTGCGCGGCTGAGCCGTTTCGGTGAAGCGCAGCACGCCGATCAGAGCCGCGTGACTGCCGCTGAAATCGTAGCAGCTGGTTGCCTTCGCCGGGCGTGCTCCGCAGCAGCCGCGCTCAAGGCGGCTGCGGGCACCTGATCTCGAACGAAATACGGCAGGGCCAGAAGCAGCCGCTGCTTCGTACGTACTGTAGTGTGCGAGCCGGCAGGCGATCCTCGGGTTTTCCCCAGAATCAGGCCTGCCTTGCGCACCCTAGCTGCAACCGCTCGTTCCGCCGCAGTTCTCGCACTTGTAGCACGAGCCGTTCCGAGTCATGATCGACCCGCACTCGCTGCACAGCGGTGCGTCGTCGTCCACCGGCGCAAACGGCAGCTTCGGTTGCGGGTCCGGCTCCGTCGGCCTCAGCTTGGGAGCGTCGCCTGCCTCGCCCAGGGCGTACTCCGGTCCCAGGAACTTGGAGCCCATCCACCGGAATATGTAGTCCAGGATCGACTTGGCATACGGCACCTTGTCGTTGCCCGTCCAGCCGCTCGGCTCGAAGCGCACGTGGCTGAACTTGTCCACCAGGAACTGCAGCGGCACGCCATACTGCAACGCGAAGCTGATGGCCGTGGCAAACCCGTCCATGAGGCCCGAAATCGTCGAGCCTTCCTTCGCCATCGTGATGAACAGCTCTCCGGGCGTTCCGTCATCGTACAGGCCCACGGTGATGTAACCCTCGTGGCCGCCGATGCTGAACTTGTGCGTGATGGACTGCCGCTCGTCCGGCAGCTTCCGCCGCTGCGCCACGCGCGTGGCCGGCTTGTCCACCGCCGTCTTCTCGCCCTTGCCGGAGCTGAGCGGCTGCACGCGCTTGGAGCCGTCGCGGTAGATCGCCACCGCCTTGAGACCCAGACGCCAGCTCTCGATATAGGCGTCCATGATGTCGTCTACGGTGGACTCCTCCGGCATGTTGATCGTCTTCGATATCGCGCCGGAGATGAACGGCTGCACGGCTGCCATCATCCGGATGTGCCCCATGTGGTGGATAAAACGCGAGCCGTTCTGCGCTTTCAGGCTGCAATCGAACACCGGCAGGTGCTCTTCCTTGATGTGCGGCGCGCCTTCGATGGTGCCCGTAGCGTCTATGTGCGCGACGATCTCCTCCACCTTCTCGGGGCTGTAGCCCAGGCGTATGAGCGCCTGCGGCACGGTGTTGTTGACGATCTTGATGACGCCGCCGCCCACCAGCTTCTTGTACTTCACGAGCGCTAGATCCGGCTCTATGCCCGTCGTGTCGCAATCCATCATGAAGCCGATGGTTCCGGTGGGCGCGATCACCGTCACCTGCGCGTTGCGGAACCCGTAGCGGCGGCCGGCCTCGTACGCCTCGTTCCACACGGCCTGCGCCGCCTCGAACAGCCCCGGCGCGTTGCGCGGGTTGATGCGGCTCACCGCGCTGCGGTGCATGCGGATCACGTCCAGGAACGAATCCTCGTTAACGGCGTACTGCGCGAACGGCCCCACCGCCTCGGCGATTCTCGAACTCGTCAGGTACGCCTGCCCGCACATCACCGCGGTCACCGCGGCGGCGAAGTCGCGCCCCTGCACGCTGTCGTAGGGCAGGCCCAGCGACATCAGCATCGCGCCCAGATTGGCGAAGCCCAACCCCAGCGGCCGGAAGTTGTGCGAGTTCTCCGCGATCTTCTCAGTCGGGTAACTGGCGTTGTCTACGAAGATCTCCTGCGCCAGGATGACCGTGTCCACCGCGTGGCGGAACGCCTCGACGTTGAAGCGGCCGTCTGGGCCAACGAACTTCATCAGGTTCAGCGATGCCAGGTTGCACGCCGAATCGTCCAGGAACATGTACTCCGAACACGGGTTCGACGCGTTGATGCGCCCCGAGGCCTTGCACGTGTGCCAGCGGTTGATGGTGGTGTCGAACTGCATGCCGGGATCGCCGCACTGGTGCGTCGCCTCGGCGATCTGCCTCAGCAGATCCCGCGCTTTGTAGCGCTTCTTCGCCTGGCCGTTGATGACCGACTTTGTCCACCACTCGGCATCCTGCATGACGGCGTGCATGAAATCGTCCGTCGCGCGCACCGAGTTGTTCGCGTTCTGGAAGAAAACCGAGCTGTACGCCTCGCCATCGAGCGACGGGTCGTAGCCCGCGTCTACCAGCGCGTGCGCCTTCTTCTCCTCGTTCGCCTTGCACCAGATGAACTTGTCGATGTCCGGGTGATCTATGTTCAGGATCACCATCTTGGCCGCGCGCCGCGTCTTCCCGCCGGACTTGATCACGCCCGCGAACGCGTCGAAGCCCTTCATGAAGCTCAACGGACCCGAAGCCTTACCGCCGCCGGAGAGAATGGCGTCCTCCTCGCGGAGCGCCGACAGGTTGGTGCCCGTGCCCGAGCCCCACTTGAACAGCATGCCCTCGGTTTTCACCAGCTCCAGGATGGATTCCAGCGAGTCGCGCACCGAGTTGATGAAGCACGCCGAGCACTGCGGCTTGGACTGCCCTGGTTCCAGCCGCCGTATCGCGTCCGCCGCCGCGTCGTAGTACCAGCCATAGCCGCGGGCCTCGGAGACGCCCACGTTGAACCACACCGGCGAGTTGAAGCTCGCCTTCTGTGTCAGGATGAGATGCGCCAGCTCTGCACGGAAGCTCTCGGCATCCTGTTCCGTCGCGAAGTAGCCTCCGGCCTTTCCCCACTCTGTGGCTGTGTCCACCACCCGCTTCGTGATCTGGGCCACGCTGGTCTCGCGTTCAGGCGACCCCACCGGCCCGTGGAAGTACTTGCTGGCAACGATATTCGTGGCCGTCTGCGACCAGTCCGCCGGCACCTCGACGTCGCGCTGCTCGAAGATAACCTCGCCCTTGTCGTTGCTGATGGTGGCCGTGCGCAGCTCCCACTGGACCTCGTCATACGGCGTGCGTCCTTCGGCCAGCTTGGCCGTGAAGTAGCGTGGAAAAGACAGCCCCCGCCGGGTCGGCTGCTTCAATTTGCTCGAGAGTGCATTCAGATCGACGCTCAACTGGCCCATGAGTCTGGCTCCTCGGAAGTGGGGCTGGATGTGCAACCCAGCCACGTCCAGCAATGTTGCCCCAATATGTTGGGGTCCGTCAAGAACGATATCTAGCTATGGTAGCACCTACATACAGTCTATCGTGGGACGAACCCTGTAACATTAGGGTCTATCCGTTAGCCGGAAGCCCGGATTGGGACTGATTGCGTTTTGCAACAGGCTTGAGAAGTTGCGGGCAGCCCAATCCGGCAGACGGTGCTGCGAAGGCCCGGGTTCACGCAAGATAGGCCCACTGGTGCGCTTCGAGCCACACGGCTTCAGACCCGCGGAACTCCGCGCGCCCTTCAGGATCGCGATTGCAGTATGTACGTGGGCGCCAGGCCCGTGATGGTGGAGAAACTGCCGCCGTTCACGCCGGTCAGCCAACTGGAGCAGCCTTGCACCTTCCCCAGGAAGGCATGGGGCAGTACGTCGATCTGGACGTCCTTGAACTCCATCTCGCCGTAGCGGTACAGCGGGAACCGCGACCGCGGCGGATCGAGCCGTTCTTGAACAACGTAGGGCGTCCTCATGGCGCGCTTCAGCGAACGTTCCCAGGTGGCCTCGTCCACTTCCCAGCCCCTGATGGCGGGCTGTCCGCTCCCGTCGTCATTGGGCCTGAGGGCCAGCGTTTCCCGGTTCTTCAGGGCGAAATCAATCAGATCTATCACTTCGCCGTTGTGCGTGGTTTGCCTCGCGCCCACGACGCGTGTCCACGGGATGTACTGGCGGATAGCCTTCTTCTCCGCGGCAGGAAACGACGCCGTGATCTGCTCGTCGGTTAGCAGGTCGAAAATGGCTTTCTTCTGGGCCAGCTCCGACCGGAAGCTGTTGACCATGCAGATGCTTCTGTCGCGATACGCGCGCACGAGCGGGTGCGACAGGTCGAACCGCATCAGGAACTCGCGCACTTTGAAGCGCCGAAACACGAGGTCGATCGAGAAGCCGTTCCTGTGGAGCACCCCACCGCGGTATTCGAGCTGGTCAGGGGAAATGATCTCGGCTTCGTAGCCTTCAGAGCGGAAGTAGTCGCGAAGCAGTGCGTGTTCGCCCTGCTCGCCACCCTGCAAACCCTGCCGGAACTCGAGAATCGCGATCCGCGGCGGGCGCTTGCCGCCGAAATGCTTCCAGGCCTTTAGAAGTGCCGAGAGCAGGTGCTTCTTGCCGCCGAGCTTCTCGAGCTTGTACCGCTTGCGGAACTCCTTCACGGGCGGAGCATCGTAGAACAGGTCCGCCAATGCATCGCCATAGGCCACGCCGATAGGGGTATCGGCGTAGTAATCCACGAAGTGCACCGAGCCGTTCGTCAGGTGCGTGTCGAGCAGCGAAGTGACTGCCAGAAACGGATAGCCCGGATCTATCGCGGCCAGCATCTTCTCGGCCGGCAGCAGCTCCATGCGGGCCAGCAGCGCGGGGTCGTTCAGTGCAACCTGCTCGACGCGATCGATCGCGCTGAAAAGCGCTTCGGCCGCTTTCACCATGTTCTCGTACTGCCTGCGAGTGATGAAGTTGGGCCGCAGGAAGGGACAGATCAGGCGTCCGCCGTGCGTGAGGTTGCCGGCGTGCATTTTGCTTGCCAGCTCCTCAGCCCAGCTTAGGTCCCTGAAGGGCTCGCTCTCTATAACTTTCTGATAGCGGGCAACCGCCTCTTCCAACTGGTTCATCTGGGACGTCTGTTGAACCTCCAGTATCGCATATGGCCCCCCTGATTCCAAAGCTTTCATGCGCCCCAGATCGCCGTAAGTCAATCATATTAAACAAGATATATGTTGGTACCCGGACTGCTTGTACCAGATCTGCCTTACGGCCCCGGCCGGGCCTGCCTGACGCCGCGGCCGGCGCGCGGATCCGGTTCAGGCCAGCGCGACAGCGAGGGCGAACTCAGTCCACCCGGGCAGGCTCCGCCAGCAACTTTTCCACGATGCTTCTGGAACAAGCCTCGGGCAGAATCGCATCGTGACGCGCCACCACACGGCCTTCGCGGTCGAGGAACAGCTTGAGAGGCAGGGTCTTGAGGCCGCCGTACAGCCGCGCCACTTTGGGATCGCCGAGCAGCACGGGGTATTCGAGTTGGCGTTCGGCCAGGAAGGGTGTCACAGCCGCCCAGCCGCGCTCGTCCATGGCTACGGCCAGTACGGTGAACCCCCGCGGCCCGTAGTCGCGGTGCAGACGGTTAAGCGCGGGTATCTCCGCCACGCACGGGGCACACCACGTTGCCCAGAAGTCCAGCAGGACGACCTTCCCGCGGAAATCGGACAGCCGACGGCGGATGCCCTGGGCATCACGCAACTGGAAATCGGGAGCGAACGGCCGGTCACTGGCACTTCCGAGGCGCCGGGCCAGCATCCAGACGGGTATCGCTAGAATAGATCGTCGCGATCTGACCGAGGCGGGCACCTTACGCAGCATTGTAGCGCCACTGATTTGTATTCTCCGGCGATCGGGCTTGATCAGCTCCGGCGGGTGTGTTAGTTTACATGCAAATGAATTGCAGATATGATCGCCAGGGCTCTCTCGGGAGCGGATGGCCGGCGCCCACTGGCGCCGCTTTCCGCACCGTGGTCGGCGCGCTCTCCGCGGTCATACTGCTGGCGCTCAGCATCTTCGTATATAGCCCGCTGCACCACGACAACCCCCAGAGCGGCGCTGTGTGTCCGTTCTGCCATTTCCAGAGCCTGGGCTTCGAACCGGCGCATGCCGAAATCCGGGTCGACGTACCCACGGCCGTGGTGCTGATCCGGGCCGCGGTGGAAACCCCCAGCTATTCCCAGCCGGTTGAGCATCCACGCTCCGGACGCGCTCCTCCAGCCTCCCTCATCTCCGCGTAAGCGCTTCATTCTGCGTCAGTAATGTCACTCCCGGCAAGCTGACGTGTGTCTTTCTGTTTCCTTCTGGAGGAGATGAGAGATCGGCTATGCGCAGTGTTTTCATCGGCATTACTGCAGTTCTGTGTCTCGGAACAGGCGCCCCGGCTGCCGCGCAATCCACTGAAAACGCGGCGATTTTGAGAATCAGCGTGACTGACGCGAGCGGGACGCCCATTCCCGCCGCCGTTGTGACGGTGATGGAAGATAGCGAGGGCCGGCGCTGGAGAAACCGCCGCGGTACCCTCGACACTCCGGGCGCGCCCGGCGAGTTGGGGCGTCGTGAGAGCGATAGGAAAGGTCAGGCCGCCTTCCAGGCGCTGCCACCGGGTGCCGTTTCAGTGATGGTGTCCGCAGACGGCTTCTACCCGAATGAAGCCCACGGCATCAATTTGACGCCTGGCCAGGAGACGCTGCTGACCATCCAGCTTACGGCCCGCGGAACCGTGTCGGAAACGGTGGTGATCACCGGGTCGGGCACGGAAAGTCTGGTGCAGGAAGCTCCCATCCGGACAGAACTCATTACGCAGCAGATGGTTGAGCGCCAGATCAAGACCACTCTGGCCGAAGCCTTCCAGGCGGCCATCTCGGGCGTACGGGTCGAAATGAACTGCCAGAACTGCGGCTTCATGCAACTGCGCATGAATGGACTCGAAGGGCCGTACACGCAGATTCTGGAGGACGGGCTGCCGACCTACTCGGGCGTCACAGCCGTCTACGGACTGGAGCAGATCCCAGCGGCATTTCTGGACCAGATCGAGGTCGTTAAGGGAGGCAACTCCGCCCTCTACGGACCGGGCGCCGTGGCAGGCGTGGTGAACCTCATCAGGCGGGAACCGCGCGAGAACTCCTTCCGCATGGACGCCATCACCGGATGGCAGTACGGCCGTCCGGAACGGCAGCTTGGCGGATCGGGGCAGTTGTGGGAGATCCCCAGCGGCTTCTCGGCCGACTTCTACTACAGAGGGACCGACCGTGTTCCGATCGACCGCGACCGCGACGGGTTCTCGGATATCGGAAAGAGGCGCCTTGAATCCGGCGGGTTCGGCCTCTTCCGCCGCTTCATCGATGGCCAGGCGCGGCTTACTATCACGGGCATGATCGCCGACGAGTTCCGGAGAGGCGGCGATCAGTTTGATAGACCTCCCCACGAGACCTGGATCACCGAGCAGATCGCGTCCCGGCGCTATGGAGCCGCGGCAGGGTGGAATCACACTCTCTCGCCACGGACGTTCTACAACCTTCGCGGCAGCTACGCATACTACAGCCGCCGCACCTACTACGGCTCGGGCATGGATCCGAACGCCTACGGCAATACGCGGAATCCGCTCTGGGTGGGCGACGCGCAGTTGGCGCACCAGGCGGGACAGCACTCGATACTGGGCGGTTACCAGGCTTCCTGGGAGCACGTGGAGGACAATGCGCCGGCGTACAACCGTACTCTGGGCGGCACCTTCTGGAACCAGGGCCTGTACCTTCAGGACGAGTGGAGAGCCTCGACGCGGTTCTCGCTGATCGGGGGCGCGAGGTTCGACAAGTCAAACCGGGTTGATCGCTGGATCACAAGCCCGCGCGTTGGAGTGAAGGCCGGAATCACGGAAAACCTCGTGTGGCGCACGACGCTCTCCACGGGTTTTCGCGCGCCGGTCGTGTTCGATGAAGACCTCCATATCGCTCAGGTCGGTGGAGAGGGGTTCCTGTTGCAAAACGATCCCGGTCTCGAGGAAGAAAAGGCCATCAGCTTCGGGTCGGGAATGCAGTATGCCGGCGCAGTGCGGGACCGGCGGTTCCAGATTGGCTTCAATTTTTTCCATACGGACCTGCGCGACGCGTTCACCCTGGTGGAGGAGCACATTCCCGGTCAGGATTTCCGGCGCCTGGTGCGAGTGAACGGGCCGGGCGCGCATGTGACCGGCGTGGATGTTGACGGGAACATGCAGCTCACCCCCCGCTTCGGTGTACGGGGAGGCTTCACCATCCAGCAAGCGCGGTGGAAAGAACCAGAGGATCAGTTCGGCGCCCGCGACTTCTTCCGCACGCCGAAGCGGTACGGATTTGCAGGCTTCGATTGGGATCTGGAGGGGGATTTCGAGATTTCGGGGACGGCCGATTTCACCGGCTCCATGCTGGTTCCGCACTACGCAGGCTACATCCCCGAAGATCGCCTGGAGAAGAGCCGCCGCTTTGCGGTGTTCAATGCGGTATTCGCGAAGACCTTCGACGTTTCCGATACCTCAAAGCTGCGGTTGTTCGTTAACGTGCAGAACCTCGGAGACAGCTACCAGGAAGACCTCGATAGGGGGCCCTCGCGCGACTCGGCCTATGTCTACGGCCCGGCCGAGATGCGCCGCGTTGTGATCGGGATGACCTGGGTGTTCTAGCCTCTGAGTAGTGGTGGCCTTCTACGGGCAACGGGCCGCCGTGCCGCGCCGTAGTGAGGAACAGAGGGTCTTCTTTTGCTCGGGCCGTGGTGCGCCGGAATGCTGTCTGCGCACAGCGCACACTTTCAGGCTCGTGTTCCGGCGTGAGTTGATGGAGAGAGAGCGCCCGGCCCCGTTGCCGGTGGCCGGGCGCTGCCTTCTAGGATTCGGTTCCCTTGGCGCCCGGTTCGGGTTCGCGTCCGAACGACTGGAGCACCAGGTATGCAGGTCCAAAACGCTTGATGTGGTCGAGCTGCTTGTCGAACTCGTCGAAGTGCGTCTCTTCGTCCCCTACCAGCTCCTCGAAAAGCTGCTTGGAGGCCGCATCGGCGTTGGCGGCACACTCCTGCGCGGCGCGGTTATAGTCGTGCGCGCTGCTCTCCTCCATCGCGCGGGCGCGGACAAGTATGGCCTCGGGGTCGGTGATAGGCTCCACTTGAGCGCTCGGGACCAGGCGAACATCGCCCCCGAGGAACAGGATCCGCTCGGCGAGTTTCTCGACGTGGCCCATCTCCGTTATAGCGATACGTTTGAACAAGGCCGACAGCGGGCCGAGACCCTGATCGTCAAGATGAAAGTGAAAGTACAGGTACTGGTGAACGGCGGCCAGCTCGTCGCCCACCGCGGTGTTGAGCAGTTCTATGCTGCGATTCT
>JBLNBX010000207.1:0-8729 GCA_050260275.1 bacterium
GCCGCGAGGTGAGCTACTACTTCGGGCGCGACAGCGACGGGGACTGGACCGAAGGCAAGCGCGACGATTCGGCGCTCATTCCCTCGGTGCCGGCCGGCCGGTACTACCTGCGTGTGGAGCCCGAGATGGAGCCGGGCGCGCCCGCTATGTATTACACGCTGTCGGTTACGCGCGACGTTCCATCGCTTGCATTTTTCTGGATCGCGCTGGCGCTCCTGCTCCTGCCGCCTGTTTTCGTGACCATACGCTCCGCTGCGTTCGAGGCCAAACGGTGGAAGGAGAGCGATCACCCCCCATCGGGAGATGACTGATGCGCAGCCTTTACGCCCTTTACGCGCTGCTGGTGCTCGGCGGTGTAGCCATCGCCGAGTACCGCGGCTGGAGTTTTCTGAGCGTTGATGAAGTGAAGAACGTGCCGAAAACGGTGCGTGATAATCCTGGCGCGTACCGGTCGCACTACGCCCATTACGCGCGCTACATCGGAGGAAAATGAGATGCCCGAATCGTTCCAACCCGTGTGGGTGCTGAACGCGCTGGTTTTCTCGGTGCTCGGCATACTGCTGTTCGCAGGCTCTTTCGCGCTGCTCGACAAGCTGACGCCGTACGCGCTGTGGAAGGAGATTGTGGTCGAGAAGAACGTCGCTCTTGCCATCATGGTGGGCTTTATGTCCCTTGGCATGTGCGTGATCATCGCGGCCTCGGTTCACTAGACCTTGCAGGCAGTACTTTTCCTCTCGGTATTCCTGATAGCCGCGTGCGGGCTCGTCTATGAGCTCATCGCGGGCACGCTCGCCAGTTACCTGCTCGGCGATAGCGTGCTTCAGTTCTCGACCGTCATCGGGAGCTACCTGTTCGCCATGGGCATCGGGAGCTTTCTCTCCCGGTACATCACCCGCGGCCTGGTTGCGCGCTTCATCTCGATAGAGCTGATGGTGGGTCTGGTGGGCGGCTTTTCCTCCACGCTGCTGTTCCTGGGCTTCGCATACGGCCGCGGCTTCCAGTTCCAGTTGTATGGCATCGTGATCGCCATTGGCGTGCTGGTGGGCCTGGAGATTCCGCTGCTCATGCGGATTCTCAAAAGCCGTTTCGAGTTCCGCGACCTCGTAGCGCACGTGCTCACGTTCGATTACCTAGGCGCGCTGGGCGCGTCACTCCTGTTTCCGCTGGTGCTGGTCCCGAGGCTCGGGCTGGTGCGGTCCGCGCTGGCCTTCGGCGTCGTGAACGCGGTGGTGGCGCTGTGGTCCACATACCTGTTCCGCGAGCACGTGCACAGACCCGGCGGTTTGCGCCTGATGTCCGCGGCCGTGCTGGCTATTCTGGGCATCGCTTTTGCGGGCGCGAACCGCATCACGGCGGCTGCAGAGGCGAACATCTACTCCGACGAGGTGATCTTTGCTCGCGATACCCACTACCAGCGCATCGTGCTGACCAAGTGGAAAGATGACGTGCGGCTGTACCTCAGCTCGCACCTGCAATTCTCCTCGCGCGATGAGTACCGCTATCACGAGGCGCTGGTACACCCGGGGCTTGCGGCGCTTCCGAACGCCCGGCGCGTGCTGGTGCTCGGCGGCGGCGACGGCCTCGCCGTGCGCGAAATACTGCGCTATCCGCAGGTGGAGCTGATCACGCTGGTGGATCTCGATCCCGAGATGACCCGGTTGTTTTCAACGCACCCGGCTCTTACGGAGTTGAACGGCGGCTCGCTGACGAACGAACGCGTGAAGGTCGTCAACGCCGACGCATTTCCGTGGCTCGAAAGCACACCGGAGATGTTCGATTTCGCCGTCGTGGATTTCCCAGACCCCACGAATTACTCGCTCGGAAAGCTGTACACGACGGTTTTCTACAGATTGCTCGCAAGGCGCCTGGCGCCGGGCGGGCTGGTGGCTGTCCAGAGCACCTCGCCCATGTTTGCGCGGCGGTCGTACTGGTGCATCGTTGAGACGATGAAGCTGGCGGGCTTCACGGTGCACCCGTACCACGCCTATGTGCCCTCGTTCGGCGAGTGGGGCTTCGCGCTCGGTGCCCTGGGCCCGTACCAGCCGCCCACTGCGCTGCCCGAAGGTTTGCGATTCCTCAATGCCACCACGCTGGCCGGACTGTTCACCTTTCCCGGCGACATGGCGCGGGTCGAGGCCGAGCCGAACCGGTTGAACGACCAGGTGCTGGTCCGCTACTACGACCAGGAATGGAGCCGGATCGCAAGGTGAGCGGCGGGCGCACAATCACGCGCCGCGAAGCCGTCGCCGCGGGGCTCTTGGGGCTAACCCGCCGCGCCGAGCGGCCCATCGCGGGCGGCTTCGTGAACGACTCCGTTGACCTCGGCCATCGCTTGCGCAGCCGCGGACCGTTCCGCGCCCCGGCGCGCAAGGAGCGCGTGCCGGTGGTGATCGCCGGAGCGGGCATGGCGGGCCTGTGCGCTGCGTGGCAGCTCGAACGGCGGGGTTTCCGCGACTTCGTCATGCTCGAACTCGAGCAGCAGCCCGGAGGGGTGTCGCGGTGGGGCGAAAACGAGATCACGGCGTATCCGTGGGGCGCGCACTACGTCCCCGTGCCCGGCCCGCGCTCGAAGCTGATTCGCGAGCTGCTGGCGGACCTCGGCCTGCTCGTGAACGGAGAGTGGGACGAACGTCACCTGTGCTTTTCGCCTCAGGAACGCCTGTACCTGCACGGGCGCTGGCAGGAGGGATTGGAGCCCGCAATCGGCGCCACAGCGCGCGACCGAGAGCAGTACCGCCGCTTCGGAGAGCGCATCAGCGAAGCGCGCGCGTCGGGGCGGTTCCGGATTCCGGTTGCGGAGAGCGAGACATCCTCTCCGCTCGACCGCATCTCGATGACCGAGTGGATGGCGCGCGAGGGCTTCGACTCTCCGTACCTCAACTGGTATGTCGATTACTGCTGCCGCGACGACTACGGCGCCCTCGCCAGCGATACTTCGGCATGGGCCGGTTTGCACTATTTCGCCGCGCGCGAGCCCGAGGAAAAGGGCCCGCTGACGTGGCCCGAGGGCAACGGCTGGATCGTGCGGCGGCTCGCGGCGCGCTTTCGCGACAGGCTGCGAACGAATTCGCCGGTCTACCGCATCGCACCCGCCGGACGGCTGCGCACGGTGCTCACAGAAAGCACGGAGTACACGGCAGATGCCGTTATCTTCGCCGCGCCGGCTTTTCTCGCGCCTTACATCATCGAGGACGCGCCGCCCGTGGACGAGTTCGAGTACTCGCCGTGGCTTACAGCCAACTTAACGCTCGAGCGGCAGCCCAAAGGCGAGCCCGCAGCGTGGGACAACGTCATCTACAACTCGCCGGCGCTCGGCTACGTGGTTGCAACGCACCAGTCGCTCGCTTCGGTTCAGGAGCGCACCGTGTGGACGTTCTACTGGGCGCTGGCGCACGGCCCGGCGGCGCGCAACCGCAAACTGCTGCTCGATGCCCGGTGGGATTACTGGCGCGACGCCATACTCGACGACCTCTCGCGCGCGCACCGCGACATCCGCGAGTGCGTGTCCCGCATCGACGTCTTCCGCATGGGGCACGCGATGGTGCGGCCCGTGGTGGGCGCGATCTTCTCCGAACAGCGCAGGCGCGCGGCCGCGCTTGACGGCAGCCTGCTATTTGCCAACTCGGATCTGAGCGGCCTGTCGATCATCGAGGAGGCGCAGTACCGCGGTGTCATTGCGGCTGACCGCGCGCTGCGCAGGCTGGGCGGCCGATGACGGCGCGCGCGATTGCAGTGCTGGTCGTGGCGCTCACGCCGCTCGAGCGGCCTGCAGCGCCCACTGCTCCAGACACCGCGCCGCAGCCCGCAAAAGCGAGCGTCCGGGGACTGGATCCAAAGTCCTGGCAACGCGAGTTTCCCGTGCAATACGATCAATGGCGCACGCCGTCGCGCATCGAGCCGCAGTGGAAGGAGCAGCGCGGCCACGCGTTCTCGCTGAAAGACCGGGACGAGGCGGGCCCGGAGGGCGACCCGCGCTGGGCCATCCTGCGCGCGGGCCGGCCCAAGCTGCGCCCGCTGCCGGGCGCCTGTCTGGAGTGCCACGCTTCGGAAACGCCAGCGGGCGGGAACTACTGGGAAGCTCGCGAACGCGCGAAAACGCCCGTCGCGTGCATCCGATGTCACGAAACCTGGGGAACGGGCCTCAGCCGGCGCGAGGCTTCAGTCGACCCACCGGCGAGACCCGCACACGCAGCCTGCGCCGAATGCCACACGGAGTACCACATCAAGGACGGCCGCGTCGTGCGGCCCGGCGCAGCGCTCCTGAGCGCCGTCGCGGCTGGCGGCGGCTCGGGACCGCCTGAAACGCGCGTTCCGGACGCCCGCGCGATCGAACAATACTACGACCGCATCCGCCTCACGGATTGGACGCACCCCGCGACGGGGGCCGGCCTCATCGAGCCGCGCCATCCGCAGGCGCAAATGTTCGCCGCCGGTCCGCACGCGGCTAACCGGGCCGGGTGTCCGGACTGCCACATGCCAAAAGACGCGCGCGGCGTGAGCGATCATCGCGTTGTGAACCCGCTAGAGCGGATCGAAGCGGCCTGCATGCGTTGCCACCGGCTTGAGGCGGCCGAACTCCGGGCGCGTGTAAACGCGATTCAGGAACGAACGCGGGCAGCGAAGTCGCGCGCGCTGGACGCGGTTGCGGACCTGATAGCGGCCATTCGCGACGCGGCGGCTTCGGGCGCGCCTGCATCGCGGCTCGCGGAAGCGCGTGCGTACCACAGACGCGCACAGTGGCGGCTCGAGTTCGTCGAAGCCGACCGTTCCGACGGCTTCCACGCGCCGGACGAAGCGGCGTCGCTGCTGATCGAGGCTATCGATCTCGCGCGGCGGGGTCAGCTTGCGGCCGGCGCTGGAGTGCGGGCGGCCCGCTGAACTTCGCACGCCCGGCTAGTTCGCGTTCGCGGCCGCGGCCGCCTTCTCC
Source organism: bacterium (assembly GCA_050260275.1). Taxonomy (GTDB): domain Bacteria; phylum Acidobacteriota; class Terriglobia; order Bryobacterales; family Bryobacteraceae; genus DATMXS01. The sequence continues at coordinate 4,928 of JBLNBX010000207.1, forward strand.
TGCTGCCAGCCGTAAGCGGCCAGCATGATCCGGAAGATGTCCGTGTTCGCGATAAACCCTTTGACACGCTCCGCGCCCGGACCCATCGCCGTAACGAGCACGTGCTCGCCCGTGTGCTCGTCGTTTACTCGTATGTTCTTCCCGTCACCCTCGCCCGGGGGCGGCAGCAGAGGCTGCCCGGGGCGTCCTCCGCGCAGGCGGATGTCGTACGAGTGGTCGGCCGCAAAGATGATGAGCGTGTCCTTCGACACCAGCTCGGAGGTCTTCCGGATGGCCGTATCGAGCTCGATCACCCGGTCGAGCCCGCGCCGCAGATTGTTCGTGTGCCCGTCCCACTCGACCATTAAGAAGTATCCCTTCGGATTCTTTGAGAGAATCGACACTGCGCGCTGGATGCCGTCCCAGAGATCGTAGTCGTCCGTCTTGAGCAGGGCGACCGTACGCTTGTCGCTGGTAGAGACCGCGTCCAGCGAATCGCGCACGGCGTAGCCAGCCTTGCTCAGTTCCGCGCGGATATTCAGGCCCATCTTCTCCGTCTGGGCGTACACTCCATCCGGGACGGGCCCGATGAGCACATCGACGCCGTCGCCGTAGCGGGGTTTGAGTAACTGGACAAAGATCTCTCCCGCCTGCCTGCGGTCGTTCGCGTGCGCGTAACAGGCCGCCGGAGTCGCGTCGGTTACCGGCATATTGGTCATCACGCCCGTCGACAGACCGTTTCGCTCGGCGATCTCGAGAATCGTGTCGAGCGGTTCGCCGTCACGGACGCCCCGCACGGCCTCCGCCGACTGCGAGATGACGCCGTTGTTGGTCTTCCTGCCGGTGACAATCGCCGACATGCCGGCGGCCGAATCGGTTGCCCACGCATCGGCTGCTGACGTGTCCGAGAGGGCCATGTGCGGCATGCCGTGAATGAACAACTTGTGCGGTGCGTCGTACTTGTAAATGCTGGCAGCATTTAGCGTCGGGATGCCGGCCGCATCACCAAGGAAAAGGATGACGTTTTTCGCGCCCGGGCCCTGCGCTTGCGCACTGAGAGTGGCGGCCGCAAACGCGATGATCGCGATTCTCATGACTTTCGAATAAACCACTCCTTGAGGGATTTCGTCAACATGAGATCCCGTTAAGACTCGTAACTTGTATGGAGTTCCCGGAACGCGCCGGAGATCCCGTCCTACTGCCCGACCAGCTTCTCCAAGGCGTCGTCAGGAAGGTGTTTCAAGGACGGCACGGCTATGTCTGCCGCGCTCAGATCGCGGCCGGAGCCTACGCCCACGGATTTCATGCCGGCGCGCCGCGCGCCCTCGATGCCCGCCGGCGCGTCTTCAACCACGACGCAGCGCTCCGGCGCGACGCCCAACCGCATGGCGGCTTTAAGGAACACCTCCGGGTCTGGCTTGCCGATGCGAACGTCCTCTGCTGAGACGATCGCGTCGAAAGTGCGATCCAGACCGGTGACTTCGAGCACGACGCGAATGTTCTCGCGCGGAGCCGAGGAGGCCACCGCCTGCAGCCATCCATGATCGTGAAGACGGCGGAGCGTGTCGACGACGCCGGGCAGGGGATCGAGCCCTTTTTCGCGAACCATGCGGCGGTAGGCGGCCTCCTTCGCCTCGCCTAACTCCGCCACGCGCGCGGGGTCGACCCCGGGCATCAGCTTCGGGACTATGTCGTCGTCACGCCACCCGAAGGTCTCGCGGAACTGGCCGTAGGTGATTGACACACCCTCGGCGGCACACGTTTCGCGCCACGCGTGCCAGTGGTATTCCTCGGAATCGACGATCGTGCCGTCGAGATCCCATAGCGCTGCCTTGCTCATCCGGGCCAATTGTAGCAAGCCCAGGGCGAGCGTCAGTACGCGCCCTTCCCGAGCAGCACGACCCGGACCGTCCGGAGCAGTATAAGAATGTCCAGGCCAGCCGACCAGTCGCGTATGTACTGGCCATCCAGCTCGACGCGGCGGCTGTAGGTGATGTCGTTACGGCCCGACACCTGCCACAGGCCAGTAAGGCCCGGCTTGACACGAAGATACAGCGAGGCTGCTCGCCCGTAGCGCTGCAGTTCCTCCGGGACCACCGGACGCGGGCCTACCATGCTCATGTCGCCGCGCAGCACGTTCCAGAGCTGCGGCAACTCGTCCAGGCTGGTTCGGCGCAGCAGCCGGCCCACGCGCGTGACGCGCGGGTCGGATCGCAGCTTGCGCGTCAGTTGCCACTCGAGCGCCTCCTGCGGATGCAACCGCAGGTGCTCCTTCAGCACTTCGTGACCGGAGGCGATCATGGACCGGAACTTCCACAGCCGGAACCTGCGGCCTCCCTTGCCCACACGATCCTGGGTGAAAAACACCGGACGCCCCGACTCGATGACTATGGCCACCGCGATGAGCGCCATCAGCGGCAGAGCCAGGATGCCCAGCACAAGCGCGATGAACACGTCCGCGATGCGCTTCATCCGCTGTGCGCCGGGGCGCGACAGCTTCGATGGGGGGTCCAGCACGTGGACCCGCCGCGCGGGTGCACTCCGCTCTTCGAGATGTAGAACGCCCGTACTCATTGGGGATCTTCAAACTCGGGACTCGCTCTCAACACCTTAGCATAGAGGGTCATAGTCTCTACAACCATCCGTTCGGCGTTGAATCGCTGCTTATACATCTGACGCGCGAGATACCCCAGTCGTTCCCGCTCTGAAAAACTTCTAATGAGCACGCCCAGGGCGGAAGCGAGCGCGGGAGCGTCCTGACGCGGGACCAGCAGGCCGGTACGGCCGTGAGCGACCGCCTCCGCCACGCCGCCGACGTCCGAAGCAATAACTGGCAAACCCGCGCGCATCGCTTCTAAGATGCTGCGCGGGAAGCCTTCGCTTCGCGATGCGAGCACGAAAATCTGCGCTCGCGCGAGTAACCCGGCTGGCTCCGGCTGGTATCCGAGAAAGTGCACGCGCCTGGCGATGCCAAGCGCCTCCGCGCGTGCGCGCATCTCGGGTTCCAGCGGACCGTCGCCCACGAGGTCCGCCTCCCAGCGCTCATCGCGCAATAGGGCGAGCGCATCGAGCAACGTGGCATAGTCTTTGGGCTGCTCGAAACGGGCGATCGAGATTATGCGCGGGGGCTCAGCCGCCGGATCTGCGCGCAGCGCCGAATCGCGCACGCCGTTGTAGATGACGTGCAGGCGCCCGGGTGGAGCGATGCCGTGCTTGAGAGCGAGGCGGCGCTCATGCTCGCACACGCAGACGATGGCGTCCGCCCAGCGCGCGGCCACGCGTTCCACCAGGCCGAACAGCATCCCGTGGGCCCCCGAGAAGCGGTCGCCGATGGGCCAGCCGTGCGGCGTGTAGATGACCGGCAACCCAAGCCGGACGCTTGCGGCCCGGCCCACCAGCCCCGCCTTCGCCGTGTGCGTCGAGACGAGATCGGGACGCCAATCCCGAAGCGCGCCCGTAAGCTCGGCTATCGCGCGCAGGTCGCGCACGGGGTTGATTTCCCGCCTGAGCAGCGGTACGGGCAGAAATGGCACGCCCGCCTCGGTGAACTGCTCTGTTACGGGCCCCGTGCCGCCAACGAACACCAGCGCCTCGTGGCCGGCCGCGATCGCCCCGCTCGCAACATCCCGCACGTGGATGCTGGCTCCGCCGACGGCGTCCGCGCGCGTGATGACGTATGCGAACCTCATTTCGCCCTCGAGACGATCACCATGAACGCGAGCTTGCGGAACAGCGCAGTGGCGAGCGGCTGGGCGCCGGGCACGTCGAGCAGGCGCGCCAGAAACGCCCGCCACGGCTTGTCGCGGAGCCTGTACCGGATATA
>JBLNBX010000208.1:0-7431 GCA_050260275.1 bacterium
ATCCACTCGCTGTTCAGCGGGAGCGCCCGGGGAGGCATCCGGATTGCGCCGGACGTTTCGGCCGGGGAACTGCGGGAGCTCGCCGAGGATATGACGCTCAAGTTCGGCTTCCTCGGATTGCCGCAGGGCGGTGCGAAGGCCGGAATTCGAGCCGATGCCGACGCGCCCGAAGAGGTCCGGTTCGACCACCTCAAAGCGTTCGGACGGGCGCTTCTGCCACTGCTGAGAACGAAGATCTACCTCCCCGGCGCTGACATGGGAACCACGACGCCCATGATCCGCCGCATGCTCGTGGAGCTCGGCGTCCGCGTACCGGCGCGCGAGCTGAGAGGCACGCGGTCGGGCTACTTCACAGCGATGACCGCGATGGCAAGCGTCCGGCACGCCGCTCCGTTCGCTGGCGTCACGCTTGAAGGAGGCGCGGCGGCCGTTGAGGGTTTCGGCAAGGTGGGCGCCCCGCTGGCGCAGATGCTAGTAGCGGCCGGCGTGAAGGTCGTGGCGGTTTCGACGTCCTTCGGCGCGATTTACGATGCGCGGGGAATCGATGTCGAGGATGCCAGCCGGGCGGCCCGGGCCGAGGGCAGCCGGTTCGTGCTGAATTACGCGAAAGCGGAGCGCCTTCCCCGCGAACAGCTCTTCGAAGTCCCTGCCGATATCCTGTGCCCCTGCGCGCGGCCCGATGCGATCTCGCCTGCTACGGCGGCCGCGATCCACGCCCGGCTCGTCGTGCCCGGCGCGAACCATCCTTACGAAGTGGAAACGGAGCGCCTGCTGCACGCGCGGGGCGTTCTGTGCGTGCCGGACTTCGTGTCCAACTGCGGAGGCGTTCTGGGCGAGACGCTCGCGTTCGCGGGCTGGCGCGATCCGGAGATCGAGGAGTACACCTACCGCCGCCTGGGCGCAGCAATTGACGCGCTCCTTCGCGAATCGCGGGCACGCGGCATCGCGCCATCGGACATCGCCACGCCGCTCTGCCTGAAACGCTTCGCCGAGGATGCCGCGGCTGCGGAGCGCGGCGGTCTGGCCGCAGCCGCGCGCGGCGTGGTGCTGAGGCTGTACCAGGAGGGGCTGGTGCCGGCCGCGCCCGTGCGTATATTCTCCAGACGGTATTTCGAAACCCAGGTGCTGCGGCCGTTCGAGTTCTGAAAGCCGCCTCACGCGCGGCGCACGGCACATACGGCTACGAAGTGACCTGTGCGCTCGGCAACTGGCGAGGGCCGCAGCCGCTCGAAGCCGCGCAGCGCGGCTGCAAGAAGGCGCGCTCGCGCTCCTGCCGCGTTGCTTCCGCACAGGCGCGCCAGGGGAATCGCCAGTACGCGCGGGCAGTGCATCAGCGTGGTTTTCTGGTTCACCTCGTACCCGCAGTCTTCGAGCAGCGCGCACAGGTCACTCAGGCTCAGCGTCTTGCCAACGAAGTATGGCACCAGCCCCGTCCGTGTCCGAACCGGGTGCGGCAGCGCGTTGCGCGCCGCGACGGCCCAGTTCCGGGGGTTGTCGAGCGTGATCAGCAGCCGCCCGCCGGGCCGAAGCACCCGGTGAATCTCCTGTATCGATCGCCGGATGTCGCTCTCGGAATCGAAGTGATCGAGCGTCGATATCGAGACCACCGCGTCCAGGCTCCCGTCGGGGAACGGCAGCCGCCGGACGTCCGCGCATGCAGCCGCGACGCCGCCGCCCCGCGCGGCCTCGTACGCGATGGCGGCAGACACATCGATGCCCAAAACGCGGCCGCACTTTTTGGACAGCAGGCTGCAGACGCCCTCACCCACTGCTTCCTCGAACAGGTCGGTCTTCAGAATTAGGCCTGTCGCGCCCGCTCTAAGGCACTCCAGAAGCCACTCCGAGTGCAGGCGATCGCAGAAACGGCGCCAAACCGGATTGCTGCGGTACGGCTCGAGCGAGGCGCCGAATTCCCGCCAACCGTTCGCAGCCGGGCCGCCGCCGCTTGCGTCCCGCGCTGCACAGGCTGCGCCCGGTTCCACTCCGCTCACTACAAATGCTCCCTACAATGCTCCGGCGTCATCCTCAGCGCCGCCGCTCCGTTCGACCAGCGGGAATTTCCCCGGCGCCTGCGCGGGAATATCGTCCACGAACTGCACCTCGGCCAGGAGCAGTTCGCCGAAGATGGCACGGCATTTGTCCGCGATCCGGCTGCGTATCCGCTCGCGCTCCGCTCCGGCGCCCGCGACGAGCAGCCAGCGCACCCGCCCATGCCCCCGGCGAGAACGCGCACCCTCAACGCGCCCTGGACGTCTTCGTCGAAGCGTCCGAGAAATGCGGCAACGGGCACGGTCCTGCCGTCCGCGAGTTCGATGACCTCGGATTTCCTGCCCTCGAACGCGACGATGCGCGCGAAATTCCGCCCGCCTTCGCACTTTTCCCGCGAGATGGCTCCCAGATCGCCGATCCTGTAGTTCAGCAGAACCGTGGCGGGGTTATATAGACATGAGATGACGATCTCGCCTGTCGTCCCGTCCGGGACTTCCTGTCCGGCCGCATCCACAACCCGCGCGTCCATAAGGTCCTCATTGATGTGGAAGCCGCGGCCCAACTCGCACTCGAAACCTATCCGGCCAACCTCGGTGGTGGCATAAGCGGAGTAAGTCTTGCAGCCGTACGCTTTCTCGATGCGTTCGCGACAACCCGGCGCAGGCATGTCGCCGCCGTAATACCACACAGATGGCAGATGCGGCCGAACGCGCTCGAGCGCATCCACGAGCGTGCTGAAGGGCAGGCTGGCGTCGTGCCACTCGCGCCGCGCCCACAGCCTGGACTGGATAGTCCTGGCGTTCACGAAACTCTGTTGCGTGTGGACGGACGATGTCTCCGGGACGATCGCCAGCCGCGTGTGGCCGGGCCGCAACCGCGCCAGGCGCGTCCACACGGCGCGGTCCCTCTCAAGAAGCGCCATGCGACGCAGAGCCGATTCCGGATCCCAACAAGTGCGCCCGCCCAGCGTGCTGCTCAACATCACGCACTTTTCCGGCGGGTGTAGCCTCGATTGAAACGCGCTCTGGGCATAGCGCACGTCGGCTTTGGAGATCACAGGAAGCTTGCGGAGACCGTCCGCGTCGCGAATGTCGTCCAGCGTGAGCGACAGGCCGCGCATCACGTCGCGGTAATAGGAAACGTGCTCGTAAGCGTACTTGACGATGGAGCGCACCCGCCGCGTCTGTATTTCCCGGATCCTGTCCGGCGAATAGAAGGGGACGCGCCGCTCCCGCATGCAGTCGAAGAACAGCCGTCCTGTATGTATGGCGCGCGCGGCGGCGTTCACGGCCTTACGCTCCCCGGCGCGTCCGGCAACTGCTCCGGGCGGCGATACGCAATCACGACCGGTGTCTTGCCGTTCGCGTTCCGGCGAATCTCGCTCACGAGAGCGACCTCCACATGCAGCGTTTCTGCAAACTCCTCTTCGATGCCCCGTTGCACCCGCCGGCGCAGATCTTCGCCTCCGGCTCCGGGAGCCGGAACCACATCGAGCGCGACCGAGTAGTCTTTCCTCTGCCTCACCTGATACCGGGCGATCCCCTCGATGCCGTTCATCACCTCGCGGAAGCGGATCGGGTGAATGAACTCGCCGCTTGCGGTTTCGATTATCTCGTCCACCCTGCCCACCGGATACGAGATGCGCGGCAGAGTCCGGCCGCACGCACACGCCGTCTCGAGGGGGGCCGCGAGATCGCCCAGGCGGTAGTTGAGCAGCACCGTGGCGCGGTTCACGAGATTCGATACGATCACCTCGCCCGTCTCTCCCGGAGCAGCCTCGCGCCCGCCGGGCGTCAGGATACGCACCGGGTAGAGGTCCGCATTCACGTGCAGACCGCCGCGCTCCCCGCACTCGAAAGCTATCTTCAGCGCCTCCACTGCTCCGTAAACCGTAAACACAGGAACGCCGTTATCTCCTTCCAGCCAGCGCCTGGTTTCCTTCGAGAGCTGATCGGAGGTGTAGAGCACCGCCTTCGGCTTGTGCCATCTCGCGCCCGTACGGCGTACGTGAGCTGCCAGCATCTCGATCGAGGATCCGTAGGCGTACAGCAGATCGGGCTCGAATTGGTTGATCGCGGCCAGGTTGTGTTCGGCGGAATCCGAAAGCAGCAGGTACTGGCGCCGGATGCGCATGCCGCGAGGGAAGTACGCGCGAGTCTGGCAGAACTGTTGGATCAGGCGCTGGCTGGAGTTCACCGGAGCGACGATCACGGTCTCGCGGTGGCCGCTCCAGCGGCCAAGCACCGGCACCATCATCTTCCGCTCCCTCTCGCCATGCGCGGCGTTCTGGAAAAGCGCTGCGGCGTCGTGATAGAGCGTCACCGGCGCTCCGCTGCTTCCAGATGTGTGCAGCCGGACGCAGTCCGAGTCGTTGAAAGCGCGGCTTCGAAAGTACTCAGGATCGCGCTGCAGATCGGATTTTTCGACTATGGGGAGCCTGGCCAGATCCTCTGCGCTCCTGAAATCCTCTGGCCGCAACCCGAGGCGGCGCATCGCATCGGTGTAGAACGGAACGTGCCTGTATGCGTGCGCGATGATGCGGCGCACTCTCCGCGACTGTTCCCGGCGGATGTCCTCCAGAGGGCGAAAAGGCAGGTTTTTTTGTCCGGCGATCTGCCGCAACAGGTAGACGCTCCAGAACAGCCGCCTCAGCACAGGCGCGCTCCGATTGCCGGCACAAATGGATCGGGTCCAGCGCCGAACGCCATCACGCCATTGTATAGTCCGCTCGCGCGCACAAAACGAACGGGCGCCGCCCAGGCGGCGCTGGCGCGTCTCATCCCTCGCGGGCGCGCATCTCACGCGCGCGGGCCGGACTTTCTAGTATGGCCTCCGTCCTTCGGTGATGCCGGGCCAGTTGTCTGTGCGGAAAGGCACTGCGGGCAGGCCTGCTCCGTTGTACAGGGTCGCCGGCGGATTCGACTGCCAGGCATACCGGGCTTCCAGAGGCTCGGGCACCTCGGGCGATGACACGACGACCGTGTCGCCCTCGATTCGCGCCTCCGCCCAATGCCATTTGCGGTCTTTTCCGGCGACGGCAAACTGCTCCAGCTTGCCGCCTTTCGCGACCAGGCCGCCATCGGTGTTCGTGAAATGCAGGCGCAGCGCTCCGGGCAGTCGCTCCGCCCGGACGAACGTAGGTCCGGCGAAGACCACCTTTTCGCCGTAGTATCCGGCGAGCGCGCAGCGCGCCAGCCGATCGCCGACGGGGAGCTTCTCCCGCGGATGTATGTTGTCTGCCTCGCCCGTGTCTATCGTCACGGCCAGGCAGGTATTGGGAACCGACGCGACGGTGAGCGCCTGCGCCTCGCGCAGCTCGGTCCACTCGTCGCCGTCGACGGGTGTATCGCGCCGCTGCTTGAAAGCGGGCAAGCCTGCTATGTAGAACGGGAAATCCCCCTGTCCGAAGAGCTTTCGCCAGTCCGCTATCATCGCGGGCAGCAGTCTCCTGTACTGGAACGCACGCTCGGAGTTGGCCTCGCCCTGATACCAGAGAGCGCCCGCGATCGCCAGCGGCGCAATCGGCTTCAGCATTCCTTCGTACAGCACGGTGGGCATGATGGGCCAGTTCTCGAATGTCAGCGGCATCGGGTGCGGCGGGCGGGCATCCACGCTGATGCGGCCTTTCCACGCTCCCGCGAGTGGAATCTCCGTTTTGTCTCCCAGCACGAGCCGCAGTTGCTCGGGCTTCGCGCGGAAACCGCCGTTCTCTCTCACCTTGAATACGCGCACGGTCACAGTGTTCCGGCCGGGCTTGAGGACGCCATTCCGGATGCGGTACATGCGAGGGTTCTCGACCCACGCGCTGCCCCCCACGAACTGACCGTTTATATAAACGGTGTCCATCCTTTCCACCACGCCCAGGAAGATCATGGCGGGCCCGGACGGCAGCGGGTCGGGCAGCGTGATCTCCTTTCTGAACCAGGCGACTGCGGGTGTCTTCGGAACGCCCAGCTCGGCGAATCCGCCGGGAATCTTGACGTCTTTCCAGCCCGAGTCGTCAAGCTGCGGATCAGCCCACGTCGTGCCCTTGATGCCGATGTCGTATTGGTCGTACCAGTGCATGACGTAGTTGCCGTACTCGGGCGCGCCCGCGGCGGCCAGGCGCTTCACCTCGGCGAGCGGAACGTCGAAATCGCCCAACTTACTCAGCGCTTCCGCGCTCGTCCACGTCTCGGCCGCCGTTCCGCCGACGGCGGCTTGCACCAGGCCGATGGGCACCTTCACCTTTTCGCGCACCGAGCGCGCAAAAAAGTAAGCCACTGCCGACAGCCCCTGCCGCGCAGTCTCCGGCGAAACGACTTTCCAGGAACCCTGCGGAACATCGGCGCTCCCGTAGGAGACGTGCTCTGCCACGTTGAAGAAGCGTATCTCGGGGTGATTGGCGGCCTTTACCTCCTCGGCGCCGTTGAGCGCCCCGGCGAGCGGGAACTGCATGTTTGATTGTCCGCTGCACAACCACACGTCGCCCACGAGGACGTTAGTAAACTGCACCGTCTCGCGGCCGCTGATCTTCACCGTATAGGGGCCGCCAACGGCCGGAGGCTCGAGCTTCACCTCCCAGCGGCCGTCCTGCCCCGCGACGGCGGAGGCGCTCTTCCCCGCGACCTCGACGGTAACCCTGTCACCGGGTTCGGACCACCCCCAGAAAGTATTAGCTTTTCCGCGCTGCAGCACCATGTTGTCGCCGAAAATCGTGCTGACGAACGGACGCGACTTACCGCGTTCCGCCTGCTGCTGCTGCGCGCAACCCGCCGGCAGCAGTGCTGCCGCGATCGCGAGAGTAAGTAAGTGTCTCATCGATTTACACCTGAGCCATATTCAATCACAACTGCGGCGCCGGACCGGCGGCGCGGGCGAACAAGCGGGCGCGGCCTTTTCGCGCATGCACGCCCGGGAAGCGATCGTCAATGCGCGCCCGGTTGAACGTGCCAGCGCGCCGATTGGAACCGCGCGACAATGGCGAAGACACAAGCCGCGCGCCCTCCCACGCGTTGACACTGCCGCGAACCGGCCCCTATAATTCTCTCGTTCAGCTCAGAGTGCCGCCGCACCAGGGGCCCCAATTATGCCAAAATTCTCAGCCAACCTATCCATGATGTTTAATGAAGTCCCGTTCCTCGACCGGTTCGCAGCCGCCAGGGACGCGGGCTTCAAGGCCGTGGAGTACCTGTTTCCATACGATTACGCGCCCGAAGTGATCGCCGAGCGGCTCGCCGCGTGCGGGTTGGAGAACAACCTCTTCAATATGCCTCCTGGAAATTGGGCGGCTGGCGAGCGCGGCATCACCTGCATTCCGGGCCGCGAGGAGGAGTTTCGCGCGGGAGTGGAAAAAGCCATTCTCTATGCCACGCGGCTCGGTGTGAAGCGCGTGCACGCCATGGCTGGAGTGCCGCCCGCCGGCTCGGACCCCGCGGCGTGCAAAGCCACCATGATCGCGAA
>JBLNBX010000209.1:0-7439 GCA_050260275.1 bacterium
CGGCGGGCGACCCGTTCGCCGCGACGACGGTTGTGTTCGCGCTCAGTAAGAATCTCGCGCGGTGGGGGGCGCTGTTCTCGGCCGCGCCGGCGCGCCGCGATCTGCTTGAGGACCTTTCGGGCGGCATCCGGATATCGAAGCTGCTGCCCTTCGAGGTCCAGCTATGGCGCGTGCAAAATATGTTCTACAACCTGATGCTGACGGTCTACCCCCGCATGCAGAACCGCGCCGCGACGGGGGATGAGGAAGCGCGAGCCTGGGTGGACGCTTTCCGGACGCTCGGCGCCAGGCTGAGCGTGCGGGTAAGCTAGCATGGCCGGGCTGCGCATTCCGCTCGCCACGTACCGGATACAGTTCAACCTCGGATTCCGCTATCTCGACGGGCGCGATCTGGTGCCGTATCTGAACGATCTCGGCATCACGGACTTGTACTCGTCCCCGCGCTTCAAGGCGCGCCGCGGAAGCCCGCACGCGTACGACGTCGCCAACCCAACGCGGATCAACTCGGAACTCGGCACGGACAAGGAGTTCGCCGAGCTGGCAGCCAAGTTGCGCGCGTACGGCATGGGGCTGGTGCTGGATATCGTCCCCAACCACATGGCGGCCAGCCCCGAGAACCCTTGGTGGATGGATGTTCTCGAGAACGGGCGGGCGTCGATCTACGCGCGATACTTCGCAGTGGACTGGAAACGCGAGGTTGCGAAGGCGCGCAGGCGGCCGCGCATCCTGCTGCCCATTCTGAGGGACCTTTACGGAAAGGTGCTCGAAAGCGGCGATCTGGTCATCAAGCTCGACGAGAATGGCTTTTTCGTCCGCTATCACGACACCAGGCTGCCGCTCGATCCGAAGTCTTACCGGATGCTACTCGAACCCTCGCTCAGCGCCGCGCGCACGCGGGGCGACAACGAAGCGGCCGCGGAACTCTCGCGCCTGATGGCAGCATTCGATGAGCTGCCGTCCTCCGATTGCAACGACGGCTGCGAGGAGCGCCACCGCGGTAAGGAGCGCCTGAAGGCCGAGCTATGGAGCGCCTACAACTCGACACCGGGGGTGAAGACGCACGTCGATGAGGCGCTCATCGCGGCGGCAGGTATTCCAGGCGTCCCCGAAAGCTTCGATCTGCTGGACCGCATCCTGGATGAGCAGCACTACCGCATCGCGTATTGGCGCATGGCGGCCGAGGAGCTGAACTACCGCCGCTTTTTCGACATCACGGACCTTATCGGGGTGCGCGTGGAGGATATGACCGTCTTCAACGCGCGGCACGGCGAGGTGCTGCGCCTAGTCGCGAAGGGCGAGATCACGGGGCTCCGCGTCGACCACGTCGATGGCCTGCGCGATCCCGAAGAGTTCTTCGCGAGGATGAGGCGCGGGGCTGCAGGCGGAGCGGATTCCGGGCCGGGTTGCTCGGAGTTCTATGTTGTGGCGGAGAAGATCCTCGGCGGAGATGAGGAACTGCCGCGCGAGTGGCGGGTTTGCGGCACGACGGGCTACGACTACCTGAACTGGCTGAATTCTCTCTTTGTCGATCCGCGGGGTCTGCAGCGCCTGGACGCGTTCTACCGCGAGTTCACCGGGATAGGCTCCACCATGGGCGACGTTCAGTATGCGTCCAAGAAGAAGATCATGCAGCAGCTTTTCCCGGGCGAGGTCCGGGCGCTCGGTTATCACCTCGGCCGGCTTGCGGCGGTGGATCGCATGGCGCGTGACCTGCCATTCGATGCGCTGGTCGAGGCGCTCGTGGAGGTCATTGCCTGGCTCCCGGTGTACCGCACATACATCCGCTCGAGGGAGGTCACGGATCGCGACCGCGTCTACCTGGAGCGCGCCATCGCCGATGCCGAAATGGCGCTCCCCGGCTCGAATCCCGAGGTGTTCGCCTTCATCAGGCGCGTCCTGCTGCTGGACATCCCGCGCTACGCCGAGTATCCGCAGGACTGGCTGGATTTCGTGATGGGCTGGCAACAGTTCACCGGGCCCTGCATGGCGAAGGGATTCGAGGATACGACGTGCTACGTCTACAACCGGCTCATCTCGCAGAACGAGGTGGGAGGAGTCCCGGAGCTTGCGGACCACCCTCTCAGCCCTGAGGCGTTTCACGAGCGCAACCGCGGGCGCCTGGAACGATGGCCGCACACGATGAACGCCACGTCGACGCACGACACCAAGCGCAGCGAGGATGTGCGGGCGCGGATCAACGCGCTGACGCTGGCCGCGGACGAGTGGGCCGCGGCGGTGGAACGCTGGGCCGGGATGAATGCCGGGCACAAGACCGAGCTGCGCGGGGCGGCCGCACCGGACCGCAACGACGAGTACATGTTCTATCAGACACTGGCCGGCGCGTGGCCGTTCTGCAAGGAGGACATGCCGGAGTTTCGCGACCGGGTCCGCAACTACATGCAGAAGGCCGTGCGCGAGGCGAAGGTGCACTCCGACTGGATCAACCCCGACGAGGCGTACGAGCAGGCGCTGCTGCGCTTCGTGGATGGCGCGCTCGATCCATCCGGCGGCAATCCGTTCCCGGATGATTTCGCGGCTTTCCATGCGCGAATCGCCCCGTCCGGAGCGGTAAACTCCCTCGCGCAGGTGCTGCTGAAGATCTGTTCTCCGGGCCTGCCGGATTTCTATCAGGGTACGGAGCTATGGGACCTCAGCCTCGTCGATCCCGACAACCGGCGTCCCGTGGATTTCCAGAAGCGCATCGGTATGCTGGACGAACTGCGCCGTCTTGAGGCGTACGACCTGCCCGCGCTGCTGACCGATCTAGCCGAGAAATGGACCGATGGCCGCATCAAGCTGTACCTGACGTACAGGGCTCTTACTTTCCGCCGCGCGCACGCGGAACTGTTCCAGAAGGGCGATTACATTCCGCTCGCGGCGCCCGAAACCGTCTGCGCGTTTGCGCGAACCGGAGGCGGCGAGTGGGCCATCGCTGCCGTGCCGCGGTTGGGCCGGCTGAGGGCAGGCATCCTCGATGTATCGTGCTGCGGAGGCGCTGCCCTGCAGCCGCCTGACGGGGCGCCTCCGCGCTGGCGCAACGTTCTAACTGGCGAGGAAACGGGCGAGCTGCGCCTCGACGCCCTGTTCGCGCGTTTCCCTGTGGCGCTGCTCGAACCCGCCCCATAGCCCGCGCGACGCCCGTTTCCGGTAACATCGAACCAGCCATGATATCGAGTAGGGTCGATGCAGGATAGGGTTGCGTCGCTGATTGAAACCATCGCGAGGGATCGCTCCGCGGGCGCGGCCGAACTGGCCGTGCGCGCCGCGGAGGCGCTTGCGCTCGCCGCTCCGGAAGAGCTGCCCGAAGCCGCTGCGGCGGTCATGCGCGCGCAGCCGGCGATGGCGGCGGTGTACAACGCGGCCAGGGCGGCGCTGGCGGGCGAGCTCGAAGCGTTTACCGCGCGTTTGAGGGCGTCGGCGGATATCATTGCGCGGCGCATCGAGCCAATCGTCCGCGGCAAGACCGTTCTGACACACTCCTACAGCTCGACGGTCGTGCAGGCGCTCAGGCGGGCCGGTCCGGTCCGGGTGATCTGCACGGAGTCGCAGCCGGGCGGAGAAGGGCGCGAGACTGCCGCGCGGCTGGGTGGGGAGGTCATTCCGGACATGGCGGCTTACTCCGCGCTCGAGCACGTGGACGCCGTCGTTGTAGGCGCGGATGCGGTGACGCCGGAGTATGTCGTGAACAAGACCGGCACGGCGATGGTCGCGCTTGCCGCGCGCGAAAGAGGCGTGCCCGCGTACGTGCTGTGCGGTTCGGAGAAGTTTGTTCCGGCGGAGTGGAAGCCGGAGTTGGGCGCGCTGTTCGAGCTCGCGCCGCGCGCGCTGTTCACTTCCGTGATTGATGACGTTGAGTGAACGGCGGTGACCGCGCTGGTGGGAGCAGCGAGAAGCGCCGCCCCCACCCTGCGGAAGATTAGAAGTTCAGAATCAGCGGCGTCGATGTGCCCTGAGCGTTTGTCAGCGTCACGGCCACCGACATAATGCCCTGCGTATCGCCGTCCACCGTGAACGGCTGCACGTATTGGAACTGGCTGCCGAAATCTCTCGAGGCCGGGTTGTTGTACCACTCCGAGAACGCGGACCCGAGTTGCACGGTGACCTCCGAGGTATGTATCGTGGCGCCGCTCGCCGCCGTGAAGCGGAACGTTGCGGACGTGATATTACGGCTCGTAGCAAAGCCGTTCACCGTCACTTCGAGGCCGTTGGCAGTGCGCCGCGCGCTACCGCCTGTCAGAACCGGCGGTGCGGGTTCGATGCGAACCGTCCGGACTGGCGGCGTGGAAGCGACGCCGACGCCTTCGATCGCGCCATCAAGGATGAACGAGATAGTGCCGGCCACGGTCCCCGTCTGGAACGGCGCGTTGACCTGAACGCCGCCTGGGTAGGCGAATGTGCCCGCACGGCCGCCGGTCAGGCTCAGCATGGAGCCGGGGCTGAACTGGATCGCGGGGTCGTCAGGCATGCCGGGGTCGGGCTCGAACGAAAGCGTGACGGTCCCGGAGCCGGCCATCGTCTCTGGCGCGGAAATGCCGATGGCCAGGTTACCTTGCGATCCCGCCTGCGCATTCGCGACATTGAGGGTGAACAACAGCGGCTGCTCCGTAACCAGCATCGCCAGTTGCCGTGAAGCCGTGCTGCCGTTGGCATCGTAAACCTGAACGGTGAACGTGTAAGTGCCTGTTTCAGTCGGCACTCCCGTTATCTGCTCGGGGCCCATCGACATTCCGGGCGGAAGGTTGCCGCCGGCGAGCGACCAGACGTAGGGAGGCGTACCGCCGCTGGCGTAGAGCGCCACCGAGTGCGGCGTGTTCACCACAGCGTGGCCCGCATCTTTCGTCCTGATGACGAGCGCCGGCGATACCGTGATGATGAACGCGGCCGTGTGTTGAGCCTGTGCGCCGGCAACTGTGGCCGTGAAGGTGAACGTGCCGGTCTCGACCGGCGTACCCGAGATCTCGCCCGTCGCGGACGCGAGTTGCAATCCTGGCGGCAGCGAGCCTTCCGAAATCGACCAGGTGTACGGCGGAACGATGCCCGCGTCCGGCAGAGTTGCCGAGTACGGAACGTCGAGGAACGCCGGAGGCAGATGCGCCGGCTGCGACGGACCAATAGCGATCGACAGCGTCTGGCCCGCGATGCCGCGCGCGGAGTCCCTCACCACCGCCGTGAACGTGTAGACGCCGCCTTCCGACGGGATGCCTGAAATCAGCCCCGTCTCCGCGTCGAGTGAAAGTCCCGGCGGCAGTGTGCCAGCCGAGAGCGACCACTGATATGGCGCCATTCCTCCTGCCGCGGCAAGCGTCTGGGAGTACGCCTGCCCCTGCGCTCCGGCCGGCAGCGATGTAGTGACTATCGAGAGCGCCGGCACCACTTCGAGGGTGTACGTCCTCTGCGCCGTCTGGCCGATCGCATCCCTCACCGTGACAAGAACGCTGAACGTTCCCTCCTCGCGCGGGATGTTGTAGAGACTCGTCCCGCTAATAGCAATGCCGAGAGGCAGGCCCGACGCGGTCATCGTGAGCGGCGGGACGCCGCCGGAAGCGGCGATTTCCTGCTGATAGGACGAACCCACGACGGCGGGCGCCAGCGTCATCTCCGGAAGCACTACCGGCGCCCCAAGGGCGATCGGGTAACGCTCGGAGGTCACCATGGCCTCCATCTCGATCCAGTAGATCCCCGGCTCGATCGTGGTCGGGAACAGCGCAACAAAGTGAGTATCAGAGCTGTCCACAACATCCAGCCAATCCAGCGTGCTCGAGCCTCTCCCGTAGCGAACCTGCGGGTAGTAGTCACCCTCTTCGAGGGTGGCCTGTATGTTCAGTTCTGCCCACCCATTGCAGCAATTCGGAGTTATCGGATTCGGCGAAACACTCGTGATCACGGGCGGGTCCACGGCCATAAGAAATAAATCGCGTGTAAGCACGTACCCGCTGGCGTCCTGCGCCGTTAAGATCACGGAGCCGCTCGTTGGGTTCGCAAACTGTCCGGTGAGCTGGCCGCTCGGACTGATGCTGACGCCCGGAAGATTCGAGTCGCCCGGAGTCCATTGGAAAGGCGGTGTGCCGCTGTCGTTGGGCTCCACCGTCATCTGGATCGAGAACGGCCGGCCGGTCGCGACGTCGGCGTAGTCCGGAAAGATGCCTACCGGCTCGGGGTTGATCACATATGGGATCTCGAAGTGATCGACCACCTCGGGGCTGATCACCCACTCAACTGTCAGCTTTCCGGTTCCGGCTTCCTCCAGCATGTTCGGCAGCAGGGTGGCCGAGATGCTGCTATCAGTGATAGCAGTCGCAATGTTCACTCTGTCGCTCTCGTCACCGGAGGGCGTCGTGAACCAGACACGCGACGGCTCGCCGTTGATGAAGGGGCCTCCGCCCTGCTGCGCTATGACGATTTGCAGCCCGTCCACACAGCACTTCTGAGTCGCCTGAGGGTTCACCGAGACCACGAGCGGCTGGGCCCACACCGCCGAGGCCGCAAACAGC
Organism: bacterium; assembly: GCA_050260275.1. Lineage (GTDB taxonomy): Bacteria > Acidobacteriota > Terriglobia > Bryobacterales > Bryobacteraceae > DATMXS01. The sequence goes on from JBLNBX010000209.1 coordinate 6,492, forward strand.
ACCAGCGCCAGTTTCTTCGTCATCGCGCGCCTCCTTCAGGAGCCTCTGGAACGAACACGACGCGCGGTTCGAGCCTGTTCCCTTCGTAAAGATAGAGCGGCGCATCCGCGGCGTCGTTGAGCCTGAAGACGCCGGGCGCGCCCATCGGATCGAGCGCCGTGGGCGCGAAATCGCAGGCAGTTTCGGTGCGGATGCCTGTAGCGAGCTCGAATCGTATGATCGACTGCCGGGCCGCGGCGAAAACAAACTCCTTGTCTGCCCTCACGGCGACAGCGCCGGGAGCTTCCCCGAGCGGCGTGATAGAACTGCCGCGCGTCACCCAGATCGAAGCGCCATCGGAGACTGCCGCGTCGTCGCGGTCCGGGAAGAACGAGATCGCCGCAAAAGTGCCCACCTGCACCAACGCCGGAACTGTGCGCGACGGGCCCTTCGGGTACGACGCACCGGCACTGGAAAGGCGTCCCGGCAGATCATACGACGCCGGGGCCGAAACGCCGCCGACGCTCCACAGCGCGCCATCTGCTGCGGCGAGAACGGTGCCACGGTCGCTCACGGCCAGGACGCCGGGTTTCCAGGGCAGGGCAGCGGCCGGCTTCACGACGGGCGCGTTAGGAAGTCCTGTAATCACCTGCAGAAGAGAACGTTTCGAATTGTAGAGCGCCGCCGCCCGGCCGCGCGGGCTGACGGCTATGCGATCCGGCGCGGACATTGCGCCAGGGAGCGGCGCGGCAGATCCCGTAAACAGAACAACCGTGCCTTCGCCGCCGATGGCCGCGAGCACGTAACCCGCCTCATTGGAGGCCGCAGCCGCGCCCGCCTCGCCACCGAGGTCGATGGCCGGCCCGCGCAGCGCTGCGCCGGGCATACCTGTTACCGGCCGCACGCCCGAGCGTTCGACGGAGTATCCGAGTGACGGGCCCGCCACGCGCCCATTTTCAGCGCCTGCCG
>JBLNBX010000210.1:0-10492 GCA_050260275.1 bacterium
GGCAACGCATCCCGCTTGGCGTCGCCGAAGGATCGTTGGCCAGGGCTCTCCAGTAGCTCGGCCAGATGCGTCTCGGCGATGTTGCCCAACCGGTGCTCGCTATCGACGTAGTGGTCGCAAGGGAAAAAGTCGCCGTTGTGCTCGACGACGGGTATGTCGCCGCAGGTTTCTCGGAACACGCACAGCGAATGCTCGATGCCCAGCGCGGGCCGCGCCGCCTCGTCGAACGTCTGAACGGTGATGCGGCCGACATCCCGCGCAACCCACTCGTCGAAAACTCTGCACAGAAACGCACCGTAGTCCTCCGGAGATGGCGTGTGGGGACTGACTCCGCCGTCCGTGCCCGCCGCGCGTTCCACGCAAGGGAGGAACCCGATATAGATGCATCCAATGTCCCTGAAAAAGCGGTACACGTCGAGCGGGTGATGCACATTCTGCGAGTGAACCACGCAGACGATATCGGTGTAGATGCCGTGCTTGCGCAGCAGTTCGTAGCCGCGCAGGGCCGCTGCGTGAGTTGGCCGGCCGCCGCGGCTGACGCGATAGGCGTCGTGCAGTTCGGCCGGTCCGTCGAGGCTAAGGCCAACGCCGAACTCCTCCGCCTTGAGGAAACGGCACCACTCTTCGTCCAGCAACACTCCGTTGGTCTGGACGCCATTGCGGATGCTCCACCCCGAGGGGCGGTGCCTGCGCTCGATCTCGACGACCTTCCGGAAGAAGTCGACTCCCAGGATGGTGGGCTCGCCGCCGTGCCATGAGAAGCTGACCTCCGGGCCGGATGCGGCTTCGATGTGCTGGACGATGTACCGTTCCAGCACTTCGTCTGACATGCGGGGCGCGGGAGTGGCGGGATACAGGCTCTGCTTGTCGCGGTAATAGCAGTATTGGCAGTCGAGGTTGCAGGAAGCCCCGGCGGGCTTGACAAAGATTTGAAAGCTCCTGCTGAGTGCGCGCATAGCGTTCCCACAGATCCGTTCGCGGCCCGCGCGAACAGACCAGTATGGCACGCGGAGACAGCACACCCGCGCTGGCGGGTGGGATGCGCCACGTGGAGAGCCTGCCGGATCCGGCGGGATCCGCGAACGCCGGCAGCGGCTCTCCGGCCGATCAGGCCGGGCGGGCTGTCTGCGACTGCCCTTGCACGATCAGCTTGACCCAGGCTACATACCGGTCCATCCAGCCCTGAAGAAACCTGCGGGTGTCTTCGCTTGCGATGTTGCCGCTTTCGTCGAAAAACCCTTCCCTAACGGTGATGAACACCTCGGGTTGTCCGAGCGCCGGCACATCCAGATAGGCCAGCATGTTGCGCAGGTGCTGCTGCGCCAGTGCCGTCCCGGCAGCGCCGATAGAGGCCCCGATTACCCCGGCTGGCTTGCCCGCCCAGGCATTCTGGCCATACGGACGGGAGCCGTGATCGATCGCGTTCTTGAGGACCCCGGGGACAGAACGGTTGTACTCGGGTGTGACGAATAGCAGCCCATCTGCCTCTGCTATCTCGCGCTTCAGCCGCTTCACCTGCTCGGACGGCCGGTCGTCGTCGTCCTGGTTATACAGCGGCAGATCGTCAATGCGCAGGTAGTTGAACGAAAACTCGGGCGGCGCCATCTTGACTACGGCGTTGGCGAGTTTACGGTTGTACGAATCGCGGCGAAGGCTACCGACAATGACAGCGATCCTATACATATCCATGTCTCTTATCCTGGCATAACATCTGCACCCTGGGTGCCCGGACTTAACGGCGAGTGCACCAGTTTGCAACTAGAAACCTGTTACACCACACAGCCGGCGCTGAATGTGTGCGCTACGATGGCATCAGGACCGCTCAGGAGGGCAATTGGGGACTCAAGGCGCGACTGGGGCGACCGCACGAGATCCCCTTCTCCGTACAGAATCCCGTCGCCGCCTGACAGGACGGGGCCAAGGGGCATTGAGGTAATGTGACTTGGGGCGCCTCTCATTTTCCCTCGACGCAGTGCCGCCGTTCCGGCTCGATCTGACCGTCTGGGCAATCCGGCGCCGGCCGGAGAACGAAATGGACTTGTGGGACGGGGAGACTTACGAACGAGTCTTAGCCGTCGAAGGGAAGCCGGTGCTCGTGAGAGTTACGCAATCGGGAAGCGCCTCCACGCCGCAGGTCGAATTTACCGCCTCTGCCACGCATCTCCCCTCTGCCGTGAAGGCAACTGCAACCACCGCCCTGGAGCGGTTGTTAGGACTACGTGCTGATCTGAGATCTTTCTACCGGCTTGCGGCGGAGCACCGCCGCCTGCACGAACTTACCTCGCGCTTCAGGGGACTCAAACCGCCACGGTTTCCGACCGTCTGGGAAGGCCTCGTCAACGGCATAGCCTGCCAGCAGTTCAGCCTGACCGTGGGCATTCTCCTGCTGAACCGGCTCGCGGCGCTGTGCGGATTGCCGTTCGGAGATGGAGCAATCCGGCACGCTTTCCCAAGACCCGAAGAACTGGCGCGGGCGGCGCCTGAATCACTACGGTCTCAAGGCTTCAACACCGCGAAAACCAGGGAACTGATCGGTCTGGGCAAGGCAATCACATCCGGGCAGTTGGATCTGAATGCGCTGGAGGCTCTCGACAATCAGGAAGCCACCGCCCGCCTGCTGGAGTTGCCCGGTGTGGGGCGGTGGACCGCCGAATACGTCCTTCTGCGCGGACTGGGCCGAGTGGATGTCTTCCCGGGAGATGATGTCGGCGCCCGGACGAACCTGGCGCGATGGCTGCGCCTCCGCGAACCGCTCGACTACGGCCGCGTGATGCGCGTGACCAACAAATGGAAGCCCTATGGAGGGCTCGTGTATTTCCACCTGCTGCTGGATGGACTTGAGCGGGCCGGGCATCTGCTCCCGGAGATTGCGAAAGCTGACTCCAGGCGCTCTCGTGCAGCGCAACGGAAACCAGCGCGGGCCGGCACGCTTAGTGGAGGCCTCGCATGATCAAGCTGAAGCGAGTCTACGAGAAAGCAGCCCCCGATGATGGGGTTCGCTACCTTGTCGAGCGGCTCTGGCCCCGAGGTGTGAAGAAGACCTCACTGCGCATCGATGGCTGGCTGAAAGATGCCGCTCCGAGCACCGAATTGCGGAAGTGGTTCAGCCACGATCCAGAGAAATGGCAGGAGTTCCGGCGCAGGTACTTCGCCGAACTCGATCGCGCGCCCGACGCCTGGGCGCCAATCCGGCAAGCGGCGCGGAGAGGCGCCGTCACGCTGCTCTACAGCTCGCACGATACAGAGCACAACAATGCGGTCGCGTTGAAAGAGTACATCGAGCGCAAGTCCGGCGCGCGAACCCGTGCCGCCGGCAGCCGTCCACGGGAGTGATGCGGAAGCCCGCCCACATTCGTGCGGTCCGGGAAGTGGGGATAGAAGAGCTTCAGCGAACAGGTCTTGTGTGAAGGAGCAACCATGGATCCGCTCTTGGAATTGCAGAAACAGGGCCAATCAATCTGGCTGGATTACATAAGCCGCGACCTGATTGCGAAGGGCGCTCTCCGCTCGTTGATCGAGAACGACGGATTGCGCGGAGTCACCAGCAATCCGAGCATCTTCGAAAAAGCGATCGGCACGAGTACGGACTATGATGCGCGGATCGCTGAACTGGTGGCGCGCAATCCCCGGTTCGGAGCCAGGGAGATCTATGACGAACTCGTGATCGAGGATGTCCGGAGCGCGGCCGACGTTCTCCGGCCCTGGTATGACGAAAGCGGCGGTGCGGATGGCTTTGTGAGTCTGGAACCGCCTCCGCAACTCACCGGCGACACCGCCGCAACCGTGGCGGAGGCGCGGCGGTTGTGGCACACCGTGAGCCGGCCGAATCTGATGATCAAAGCGGTCGCCACGCCTCAAGGAATCCAGGCCGTCGAGACGCTGATTTCCGAGGGCATCAACGTGAATATCACCCTTATGTTCTCGATGCGGCACTACGAGGCCGTCACCAGCGCTTACCTTCGTGGTCTGGAGCGGTGCAGGCGCCCGAAGAGCGTCGCCTCTGTGGCGTCGTTCTTTGTCAGCCGGGTGGACACCCAGGTGGATAAAGCGTTGGAAGCGATTGGCAGCAGCGAAGCGCTGGCCTTGCGCGGCAGGATAGCTATCGCCAACGCGAGACTGGTCTACCGCCGCTTCCGCGAGTTGTTCTATGGTGACGCATTCTCAAGTTTCAGAAACCGCGGGGCGCGCGTCCAACGGCCGCTGTGGGCCAGCACGAGCACAAAGAACCCCGCTTACCGCGACGTGCTTTACGTTGAGGAGTTGATCGGCCCCGAAACCGTGAACACCGCTCCGCTATCCACTCTGGAAGCATTTCGCGACCACGGCCGCGTTCGGGGAGCTACGGTCCTGGAAGGCTGGGCCGATGCCGAACGGGACCTCGGCAGGCTGGCCGCTTTGGGAATCGATATGAATGCGGTTACGGAACAGCTTCAGATCGACGGGATCAAGTCCTTTGCGGATTCCTACGAAAAGGTACTGGGTGCCCTGCAAAAGAAGCTCGATGCGATCAGACCGGCGCGGCGCTTTTCAGGCGGCGGGCAACACTAATAGCCCGATTGCGAAGGCATCGCAGGCGCTATGCGAGGCATCGGGCACGCCGATGCGCTCCGTCTAGCCAAGGACGGCCTGGCCGTCGCTGCAGCGTATGCCTGCAAAGCCGCCAGACGGTAGAAACAGCCCTTTCCTTTTTGAGCTCGTTTCGGCCGAGTTAATTCTATTAAGGTTCTGCGTGCCCGCCCCGCTGCTTCTCATAGCTGCACTTTAGGGCTTTAATCCAATTCCGCCATCCTCCGGCCCCGGTTAGTCTGGAACTGGACCGCTGGGCATGGAAGGAGTCCAATGAAGCACGTCAAAGAGTTTTTCAAAGATGAGCGCGGGCAGGACCTGATTGAGTACGCCCTGATGGCGGGCTTTGTCGCAGTAACAGCCGGTGCGCTCATGCCCAATGTTTCCTCGAGCATCAGCACGGTTTTCAGCAAGATCCAGTCCCTGCTTTCGCAAGCCGCTGGCAGCTAACCGCGCACGCCGATCTGCTCCGATACGGGGGCAGGGCCTGACCAGCCCCCGTTTCCAGTCACCCCTCCCGTGCGCTCAAATGCATATCTGCACCCCTTCGCCGTACTACCCCTCATGCTCGTCCCGTCGCAGCAGCGCGTGTAAGCCCCCGAGCGGCAACTGATCGCGTCCCGCTGCTGGAGCGAATCCGTCCGCGATCCGCCGCTTGCGCGCCCGCGCTTCCGCGGCCGGTTGATCGTCCGCACCGTCCGGCCCCGCCTTGGGTGTACTATGGCGGGCATCATGTTGCGAAGACGCGACGTCGTCAGGGCCTGCGCGGCGGCTCCGCTAGTCGCTGCTTTCGTGAATCAGCGGCGGCATGAGGCGAACTGGGCGTCCATCGACGCCCGGCCCTCGCCGGACTGGTACCTCGACGCAAAGTTCGGAATCTTCATCCATTGGGGCTTGTACTCGGTGCCGGCGTTCGCCGCCGTCAACGTCAAGGGCGAGAACGAGTACGCCGAGTGGTACTGGAATTCACTTGTCAAAGGCGGCCTGACGCGCAAGTTCCACGATCGCGTGTACGGCCCCGGTTTCACCTACTTTGATTTCGCTCCGATGTTTCGCGCCGAACTCTACGACCCGGACCACTGGGCCGATGTTCTCTTCCGCTCCGGCGCGAAGTACGTTGCGCTCACCTCGAAGCACCACGACGGTTTCTGCCTCTGGCGCAGCGCCGAGGCCAACCGCAGTTGGGGCCGGCACTGGAACAGCGTCGATGCCGGTCCGAAGCGGGACCTGCTGGGCGACCTCTTCGCCGCCGGACACCGCCGCGGGCTGCGTATGGGCATCTACTACTCCCTGTACGAGTGGTACAACCCGCTCTGGCTCAAAGACCGCAAGCGCTACGTCAACGAGCACATGGTGCCGCAGTTCAAGGACGTGGTCACGCACGCGAGGCCGAGCATCATCTTCTCGGACGGCGAGTGGGACCTGCCGAGCTCGGAATGGCGCTCCCCGGAGCTGCTGGCGTGGCTGTTCAACGAATCCCCCGTGCGCGACGAGGTCGTTATCAACGACCGCTGGGGGAAGGAAACGCGCCACCGCCACGGCGGCTACTACACCACCGAGTACACCTCCGGGCTCGAAGGCGGGCACCCCTGGGAAGAGAACCGCGGCATGGGGCACTCGTACGGCTACAATCGCATGGAGACGCTCGAACACTACCGCACTCCGCGCGAACTGCTTCTGATGCTCATCGACATCGTAAGCCGCGGCGGCAACCTGCTGCTCGATATCGGTCCCACAGCCGACGGCCGCATTCCGGTGGAGATGGAGGAGCGGCTCATTCACATCGGCAACTGGCTGAAGGCGAACGGTGAGGCCATCTACGGAACCCGCCCGTGGCGTCGCTCACGGCAGTGGGGTAAAGGAGCCATCCCCAGGCTCGAACAGAAAGAGTTCCGCGCTAGATACGAAATTACGGAAATGGTGGATTCGCCGCCCAAGGGCGCCGCGCGCGTTGAGGCCTTTCTTACCTACAAACCGGGGGCCCTGTACGCGATCGTCCCCCGCCGCCCGGCCGGCGACATCGCCATCGACGACGTGGAAGCGCCTCAGGGCGTGCGGGTTACGCTTCTCGGCAGCGGGCACGGCATCGAGACGCGTCTGCGCGGAAGACAACTCGCAATCCACGTTCCGGACGCCATCGCCGCGCGCCTGCCCGTGAGCGACGGTTACGTCTTCAAGATCGAGGGCGTCAAGTATAAGTAAATGGACATGGTTGGCCGCACCATCTCGCGCTACGAAATAATCTCCCGGTTGGGCGAGGGCGGGATGGGTGTGGTGTACAAGGCGCGCGATACACACCTGGACCGGATCGTCGCGCTAAAGGTGCTTCCCGGCGGCAAGGTGTCGGACCCGGACCGGAAGCGACGGTTCATGCAGGAGGCGCGCGCCGCCTCCGCGCTCAATCACGCGGGCATCGTCACCGTCTACGACATCGACGAGGCCGACGACATCTCGTTCATTGCGATGGAGTATGTTTCCGGCAAGACGCTCGATGCCGTGATTCCGCGCAAGGGCATGCGCCTCGGCGAGGCGCTGCGGATCGCCATTGAGGTGGCCGACGCGCTCGCCCGCGCGCACGCCGCAGGCATCGTCCACCGCGACCTGAAGCCGGGCAACGTGATGGTGACCGATGACGGCCATGCGAAGGTGCTCGATTTCGGCCTGGCCAAACTCACCGAGCCACCCGAGGGCGACGGCGACAAGGACGAGCTGGCCCACACGGTCACCGCGGAGGGCATGATAGTCGGCACCGCCGGGTATATGGCGCCAGAGCAGGCCGAAGGCAGGCCGGCGGACGCGCGGGCCGATATCTTCAGCTTCGGCTGCCTTTTGTACGAGATGCTGACCGGCGAGCGGGCTTTTCGCGGCAGCTCGCCGGGCTCGACAATCGCCTCGATCCTGCGCGACGAGCCGAAGCCCCCGAGCAGCATCGTGGCGGATCTGCCGTCCGACGTGGACAAGGTGATCCGGCGTTGCCTTCGCAAGGACCCGGCCCGGCGATTCCAGACGATGGCCGATCTCAAAGTCGCGTTGCAAGAGCTGAAGGAGGATTCCGAGTCCGGACAGATTGCGATAAACGCCGTCCCTGCCCGCCCGCGGCGGCGCGCCGTGTGGGCCATCGCGGCGCCTGTTTTGGTTTTGGCCGCGGCGAGCGCGTGGTTTGCCCTGCGGCGGCCCGCTGAACAGACGGAGCCCATGCGGATCGTTAATGTCACGGCGTTCGAGGGCAACGAGACGCAGCCGGATCTCTCACCCGATGGCAACGTTGTAGCGTACGTGTGGAGCGGGCCGCGACAGGACAACGACGATATCTACGTACAGCAGATAGGCTCCGGCGATCCGATCCGCCGCACCACCGACCCCGCCCGCGATGTCCAGCCTTCGTTTTCGCCCGACGGGCAACAGATCGCGTTCGCTCGCGAGCGCGAGGGCCGCGGTTGGGATGTGTTTGTGATGCCCGCGTTCAGCGGCGGGGAGCGCAAGGTTTGCACAGTCAACGCGATAACGTGCGCGCCCAGGTGGTCACCGGACGGCAGGTATTTGACCGTTACGCACCGCGCCGGGCGCGAAGACAGGAACTCGATCCGCCTGGTGTCCGTGGAAACGGGCGAGATGTGGCCGCTGAGCGGATCCGCCGGGGACGACCGCGGGCTGGTGGATCTGGCCGGGCAGATCAGTCCCGACGGCCGCTACTTGCTTTTCACAAGGGGGCTGCGCTTTACCGGAGCTGACTTGTACTATCTTCCGCTTGCGGACGGTTACAAGCCGGCGGGCGAAGCTCGCAGGCTGACATCCGATGCCGCCGGTCTGCGCGGCTTCACATGGCTGCGGGATTCGCGAACGGTTATCTTCGGCTCATCGCGCGCGGGCGCGTCGACGGTGTGGCGTCTGGACGCGCGCTCCGGCGGCGCTCCCCTTCGTCTGCCAGGCGTAGGCGACGGCACCGCGATGCCGGCCGCCGCTCTCCGTGCGGACCGGCTTGCCTTCGTGCAGGAGCGTCAGGATTCGAACATCTGGAGCGTCGACCTCGAAACGGGAGCCAGGGCGCAGGCCGTATCCTCCACGCTCAACGAGTGGTCGCCTGCCTTTTCGCCAGACGGCAAGCGCATCGCGTTCATCTCCGACCGTTCCGGCTACCCCGAGCTTTGGGTGGCCGACCGCGATGGCAGCCGTTCGACGCAACTGACGGATTCCAAAACCGGCGTTATGTCGCCGCGCTGGTCGCCCGACGGCCGCCGCATCGCTTACACCGCGCTTAGCGGAGGCCGCTGGCAGACCTTTATCATCGGCGCCGATGGCGGCGCGCCGGTTGCCGTCAATGCCGATCAGGACCGCATGATCGAAGGCGGATGGTCCGCGGATGGCCGGTTCCTGTACGCCTCGGGCCGCGACGGTATCTGGCGCGTGCCCGCGGCCGAGGGCAAAGCGGTCGCGATCTCCACGGACCGCGGCTGGGGCGTGGTCGAATCAGCCGACGGCCGGTACGTGTACTACGCGAACACGATGCGCGGCTACCGCCCCGGCGAACCCACTGCGGTCTGGCGCGTTCCGGTGTCCGGCGGCGAAGCCTCCGAGGTCATCCCGGCCGTCCTGAGTGCGAACCACTTCACGGTTACCCCGCGCGGAGTGTTCTATATCTCCGAGCCGGAGCACGGGCGTTACGCCATCCGCATGCTGGAGTTCGCCACCGGCCGGCAGAAGCTGATCGCCGAGCTCGATAGGACGCCGAACGCGGGCGTCTCCGTTTCGCCGGACGGGCGCACCCTGCTGTGGTCCCAGGTGGACGCCGAGAACAGCGACGTGATGCTTATCGAGAACTTCCGGTAGACCGATGTCCGGCGCCCCGTTGTTCGACGAACGGCCGCCGTTTGACCGCGAGCGGCTCGCGCGCAGGCTCGCCGAACTGAGCAGGCAGAGCATCTTCATCGGCACAAGCTCCTGGAAGTACGAAGGGTGGTGCGGGCAGATCTACACGCGCGAACGCTACATGGCGCGCGGGGCGTTCTCGCGGCGGGCCTTCGAGAAGAACTGCCTGCGCGAGTACGCCGAAACGTTCCCTGTCGCCGGCGGTGATTTCTCCTTCTACCGTTTCCCTCCTCCCGGATACTGGGCGGAGCTATTCGCCAGCGCCCCGCCGGGACTTCGGTTGGCTTTGAAAGTGCCGGAGGAGATAACGATCAACGTGTTCCCGAAGCACACGCGGTACGGCGCCCGCGCCGGATCGGAGAACCCGTCGTACCTGAACGCCGCGCTGCTGGAGGAGGCGCTCCTCCACCCGCTCGAGCCGTTCGGTGATCGCCTGTGCCCGTTCATCTTCGAGTTCGGAGCGTTTCCGCGCTACGTGTACCGTGATGTCCTCGAGTTCGTGCGGGACCTCGACCGTTTTCTCGAGGCTCTCCCGCCCCGGTATCGCTACTCCGTGGAGGTGCGGAACGCGGAGTTCCTCGCGCCGGCGTATTTCGACTGCCTGCGCTCTCACGGCGTGGCGCACGTGTTCAACGCCTGGACCCGCATGCCCGAACTGGCCGCCCAGATTCGCATCCGCGAGGCCTTCACTGCCGGCTTCACCGTCTGCCGCGTGCTCCTGAGGCGCGGGCGGCCATACGAAACAGCCGTGCAGATGTTCTCGCCGTATGAAGAGATCCGCGATCCCAATCCCGAAGGCAGGGCGGCGGTCCGCGACCTCATCGATTACGCGCGCGTCGAAGGCATCGCCGCGTTCATATTTGTGAACAACCGTTTCGAGGGCAACGCCCCGCGCACTATCGAAGCGATCGTGGAGCCCTGACCGCGGCTCAGTTAGCGCTCGCGACTGCGGTTGCGCCGCCGGCCCAGTATCCGCTGCGGGCGCGCACCACGACGGGCACCGGAGCGGTCACGCGCACGTCGAGCTTGCGGTAGGTCCCATCGAGCGCCGTGTTGGAAG
>JBLNBX010000211.1:0-6662 GCA_050260275.1 bacterium
CATCGTCCACCATTACGTGCAGCCCCCCACCGAACACCGCCACGTCACGGATTCCGGGAGCCCCCTCCAGCGCCCTCATACTGCCGAGCGCGTCCGAGGAATCGAGTTCCAGCAGGTGATGCGACGTGAGCGATCGTTTCAGCTCCGCCGGAGAGCCCAGCGCTGCGATGCGCCCGCGGTACATGAGCGCCAGCCGGTGGCAGTACTCCGCCTCGTCCATGTAGTGCGTCGAGACGAAGACGGTGTGGCCCGCGGAGGAAAGCTCGTAGATGAGGTCCCAGAAACTGCGCCGGGCTATCGGGTCGACTCCGGAGGTCGGTTCGTCAAGGAAGAGAATGGGGGGCTCGTGGACGATGGCGCAGCCGAGCGCAAGACGCTGCTTCCAGCCGCCCGCGAGCTCGCTCGTCATGGCGCGGCGGCGGCCGCCGAGCCCGGCGAGCCCGAGTACGTACTCTTTTCGGGCGCTGCGCCGCTCGCGCGGCACGCCGTAGACGCCCGCGAAGAAATCGATGTTCTCCTCCACGAGCAGGTCGTCGTAGAGCGAGAAGCGCTGCGACATGTAGCCGATGTTCCGCCTGATGTCCTCAGGCTGCGTGGCGACGTCGAAGCCGGCAACGCTGGCGCGCCCGGAGGTCGGCGTCAGCAGCCCGCAGAGCATGCGGATTGTCGTGGACTTCCCCGCTCCGTTCGGCCCCAGGAATCCGAAAATCTCGCCGGGCGCCACGGTGAGCGAAATGCCGTCCACAGCAGTGAACTCGCCGAAGCGCTTCACCAGGCGTTCGATCTCCACCGCGTTCATGCGGCCTCCGCCTTCCGGATCAGGGCGATGAAAACGTCTTCCAGCGATGGCGTGATGCGCCGGAACTCAGCGCCGCCGAGCGCGGCCGAAAGCTCTTCCGGAGTAGTCCGGACCGGATTGATGAACACGTGAAGTGCGTCGCCGGCGGGCTCGGCGCTGGAGACGCCCGCGCAGGCCGCCAGCAACTCGCGCGCCACGCGCCGGTCGCGAGCGCGCACTTCAAAGCAGTGCTCGCCGAGGGAGTTCCGTAGGGCCTCGGGCGAGTCCTGCCGGATGAGCCGGCCCCGGTTCATCAGGCCCACGCGGTTGCAGCGCTCGGCCTCGTCGAGGTACGCCGTCGTTATCAGCACCGTGAGGCCGTCGTTCACCAACTGGTACAGGATGGCCCAGAAATCGCGGCGGGAAACCGGATCGACGCCGTTTGTCGGCTCGTCCAGAAACAGCACCTCGGGCCTGTGCAGCAGCGTGCACATAAGAGCGAGCTTCTGCTTCATGCCGCCCGAGAGCTTGCCCGCCTGGCGGTCTAAGAACGGCTCCATGCGCGTCATGCGCAGCAGGCGGGCCATGAGCGCGTCGCGCGCGGCGAGCGGAACGCCGAACAGGTCGGCGCAGAACACCATGTTTTCCCGCACCGTGAGGTCCAGGTACCGGCCGAAGCGCTGTGACATGTAGCCGATGCGGTCCTTGACGGCATCGGGATGGCTCCGAACGTCGTATCCGGCCACGGATACCCGGCCCTCCGAGGGCGCCAGCAGCCCCGCCATCAGCCGCAGCGCCGTCGTTTTGCCCGCTCCGTCCGGACCCACCAGGCCGAAAATTTCGCCGCGGCGCACCTCGAGGTTCAGGCCGTCGAGCGCAGTGATAGCGCCGAAGCGGCGCGTCAGCCGCTCGGCGCGGATCATAGGCCCGAAGGTTTGCGGCGCAGTGCCTGCGTGCGGCGGCATGCTACGGGATTATCTCCGCATCCGCGGGCATGTTGGACTTCAACTCGCCGTTGGGGTTTTCGACATCGATCTTGATGCGGTACATCAGCTTCGCGCGCTCCTCGAAGGTCTGGATCTGCTTGGGCGTGAACTCGGCTTGCGAGGCAATGAACGAGACGCGGCCTTTGTACACCTTTCCCGGAAACGAGTCCGTGGTGACTCTGGCCGCGGAGCCGATCTTCACGCGCCCGAGGTCCGTCTCGCTGATGTAGGCGCGCAACCAGGGGTGCTCGATGTCGCCGACGGTGAGCACGGTCGTGCCGGCGGCGATCACCTCGCCGGGCTCCGCGCCTTTGGCGAGAACTACTCCGTCTATGGGCGAGATGGCAATGGTGTCGGCGAGCTGCGATTCGATCAGCGCGAGCTCGGCGCGCCGCTGGCCGATGTCGGCCTCGCGGGTCCTCAGCTCCTCCTGGCGCCGCTTCAGCTCCAGGCGCTGGGCTTCGGCCAGCCGCAGGGTGGCTCTGGCCTGCGCCAGTTGCGCGCGCGCGGCTTCGATGGTTTCCCTGCGCGGGCCATCTATGACGATCTGGTACTGCTGCTGGACCTCGCGAAGCGCTGCGGCGGCGGAGTCGCGGCGGGCGCGGTACTGGTCCAGGTCGGCTGCGGAGATGTTGTCGCTTTTGAAAAGCGATTCCATGCGCTCGAAGTCCTTTTGGGCCCGGTCGGCCTCGGCGCGGGCGCGATCCACGGCGGCGCGGGCCTGCTTCTTCTCCTCCTCGCGCGAGCCGCTCGTCAGTTCCTCCAGGCGAGCTTCCATGGCCCGGACCTCGGCGGCGCGTTGCTGTATTTGCGCCTCCAGGGTCTCGCGCTGCAGCTCAACGCTCGTCGCCACCTGGTCTCGAAGGGACTCCGCCGCCTCGAGCGCGGCTTTCGCGCGGTCGCGCTGCGCCATGAGCTGCTCCTGGTCGAGCTTTGCCAGCAACATGCCGCGCTTGACGGCGTCGCCCTCGTCGACGGGCCGTTCCACCAGCTTCCCCGGAAGCTTGAAAGAGATGTCCACCTCGGTGAGTTCGATGTTGCCCGAGACGCGGATCGCGCCGTCCCCGCCGCCCCTGATCCAGCGATACACCCCGTACCCGATGATCGCGGCCGCGATCGTCGCGGCAACTGGGATTGCCTTCTTCATTTCTCGTCAACCTTTTCGGCCGGCCGCGCCAGAGCGGGCGCGCGAAAACCGGCAGCCGCAAACGCAATCAGCCGCTCCGCCGCGGCGTCCATGTCAAGACCGCCCACCAGCCCCGCCCAGATAGCCCTGATACGCTCCGCGTTACCGGTCAGCAGGTGCGCCATGGCCCCGATGGTGAAGCTCACTTTCCAAAACAGCTCCTCGGCGGGCTCGTCCGGCAGGGCCCGGCGCAACGCGGCGGCGAACCGCTCCCGCGCCGGGCCGAAGTGGTGCTTTACGATCTCAGTGAACAGCTCTCCGGGCTCGCCGTAAGCGCGCCCGAACAGGCGCTTGAAGCTGGGCGGCACGGCCTTCCCGTCCTTCACTAACGGCTCGATGAGAGCACGGAGGACTTTCTCCAGAGGCACGGGACCGCCGCGGGCTTCCGCCTCGAACCGGTCGAGCATTGCAAGCCGCGCCTCGTTGATGGGCCCTATGCGGCGCGCAAGTACGGCCTGGATCAGAGCATCTTTCGACTTGAAATGGTAGTTCACCGCGGCCAGGTTCACGCGGGCGCGGGAGGTGATGTGACGCAGCGAGGTTTCGCGGAAGCCGCGTTCGGCGAACAGCTCCTCGGCAGCGTCGAGGATGCGGTCTTTTGTTCCGGCTTGCGGGGTGGTTTTAGGCAGACCCATTCAAACGTTCGCTTCAAATGTCTGATTAAAACGAGCGTTTGAAGTGTACGAGGAATGACTTTCGCTTGTCAAGGCCCGTATCACGGCGTCGCGCCAGGAGGGCGCTCTCGATTCCATGCACTTTTCCGCCGCTCGAACGTAGTTACCTGCGAGAGATACCCCCATGCTGATGCTGATGGATCTGATTCAACACTGGCCGGTGGTTCTCTTGGGCGCGGGAATCGCCGTCCTGCTGGAGCATTGGGAACGGTGCTGAGCGTTGCGCCGTCATGCGTTGATAGAGGGGCCGGGTGCGTTCCTGGGGATACGAACGCAGCGTGGAGCCAAAGCGCCGGAGTGCGCCTCTCGCGGCTGCACTGGCGGCGCTGGCGATAGCGGCCGGCGTTCTGCTTCTGCTTGACCGGAACGGTTTCCTGGACGCCTGGAGCATCCTTCGGTACTGGCCCATCCCGCTGATATTGCTTGGAATACTCAGCCTGACCCGCACTGGCCCGCGCATTCCCGGCGTGGTGCTGGCCGGAGCCGGCCTGCTGGGTGCAGGCGAATGGTTCGGGGCGAGCCTGTGGCCGCTCGCGATCATCGCTGCCGGCGTAGCGCTCATGTGGGCCGCTCTCGGAGGTCTGCGGGCCGGCTCGGGGCGGGATCCCGTCCGGTTGTCGGCGTCCGCGGTGCTGATGCCTGTGGAACGCCGCCTCAGCACGCCGGAGTTCGAGGGCGGCGAGGCGCTGGCGATGTGGGGCGCACTCGACGTGAACCTGCGGCAGGCAGACATACGCGGCGGAGAGGCAGTCATTCGAGCCCACGCGCTGTTCGCCGATATCACCTTCCACGTTCCGGAGGACTGGATTGTTCACGTCGAAGGAATTCCCCTGCTCGGCAGGTACTCGGACTCGACGCGCCACCCGCCCTCCGGACGGGCGGAGCCTCCGAAGCGCCTAGTCGTGACTGGATTCGCGTTGTTCGGCGGCGTGGACGTCAGGAACTAGCGCGGCCGGCGCACGGCGGTTCAGGATTCGGGAGCGGCCTTGGGAGCGGCTTCGGCCGGCGGCAGGCCATAAGCCCGATGGACGTCGCCCAGCGTCAGCGTGCCGACGAGCTTCGGCGGGCGGGTCCGTGTGACCACGGGCAGCACGGGGTTCGTCGCAAGCAGCGGCAGAGCGGCCTCCAGCGGCAAGTCCGGATGCAATATGGCATTCGGGTTGATAGGCACATTCTGGCCTGCAGCGGCGCTCATGGCGTCTTCAACGCGCAGGCGGGCGGTCTCGCGCTGCTCCTCGGTCGAGGGCAGCTCGATGCCTTCCTCGGCGGCGAGCAGCGTGAAGAAAGGCGTTCGCTGAAGCTGGCGGGATATGAGGTAGGCGATCGTGTTCGCGATCATGACGGGCAGGATGATCACGTAGCTGGCGCTCACCTCGAAGATCATGAAGATGGACGTCATTGGTGCGCGGAATACGCCGGCAAAAAATGTGCCCATGCCGACGAGAACGTAGGCGCTGGCCGGGCTCGTGGGCGCCGGCCAGTACATCTGCGCGAGAGCGCCGATGCCACCGCCAATCATCGCGCCGGTGAAGAGCGTAGGCGCGAACATGCCGCCCGGTGTGCGCGCGCTGAAGCAGACCAGCGTCAGGGCGGCCTTGGCCAGGCCAAGGATGAGCAGCATCTGCCATCCGAACCGGTTGTGCAGGGCGCCGTCGATGCTGTCATAGCCCGGGCCCATCACCTGCGGCAGCCAGATGCCCACGAGTCCGACGAACAGGCCCGCCGCGACGGGCCGCGCGAAGCCGGTCGCGCCTTTGAACACGGACAGCCGCCGGTGCAGGCGGATAACTGCTTTTACGAAGACCACCGACAGCAGGCCGCCGCAGACACCTATGAGGGCATGCACGGCAAGCTCCGACGGGTGCGTCAACTGGAATTCAGGCACCATGAAAAGCGGCGCGCTTCCCAGAAACCACCGCACCACCACCGCCGCCGACACTGACGCCAGTACGATGGAGCCGAGCACACCGGCGCTCCAACTGGCGAGCACTTCCTCGATGACGAACAGAACGGCCGCGATGGGGGTGTTGAACGCAGCCGCGATTCCCGCGGCTGCTCCGACGGGCGCGATCAGGCGCATGCGATCGCGTGTGAGGCGGAACCGCCGCCCGAGAAACGAAGCGACGCCGGCGCCCATGTGCAGCGACGGGTCCTCGGGCCCCATCGGGTTGCCGGAGCCGATCGAGACGGCGCACGCGATGAACTTGCCTGCAACGGCGCTTGTGGGCACGTGGCCATCGGAGATGTACACGGCCGCTTTCGTGTTCGTGACGCCGCTGCCGCTCGCCCGCCGGAAGACGTATGTCACCAGAAGCAGCCCGGCGAGCCCGCCGAGCGCCGGGCTAACGACGCGCACCAGCCTGCTGTAATCAACCGACAGCCACGTGGCCGCGTCGATGGCGATGTGGAAGCACACCACCAGCAGAGCGGCGCTCACGCCGATGATGATCGACAGCAGCATGAATCGCTGGGTTTCACCGATGTTGAGCGTGCCGGGTGCCTTCATCATTTCGAGAGTCTTGCCAGAACTCGGGCTACCGGCTCGTCATCGCCGCCGGCACCGCAAAACGCCGCACGTTGTTCCCACAGCTCTTCGGCGAGAGCCACGTTGGTATCCGCGGCCAGCGCGCGGTTGCGGGGCCTGCTCTCGATGGCTTTCCGGGCCTCGTCGACCAGGTCCGCGGTTTCGGGCGGGACAAGTTGTTCCTTGAGGCAACGCTCCAGCGCGGCCAACGCTCGCCCGGCCAGGTCGCGGCTGCGGCGGTAGCGCTCCTCGACGCCCAGCCCGCGCAGAGTCGGATCGAGCGCAAGAACCTCGTTAACCACGTTCAGATATTCGCGTGCGGGTTCGTACCGGGCGTTGTAGGCAAGCGCGCGGCGGAACGCGTCGCGTGCGAGCTGGTAATTTCCGAGCTCCAGCTCCGCCCGGCCGAGAACGGTGCGCGTCTCGAAGTCCTTGGGATTGCGTTCGAGCACACCTCGCGCGACGTGCTTTGCCTGGGTGGGCGCATCGTTGTCGAGCAGCATGCGGGCAATCC
>JBLNBX010000212.1:0-14647 GCA_050260275.1 bacterium
ACCTCGCTGCTGCGGCGCGCCCGAGCGGCTTCAGCAACGCTTCGATGCGCGGGGCGAGCTCGTCGTAGGTCATCTCCCCCGGATGATAGAAACGCACGATGCCCGCTGCGTCGACGAGTACGATCGTCGGCACGGTGCTTGCTCCAAACGCCCGGAATGCGCCCTCGTCTATGGGCGCGGGCATATTCTTCACAGTCCCGTAGGCGGACTTGCGGACCTCGGCTATATAGGCCGCTTCTTCTGCCGGGCTGGCGTCCTCGCCGCGACGTGTATAGCCGTACCGGCGCGTGGGCGCCACGATCGCAAGGCCGCGCGGGCCGAAATCGGCTTCGATGCGCGCCAGCTCGGGGGCCATGCCCTTGCAGTCCGGACACCAGTGCGCCCACAGAAAAACGAGCGCCGGGCGCCCGTCAGTGTTCACGCCGCCGATGCGTGGCGCGGGCTTGCCAACTAGGTCCAGCAGGTTCAGGTTCTTCTGGATGCGCGTGGCGATGCTTGTCTCTCCCCAGCGCGCCAGTTCGGCTTTGAGAAACTCAAGCGCGGTATCGCGCTCGCCCCGCTCGGCCATCACTTGCGACTGCACCTCGATTGACGCGCCGAGCGCCGTCGCCAGGCTGCTGTTTTCGTCGAGCTTCCGGCCCTTCAGCACGTCGAGCGCCAGGCGCCGGGTCTCGGCGGCGTAGCTCTCGGCGCGGTCCAGGTCCTTCGCGGCGAGCGCGCCGCGCCCCATCCACGACTGCGCCTCGATCAGTTCCGGCGTGACCCCCTTCTCCGCGCGGTACTGCGCTACCAGCCGCTCGGCTGCGGCAAAATCGTTCTTGCCAATCGCGGCTCGAACGTCCGGAACGATCGCGGCTTGCGCGATGGAATAAAACAGAGTCAAAGCAAGCACCAGCCGTAACATGCAACCCAGCCCTCCGAAGCTCTAACAGCTTACGCGACCAGAATACCGTAGCGTCTGGAACGCGCGGCCAACCGGCGCATTCGGACCCGAAAACCTGATTCCGCGTTTGCCTCCGCACTTCGTGCGCGGCAGACGAGCGCTTGAGATCCGGGACCCGAAGCCGCGAGAATCCTGGCCCCTTTTCTACCCGCACTGAATCAGGCCCTGAAGGGGGGAGCCGGACCAGGGGGTCCGGCGCGGGCGAGGGCGCCCGCCCCACTGAGGCGTGGGCTCGGTGGCATAGGGCGCAGTGCTCGCATCCGGGGGCGGCCTTCAGTCCGCTGCGGAGGTTCAGCTCCGCACACGCCGGTGTTGCGATCACTGCAGCGCTGAAGGAAGTGGCAAGTCACTGTATGCGGCCTTTCAGCCCCGGAAGGGGCGTCAGAAAGTAGCCCACGGCGCAAGCCGTTGGGACCTCGGGCATTCGGGAAGAAGCCCCGGAGGGGCGGAAGACATTGGCCTGCGGCGTCGTCAGGTTCACCTAGCAGACCTCTACAGCCACTCGGCCCTCAAAGCGGGCGGGGCTCGGCCGTCTATCCGCGCCGCCGGCGCGTCTCTTTCTCCATCCGGCCCGCCCAGCGCAGGAACCGCAGCATCTCCGAGCGGTGCTCCCACCCGAAGCGAACGAAATCCCCGAATCCGATGCTGGACGCCGGGGTGCCCCAGTACGTCTCCATGCGCCACCGCACATACGGACTCCGCCACGGCCGCAGCCGGTAGCCGCGCGTTGCGCGCCACAGGAAGCGGATCACCTGCCCGCCTCCGCGCTGCACCCGCTCATCTCCACCTCCGCCCCCAACGGCTCCGCGCCCATCACAACGTCTTCGTCACCTTGCTGAGCATGCGCGGGCGGTCCGGGTCGAGCTCCTTCACCTCCGCCAGGCACGCCGCGAACAACTGGGCAGGCACGATATACGGAACCGGCGTATACAGCTCTTCGGGCGACGAGCCGCGCGGGACCAGCTTCGCAGGAATCGTGACCGCGCGCGCCGCCGCACGCGCCTCGCGGTTCGCCTCGTCCGTGATCAGCAGCACGTCCGCCTTGAGCGCCCGGAGCTTGCCGATGATCTCCCTGTTGCCTGGCCACGTAACGCCTGGCGGCGCGAACAGGAAGACCGGAAATGACCGTTCAAGCATGGCGATAGGCCCGTGCAGCAAGTCCGCGGAAGAAAAACGTTCGGCCACCACGTAGCACGTCTCCATCAGCTTCAGGCTGAGCTCGAAGGCATTCGAGAAGTTCAGCCCGCGGCCCACCACCACCGCCTGCTGCATGAACCGGTAGCGCTCCGCGAGCGTACGGATTTCAGGCTCGAGGCTGAGCGCTGCCGTCGTCCACTCGGGAATGCGCCGCAGGTGCTCCACGCGCACCGCCGCGCCAAGGGCGTACGCAAGCATGTAGAGCATCATTAGCTGGCCCGTGTACGTCTTGGTCGCCGCGACGCTCTTCTCCCGCCCCGCGCGCACCAGGAACGGGAACTCTGCCAACCCCGCCAGCGTGCTCTTGCCCTCGTTAGTGATGCAGGCCGTCAGCGCGCCCTGCTTCCGGGCCCGCTCGATCACGATGTTCGTGTCAGTGGATTCGCCCGATTGCGATATGCCGATGGCCAGCGCTCCGGAAAGGTCCAGGCGGGCGTCGTACAGCGTGAAAGCCGACGGCGCCGCCAGCGAGACCGGGATGCCGGTGGTTATTTCGAGCAGATAGCGCCCGAACAGAGCGGCATTGCCGGAGGTGCCCCGGGCGGCCAATATCACCAGGTGCGGCCTGCGCGTCGCCACCGCCTGCCGGAAACGCTCAACGCGCCGTAGTTCGCCCGCGAGCGTGCGTTCAAGGACAGCCGGCTGCTGCCGGATCTCCTCCAGCATCTTCGACATCTCGTAACGAGAATAGCCGAAATGTGCCGGCGCGAGCCCGCGCGATCTACAGCGGTATGCGCATCCGGGCGTCCGAGCCCAGCCACACGCGCGGCGTCACTATTTCGCCAGGCGGCACGCTCATGATATGGGGCTTAAGCAGCAGGACCACTTGTGACGAACTGTTCTGCCGCTCATTCTTGGCAAACAGGTGTCTCAGGACCGGCACTGACGTAATGCCCGGCAGCCCCGAGATGGCGCGCGCCTCGTCCGTGCTCATGATTCCCGACAGCACCGCCCACTCGCCCTGCTTCAGCCTTACTCGCGACTGAAACTGGCGGTTGGCTATCACCGGGATGCCGTTCAGGTAGTTTCCCGTGAGCACCTTGAACTCCGCCTTCACCTCCAGGCTCACCTCTTCTGTACCGTGCACCTGTGGCTTGATGCTCAGCGTGAGTCCCAGGTTCTCGAAGGTGAAGCTCGGGAAGAAGCCGTACTCGACGCCACCGAGCAGCTCGCCTGTCGTGACGGGATACTGGTCGCCCACATGGTACTCTATGGGCTCGCCCTCGGACCCTCGGAGGGCTGCGCGCAACAGCAGCTTCGAATGCCCCTTGCTCATGTTGGCGAACAACTGGGCGTTGGCGATCCCCATCCCCAGCACCGAGTTGCCGGCCAGGAACTGAGCCAGCGTCTGCACCACGGTCGGCTTCGCGTTCGGTCCGATCCAGGTGATGGGGAACTGTGTGGGCAGCATCAGACCGTATGCCAGGAAGGCGTTGCGGTCGACCTCGAGAAACTCAACGTCCACGCCCACCTGCGCGTGCCCGGCCGCAAGCTGTTCGAAAATAAGCCGCGCGGGCCGGACCTTGGACACTCGGTCGCGCAGCAGAACCATGCGGCGCGTCGTATCGACAGCGAGCTTGGTCAGGTCGAACGTCTGCTGTACGGCGAGCCCCAGTTCCTGCGCTTCCTGCGCGGAGGCGGTATCCGGAAGGGGAATCGTAACCGCGACGGTCGGCTCCATGTCGGCGCGCTTCCGCGGGGTGTCGGCGGCGACGAATATCAGTTTCTCGCCGAGCGGAACCGTGAACGTCCCGGTGGCCGCCTGTGCGGCGCGCACAGCCTCCTCGAAGCCGGCGTCCTCAAGCCTGAGCCGCGTGCTCGCGCCGGGCTGGAACTCGCCATCGAAGACCACCTCGAGACCCCAGGCGCGCGCGATCTGCTCATAGATTGCCTTCGCGTCGCCCCGGATATCGATGTCGCGGCGCGCCTTCGCGGGTTTCAGTTCCGGAGGCGGCTGAAGCCGGCTCACGTCCGCCAGGTCGTCGTCTGTGATCTCTGTCGAGAAGCCGGGAACCGGTTCGGGCTCCGGCGGCGCCGGTGGCGCGTCCTTGGCGGCCCTCGCCGGCACAGGCCGCAGCCTGGCCTTTAGGGCGGCCCTGGTGCGCAGCGCCTGGCTGCGCGCCCAGTGCTCCGGACGGTCCGGGTCCGCCGCAGCAGCTTGAGCGTAAAGGAGATATGCCCGCACAACATCGTCTTCCGCCTCGGCTTTCTCAGCTTCCCTGGCCAGGTCCTTCGCGCTCGGGACCCCTGCGGCGGCAAGCGACACCGCTAGCAACCACACCAAGACTGTGCGCGCAGATGGCACCTGAAAGCATTTGACGAGCCGGGACGCCCGCACGTGCAGGTTTGGCTGGACCGCCGGGCCTAAATCGAATAGCATCAATAACGGCTCATGCTGAGTTTCACTCTCGCCCAACCCGCTTATATCCCGAGAATTCCGGACACGATCGAGGACCTTGGCATCTCCGCGGCCGTCGTGACCGACCTGATGCTCCGTCGCACCTACATGTCGGGAACCACTACGCTCAGCGCGCTCAGCGAGGCGCTGAAGCTCTCGCCGATCATCGTCGAGCAGATCTTCCGCGAATTGCGCCAGCAGCAACTCATTGAGGTTAAAGGCATGGTCGGCAACGACTATACCTTCAGCCTCACGAGCGCCGGGCGCAACATGGCGCTGGAGCGGTACGAAATCACCCGCTACTGCGGCCCCACGCCCGTGCCGCTGAAGCAGTACCACCGCGCCGTAAAGTGCCAGGCCGCCCGCGTGCGCACCGATCGCGAGTCGCTCCGCAAGTGCTTCTCGGATCTGGTGCTCGCGGATTCGCTGCTGGACCGCATCGGCCCGGCCCTCATCTCGCAAAGCTCCATCTTCCTGTACGGCGCCACCGGCGGCGGCAAGACGAGCATTGCCGAGCGCCTGCTGCGCATCTACCAGGACGTCATCGTGCTGCCGTACGCCATCGAGGTGGACGGCCAGATCATCCAGCACTACGACCCGGTTGTGCACGAGCGCGTGGAGACTTTCGTCGAGAACCTCGATCCGAGGTGGGTCGTTTGCAAGCGGCCGTGCGTGATCGCGGGCGGCGAGCTGGTGCCCAGCATGCTCGACCTGCGCCTGGACGACGCCACCGGCATATACGCCGCGCCCCTGCAGCTCAAGGCCAACAACGGCGTCTTCGTCATCGACGACTTCGGACGCCAGGTCATCGCCCCGCGCGAGCTGCTCAACCGGTGGATCGTGCCGCTCGACCGCCGCGTTGACTACCTGATGCTCCGCTACGGCGTCAAATTCCAGATTCCGTTCGAGATGCTCGTCGTCTTCGCCACCAACCTGGATCCCCGCGAGCTGGCCGACGAGGCGTTCCTGCGCCGTATCCAGAACAAGGTGTACGTGGAGCCGGTGGACGATGCCAGTTTCGACGAGATACTCCAGCGCGTCGTGCGCGCGCGAAACCTTCCGTGCGACCCGGAAGCGGGGCCGTTCCTGCGCCAGCTCTGCACCACGCTGGGCCCCGGCGAACTGCGCGCGTGCTACCCGGCCGATATCTGCAACATCCTCGTTTCGATCGCGCTCTACGAGGGCCGCACGCCGGAGGTCAATGCCGAATCCCTGACTCGCGCGGCGAACCTGTACTTCGCGAAGAAGTAGCAGCGGCGATCCGCCCCCACGCGGGGCCACGGCGTAAGAACAGGCGCGGCACATCGGAGGGCCGAAATCTTGAACCCCCTTCGGGGGCTGGCTCCAAGATGCCCGTGATCCCCACAGCTTGCGCCGTGGGCTACTTTCTGCCGCCCCTTCCGGGCTCCAGAGCATGCTAAGCCCGGTAGCACGAAAGCGAAGAGCCTATGCGAAGCGATGGGACCCCTCGGGGGCGGGCTTGAGCCCTGCCAGCGAGATGTGAACCGGCGTGTGCGGAGTTGATGCGCCATCGCCACAGGGGATAAAGCTCTGGCTAAAAAGGCGCGTATCGGCACGGCTAAAGCCGTGCCCTGTTACGAACCCGAACGCGAATTCGAACAGGCCTGTGCGGAGCCGAAGCTCCGCAGCAGCCCGCAAGCCTCGCCACGCTGTGGCTGTGCTAGGATGAGTACACCCCGATCAGAAGGGGACTGAGAAGTCACAAATCCAGGGTCAAGTCATATTGACACGGCAACGGGCGCCCTTTCGGGGCGCCCGTTTTCTTTTGTCTAGTTGTTCTCTCCCGCGAGTTAACCCGCCATGGACGCAATCGAGTGGCGATGCGGCCAGCCGCTCGCGAAGGCAACGCCCGATGTGTGGCAGACGCCTGTATCGCGCCGGATGTGCGGAGCGCGTGTGAAGGCAGCCGGCGCCAGGTGTGGGGCGGCCCCCCTCGTCCGGCTTCCCAGGGTCTTCGTGGGGCGGACGCCTTCGTCCGCGCCGGACCCCCTGGTCCGGCTTTCCGACTTCCCTGGAACGAGCCTTACTTGCCGAGTATCTTGGGAAGCGCGTCGATGCCCGCCTTAGCAATCTGAGCGTCCTGGTACGACTCCACCCCGCTCACGCCCACCGCCCCGATGACCTCGCCTTCATAGATGATCGGCAGGCCGCCTTCGAGAGGCAGCGCGCCCGGGATGGTCATCACAGCCGGCTGGCCGGCCACGCGGTCGGCAAACGCCTTGGTCGGTCGCTTGAACTTCAGCGCGCTCTCGGCCTTTTTCTGCGACACCTCGATGCTGCCGATCTGCACGCCGTCCATGCGCTCGAAGTAGAGCAGGTTGCCGCCATCGTCCAGCACGGCAATGCAGACCTTCCAGTTGTTCTTCTCCGCTTCCTGTTCGGAGACCTTCACCATGGCCTTCGCCACATCCAGGGTCAGCGCCTTCTTGGTGGCTAGTTGAGGCGGCGCTCCGGCCGCGTTGGTTCCAAGTACGCTCATAACCGCGATCGTAATGCCCAGGAGTGTTCTCATCTTCTGAACCTCGCGTCTCCACACTACTGTCGCGCAAGAGCCCGCCGCGGCGCGATCCTCTCCCTCCGGCTGCCGGACGGTGGGCGCCAGCGCGGCCGGCGCCGTCTGCTTCACGCTGCGCGCGCGGGCCGCGGCGAAGGCGCAAGGGCTCCGCCGCCGTATGGTCACGCCCGCTGTTACTTCGGCTCCCAGACGCGAAACTCGCCGCTACAGTGCAGCAGCGCCAGCATGTGCAGCATGCCGTCGTAGTACCGCCCCCGGCCCGACGGAACCGGCTGCTCCCACAAGGCCTGCACGAATTTCTTTGCGCGCTCCTGGTTGGTCGCCGCCAGGCTGGCCACTGCGTTCATCGCCACGAGACCGGGCGAATGACGCCCGCGGCCGAGCGGCGTGCCGTTCAGCCGGTAGCTGCTCGGGTAATCCTTCATGCCCTTGGACTCGAAGAACGCCTGCAGCTTGTCGCTCAACTCCCGCTCGCGCTCGTCCTTCTCCCACCAGGCCCAATCGACGGACCAGTTCATCGCCGTTCGCCAGGCGTCCACGATGAAGTTCTCCCGGCTCATACCCGGCCCGCGGTAGCCCCCGCCGTCGAAGTACGCGTACTCAGGCGTGAGCGCTGTCTGCGGATGCGCGCATCGCTGGAAGAACTCGCGGCTCGCGTCGGCGGCCTCGGCCCAGAAGCGGCGGTCGTCCTCGGGCCCCCAGCGCGCCCACAACTCGTAGAAAGCGGGCAGGTGATAGGAGGGGTCAGTGAAATTCCACCGCTCCACGCCCGGCACGAACCGCACCATCTTGTACTTCGGGTGGAACATGTTGCCAGAGGTGTGCTTTTCCGGTACGCCCCGCCTGCGCTTGACCATTCCGGTGACCACCGGATGATGCAGCATGTCTATCAGGAGCTGGTCCGCCTCGGCGCGGTAGTTGTAGATGCCCGTGCCATTGCCCCAGCGTCCCGCCGCGAAGTACAGCGCCATCGCGAAGTACTCCTCGCCATCCGGAGCGGGCGTCTCGTCGTTCGGAGTGCCGTCCCGCTTCATCGACCAGGAGAAATACCCGCGGCAGGGATGCGCCGCCTCTGACCGGTACATGTACGTCTTCGCCCAGTTCCAGAGCGCGTCGAACTCCTTCTTCTTGTCGAGCTGGACCGCGATCATCATCGCGTACGACATGCCCTCGGTGCGGACATCGTTGTTGTTGATGTCCATCACGTAAGCCAGCTCGCCGTTCTCGTTCTTCCCGGCCGTGTAGTACAGCGTCTGCGTCTCGGGATCTCCGTAGAAAAGCTGCTGGAACGCGGCATCGACCTTGGCCCTCACCTCTGCCGCCGGATAGCCGGCCTCAACGAACAGGTTTCTGTAGTTGCCGGTCTCCACCGCGCCCACTCGCGCCCGCTGCCCCTGCGCGGCCAGCGGAAGCACGCTTAGCAACACAATCAAGTGTCTGTAGTTGAGCCTCATGACGGTTCCTGTGAAAGGCGGGCAGCCCGGAGCCGCGGTTACGACAATTGTTCCAGCGCCGCGTGGACTCGGTGCGCTAGTCGCCCGGGGTCTGACGCCGGGACACGGCTGCGGCATCGCAGCGCCGGACTGGATGCCGCCCCGGCGCCTGTCTCCGTCCAGTGCGTGGCAGCCGAACAGAGGAGCGTTGCGCGATTCCACCCAACCCGCCTCGCTCCCTCAACTCTATAGGACAGGTGGGCCGCCGCGCACCTCAACCTTCGAAACCGGTTGCCGGTCCGGCCGATACGACCACGACCGGCGACGCATCTCAGGTCGGAGCACTGCATGCCGGTGCCGAGTTTCAGCTCGCACCGACTGTCCCTCCATGCGAGGCCAGGTGGTCATGGAGGAGCCGGACCAGGGGGTCCGGCGCGGACGAGGGCGTCCGCCCCACTGGAGGCACGGGCTCAGGTGGCATAGGATGCAGTGCTCGCATGAGGGGGCGGACGATGAGTCCGCTGCGGAGCTTCAGCTCCGCACAGTCGGTTTGGTGTGGAGATGCCGCTCTAACTCAGGGGCTAAAGCCCGTGAATACCTCAGGCCTGATCGGCCCGACTGAAGTCGGGCCCTGATACGAGGCCGTTCGAACGAGGCTCTTCATCTCTGTACGAGGATCTCCATCGGCACGCACCGGTGTCGAGGTTCGTATCAGGGCATGGCTTCAGCCATGCCGATAGAGCGCATATCAAATCGCGCTTTAGCCCCTGCGGCGATGGCGCACGATTCGCAGGAACTGAGACCCTGCGCGGAAAACCGGGCGCTCCTGCACCGGTGCCGGGATCGCTAGCCGTGCCGGCGCGGACGGCCCGCCGGCGGCTCAATTGCGCGCGCGCCGCCGTTTGAGCACGTCGGCGCCGTAGCACAAGACCGCCGCGGACGATAGAGCGCCAAAGGTCCCCAGCGCGTCTAAAAGAGTCAGCGTGCCGATAGCGCCGAAGCTGGCTATCGTCGTTGCCGATGTTAGCATCAGAGCGATTAACCGCATCGCTCGCCCCCCCTCTGACCCTGAGAGTAGCTCAATAGGTACTTACCCTCAAGCGGCGCGTCTGATTGGGCGGCATAAAATCGTGAGATGGAGACACGCCGCAGCGTCTGTGCGCTTGATTGCCCGGACACCTGCGCGCTTTTGGTCAACGTTGAGGCGGGACGCGCCGTCTGGCTCCGCGGAAATCCGGACCACCCCGTAACGCGCGGGTTCCTGTGCGCCAAGGTGGCCCGCTACCTCGAACGCGTCTACTCGCCCGAACGGCTCATATACCCGCTGCGCCGCACGGGCGCAAAGGGCGAAGGGCGGTTCGAGCGCGTCTCCTGGGACGAGGCGCTGGACGAGATCGCGCGCAGGCTGGGCGAAATTGCGCGTCGCGACGGGCCGGAGGCTATTCTTCCCTACAGCTACGCCGGCACCATGGGTCTCCTGAACGGCGAGGGCATGGACCGCCGTTTCTTCCACCGGTTGGGCGCTTCGCGGCTGGAGAGGACTATCTGCGCGTCGGCCGGCACGGTGGGCCTCAACGCGGCGCTAGGTTTCCGCTACGGCCCGGAGCCCGAGCAGTTCCGGCATGCGAAGCTCATCATCGCCTGGGGCGCGAACATCACGGCCACCAGCGTCCACTTGTGGCCGTTCATACTCGAAGCCCGCCGCAACGGCGCTAAGTTCTACACCATCGACCCCGTTCGCAACCGCACAGGCGCTCTGGCCGACCGGCACTACTTCATCAACCCTGGCAGCGATACCGCGCTCGCGCTCGCGATGATGCACGTCATCGTCACGGAGCGCCTCTACGACTCCGATTACATCGCCGCGCACACGCTGGGATTCGACACCCTCCGCGAACGCGTGCGCGAGTGGACGCCCGAGCGCGGCTCGGCGCTGACCGGCATTCCAAGTGAGGACATAGTGTCGCTGGCGCGCGAGTATGCGCGAACGCGGCCGGCAGCTATCCGGATGAACTACGGCGTCCAGCGAAACGAGCGCGGGGCTATGGCCGTGCGCGCCATCGCCCTGCTGCCAGCGCTTACGGGCGCCTGGCGCGAGCCCGGCGGCGGCGTTCTGCTCAGCACTTCCGGTGCGTTTCGCCTGAATCGCGGTGCCCTCCAGCGCCCCGATTTGCAGTACAAGGCGCTGGGGCGCGAGGCCCGCTCACTGAACATGAGCCGGCTGGGCGAGGTGCTGGCGGCCGCCCGGCCGCCAGTCCGCGCGCTTGTCGTGTACAACTCTAACCCGGCGGCTATCGCCCCCAACCAGAACCTGGTTCTGAAAGGCCTCGCGCGTCCGGATCTGTTCACCGTCGTGCTCGAGCAGTTCCAGACGGACACGGCGGACTATGCCGACTTTGTCCTGCCCGCCACCACGTTCCTCGAGCACACGGACCTCTACGGATCCTACGGTCACTACTACCTCCAGCTTGCCCGGCCGGCCATAACGCCCCGAGGCGAATGCCGCAGCAACGTCGCGGTGTTCCGCGCGCTCGCGGAGCGCATGGGCTTCGAGGACGAGTGCTTCAAGGAATCCGAAGACGACATGATCCGAGCCGCGCTCGCGACGGACGACCCGTTCCTGGACGGCATCTCGCTCGAGCGGCTGGATCGCGAGGGTTTCGTGCGGCTCAACCTGCCGTCGCCCTTCCTGCCGTTCGCCGAAGGCGGCTTCGGGACGCCGTCCGGCAAGTGCGAGTTTCACGCCGAAACGCTCGACTACACGCCGCCGGTCGAATCGCGCCACGGGGAAGCGGCCTACCCCCTCGAACTCGTGACGCCCAAGTCCTTCGCGGGCATGAACTCGACATTCAGCAACCGGCCGGAGGTGGATGGCGAAACCGCCTCGATCTCGATCCACGCTTCCGAGGCCGCCGCCCGCGGAATCAAAACGGGCGACCGGGTGCGCGTGTTCAACGCCCGCGGATGCGTGACGCTCACGGCTTCGGTCGATTCATCCGTTCCCCCGGGCATCGTGCGCGCGGCGGCGGTGCGCTGGCCGAAGCTATCCCCCGGCAGGCGCAACGTCAACGCGCTCACGCCGGACCGGCTCACCGACGCGGGCGGCAGCCCGGCCTTCTACAACTGCCTGGTCGAGGTGGAGAGCTGCGCCGGCGGTTCTACGGACGCGGTTCCGGGACAACCGTGAAGATGCTGAAGATGGGCCGGCCCATGCGGTCCTTGACGATGCGCTCCTGATCCTTCCGGTAGCCCTCGAGTGCGAGCGCCGCCTCGAAGCAAGGCTGCACGTTCTCGAACACCGTTTTCCCGGCGACGTGCGTTACAAACGTAGCTCGCGGATTCTGAAACATCGCGCGGACGGGCGGGCGCTCATCGTCTGCTACGATTCCGTCGCTGAAATGGTCGCTCCCCACCTGCAGCTTCAGGCGCCCCTGCCCGAGCAGGCGGAGGGAATCCAGCATTCCCCAGTCGAGGACGTAGATCTCGCGGCCGGGCTCGCGAAGCAGCTCGTCCGTTAGAGGCTGAATCGCATCCGTCCATATCAGGCCCGAGCCGCCCCGGATAAAGCTCACGAGGTGGTGATTCAGCACTAACAGATTGAAAACACTCACCCAAACAATGGCCGCAACGCCGAGGACCGGCGCCGGCGAGGACACCAGGCGGGCCGCCTTCGCTGTGGCCGCTGCGAGCCGCCGCTTTGACGCGGGGGTATATTCAGCCGAGTCCTCGCGGGCGGCCCCGGACCCGCCGGATGGTGCTTCGGAAGCAGGGAGAACCTCTGCCGTCCGGCCGGGTCCTCGCTTCTCCGTGGCACGGCGCTTCAGCGCCATGCCGACGCCGATAAATGCGGCTGCCATGAGCATCTGCGGAAACGGCCACAACAACACGATGTGGTGACTGCCGCCCCCGGTGTCGTAGTTGAACGCCATCTGTACCCACGCCACGACGCAGAACACCAATGCGAACAGACCGGCGCGGCGAAGCGGACCGGCGAACGGCAGCAGCAGCACGGCCGCCGCGAGCGCCGCCGCGCCGTAGCCCGTCCACTGGCCGCCCGTAGCATCGTCCAGCGCGACGGAGGCGCGCTCGATGGCGTTCCGCGGTTGGCCCTGCGGGCCAGCGGGTAGGTCCCCCGTGATATATCCGAGGAGCGCGTGTCCGTTCAGCGTCCCTCGTAACACTCTGATTTTGTTGTCCAGATCGCCTGTCGAGTAGCGGGTGTTCGACGCGAATGTGCGCAGGCCCGTGGAGCCGTTATACCGGATCAGCGGCGCGGCGCCGGCGGCGAAAGCCACCGCCGCTATCACGATGGTTCGCAGCGAGACGTGCTTGAAAACCTGCCGGGGTGTCACTGCGAGGGCCGCAACACCGAGCCCCGCCAGCACCCATACGAACAGCGCCTTGTCCCAGAGGCCCAGTCCGAAGGCGAAAAAACCAAGCGCAATCAACGATTTGCGCCCGGTCTGGTGAAACCGCACGAGGGCCAGCGCGCCTCCGGCGAGGGCGGCGTGCTGGATCGCCACGGGCCCCCAGTCGTAGACGCCCGTGAGCAGGAAAATCGGGTCCGTGGCCAGGAGCGCCGCGACTGCCGTCGCCGGCCCCGTTCCCATCGTGCGGCGGGCCAGCATCCATGAGAGCGCCAGGGCAAATGCCGAAATCAGCAACACCGGCACGCGCAGCGAATAGGGCGACGGCGGCCAGATCGCGAAGATGGCCGTGTAAAGCCAGATCTTAATGGCTCCGATATAGCTCATCAGCATCGTGGGCACCTGGCGCTTGAAGATGCTGACGCGATACTCGACGGCGATCGGGTCGTATATGCCGGCCCCGAACAGCGCCTCGTCATTCTGAACACCGGGGTACGGGATCATGACGAGGCCGGCCAAAATGAACCACGCGCACAGGATGCAGAAGGCGGCGCGCCCGAGCACGAGCCCGGGCTCCCGGCGGACGGCCTTGCCCCTGAGGCCGGGCGCACCTCCGCGCCTACGGCTGGCTGTCAGACGGAACACGGGAAAGCGCATCTTATCACGGATGCCGGCCTCGACTGCAGCGTTCGCATGGACGCCGGACGCCAGGGCGGGAGCGGTCCCGTAAAAGTGCCGGGCTGTTTCCGCCAGTTGACGGACAGTGCTACCATGTTATGGCGGTCGGTCAACCGCTCGCACGTCTCGCGCGCTAACGCGTGCTCCTCTCGGGAATTTTCTGATCAGCCCGGAATGCACGGACAGCCGGAGCCCCACGTCTGTATGAGTTCGGGCCCCCGCCGGAGGTGCCTTACTGCCCCGGGGCCGGCACGGTAAAAACTACCCGCACCGGCCAAAGTTACAGGACTGCAAACCGGGCGGAAGTTGCGAGGTTCGCGGATCTGGGCGCGAGCATCCGATGAGTTGAAGTGGCCGGCCCGAACAGCCGAATTTTTCTTGGAACTTCCGGCCAGGATGGGCGTCTAATTGGTACTTGACGTGCCGCCTGTTTGGTATGAGAATTGCTGGATCGAATCAGGGCGAGGGAGCGGATATGGCGATTTTGCTAAGGTTTACCACGGATCGCCGCTATCGCCGCGTCCCCGGTTCATGGAACGGATCGCCTCAGGTTTTCGTCCGTACTTTTCGCGCTGGACAAACGCACCGGAATGACAGAGAATTGGGCGACACCGAGATTAACGATTTTTAACATACGACGAGGGGGGAGAGAGATGACCAAGAGCGAGTTGGCAAAGTTCAAGCAGATCCTAGAGGCGAAGCAGGCGGAGCTGTCGGCGGTGATTCGCAGGCGCGACGAGATCGCAATAGAGAAGAGCCCGGATGCGATCGATGAGGTGACGCGGGCGGCCGAGCGGGAGCTGGCGATCCGCAACCTGGATCGCGAGTCCCATCTGCTGCGGAACGTCAGGGCGGCGCTGCGCCGCATCGAAGACGGCAGCTTCGGCGTTTGTGCGCACTGCGAAGAGGAGATCAGCCCGAAGCGGCTGGCCGCGGTGCCCTGGGCTCCGTTTTGCATCCGTTGCCAGGAACTGGCGGACCGCAACGAGCGCGAGGCGACGGCCACGCTCGAAAGCCTGCTGATGAACGCCGCGTAGGATCCCCGGTTATCACACTGGAAGGGCGCGGGCGCTGGGGCCCGCGCCCATCGGGTTT
>JBLNBX010000213.1:0-13021 GCA_050260275.1 bacterium
CGCCGCGACGGCCAGCGGCAACAAGACCGCCACTCGGAGTATACGATTAGCCCGCAAGCCTTCAGTTTACTATCGGAACCAGAGCACCGGGATCAACAAGCGAGATCTTCGCGGCTGAGCCGGAAACCGTTCAGGCTGCCGAGAACCGTGACGGCGATCTGCCGCGTGTCGAAGAACGACTGCGCGACCCGCTGCACGTCCTCGCGGGTGACGCGCTCGACGCTCTCTTCGAGTTCTTCAATGGTGAAGAACCGGCCGAAGTACATCTCCTGCCGCGCCAGATTGGACATCCGGCTGCTCGACGACTCCAGGCTGAGTGCCAGGGATCCCTTCAGGTAGTTGATCGCGCGGCGGAGCTCGTCCTCCGTCACGTATTCCTCTTTAAGGCGCGAAAACTCGTCGCAGATGGACCTTATCAGCCTGCCGGCTTGCTCGATCGATGCTCCGGCGTACACGAGAAGGCAGCCGGTGTCACGGTACGGGTTCAGGTCGGAGAAGACCGAGTAGGCGAGGCCCTGCCGCTCGCGAATCTCCTGGAACAGGCGCGAACTCATGCCTCCGCCGAGGATCGTGTTCAGGACGTAGCATGCGAAACGGTCACTGTGCGGAAGCGGGTATGAAGGCACGCCCAGGCAAACGTGAGCCTGTTCGAGTGCCTTCTTGTCTTTCAGGCAGATGTGCGCATGCGTGCCGGGCCGCGGGCCGTGCTCCGCCGGGGCTCCGGCGGGCATGCGTCCAAAGCCATCAGCGGCGAGGGCGACTATCCGCTCATGCGCTATGTTGCCGGCGGCGGTGATGATGGTGTTCGCGCCCGTGTACGTGCGGTTGTAGTGCTCCACGACGGCATCGCGGCTGAACCGCCGCACTGTCTCGCGGGTTCCCAGAATCGGCCTGCCGAGCCCGTGGCCTTTCCAGAAGTTGGACGCGAACATCTCGTGCACGACGTACTCGGGATTGTCCGCTTCCATCTTGAGTTCCTCGATGATCACCTTCTTCTCGCGATCGAATTCGTGCGCGGGAAAGAGCGGGTCGAGGATGAGGTCCGAGAGCACGTCGAAGCCCTGGGCGAGGTGCTCGTCCAGGACCTTGATGTCGAAGCTCACCAGTTCCTTGGCGGTGAATGCGTCCAGGTTGCCTCCGATGGCGTCTACGTCGCGTGCGATCGCCTGCGCCGAGCGGCGCGTGGTGCCCTTGAACAGCATGTGCTCGACGAAATGGCAGATCCCGCTCTCGTTGGCGGGCTCGCTGCGCGATCCGGTGCCGATCCAGACTCCCACCGCGACCGAGCGCACGTGCGG
Organism: bacterium; assembly: GCA_050260275.1. Lineage (GTDB taxonomy): Bacteria > Acidobacteriota > Terriglobia > Bryobacterales > Bryobacteraceae > DATMXS01. The sequence goes on from JBLNBX010000213.1 coordinate 1,299, forward strand.
CATCGCCTCGGTCACCACGCGGATGCCGTTGGGAAGCACGGTCCGCTGTACATCAGGCGTAGATTTAGCGGGTGCTGGCATGGTTGCTTAAGCGGGAGCATCCGCTCCCCGGCGCGTCGAATGCGAGGTCCTGGGCCCACCCTGATAGTGGTGGCGGCCGACTGCGCCCTTGCTTAATTGTCCCACCTGCCCGGCCCGAAAGCCACGCCAGCGCGAGTTGCCGCCGCTGCTAGACTCAAAGTGTGGAAGCCCTGATCGGCCTGGAACTCCATGAATTAGAGGAGCTTCTGGGCGCCACGGAGCCCCGCTACCGCGCGCGGCAACTTTACACGGCGCTGTACCGCGAGCGCCGTTCCGATCTGCACGAGGTTCTGACGCTGCCCGCTTCCCTCCGCGAGCGTCTCGCCGGGCGGTATACCGTCGGGGTCCCGGGCATCGAGCGCCGCTTCGACTCCGCTGACGGCACGCGCCGGTACCTGTTGCGGCTCGCCGACGGGCGAACGGTCGAGAGCGTCACCATGCCTGAGGAGGGACGCCAGACGATCTGCATCTCGACACAGGTGGGCTGCCCCGTCGCGTGCCGCTTCTGCCTGACGGCGCGGCTCGGGCTGGAGCGGAATTTGACAGCAGGGGAGATAGCCGGAGAGGTCCTGGCCATAGCGGCGGACAATGGCCTGAAGATCGAGGGCGAGCGCGTGAACGTGGTCATGATGGGGCAGGGCGAGCCGTTGCTCAACCTTGAAAACGTGCTCAAGGCTACGCGCATACTGCTGGACCCGGCGGGTGTTGGCCTGTCGCCGCGCAGGATGACGCTCTCGACCGCGGGCATCATCCCGGGGATCGACGCGCTCGGCCGCGAGCGGGTGCGGCCGAAACTGGCCATCTCTCTGAACGCCTCCACCGAGGAGCAGCGCCGCGTTCTGATGCCGGTTACCCGGAAATACCACCTGGCCGATCTGATAGAGGCGTGCCGGCGTTTTCCCCTCCGGCCGTGGGAACGGCTCACGTTCGAGTACGTGATGCTCAAGGGCGTGAACGATTCGGATGCGGACGCGCGCAGGGTGGTGCGGCTGCTCGCGCACCTGAAGTGCAAGGTGAACCTGATCCCGCTCAACCCCGGTCCGGACATTCCCTACGAGCCGCCCGAACCGGAACGCGTGGCCGCATTCCAGGAGATCGTGAAGCGCTCCGTGCCGTGCTTCGTCCGGAAACCGCGCGGCCGTGACGTGTTCGCCGCCTGCGGGCAGCTCAGCCGCATGTCGGGAGGTTGATCAGGCAGCTCTGGCGCCAACACGGCGCAATACCATCCGAAACACCATCCCCCGATGTGGCTTCTCGACGATGAACAGCATGGCCGCGGAGTAGTAAACCGTTCCGATGGACGCTGCCGCAACGAGCACCTGAACGAGCGTCGCGCCGGGCAGCACGCTCTGCCTGGCCCACCAGGCCGCGGCCAGCAACGGAATCGCGATCAGGGCGGGACGCAGGTAGATGGAGCGCATGTACTCGCGGTAGCTGAATCCCAGGTCTCGGCACACCAGCCAGGGCGTCAGCAAGCCACGGACGGCGATCATCAGAAGACTGGCAAGCCAGGCAGCGCCCAGGATTCCGTACCTGGGGACGATGAAGTACAGTCCGGCGCTCAGGGCCAGCCCTTCGGCGAGCAGCGCGCGGGTGTAGTTCTTGTGGCGCGCCAGGCCGAAAAGGATGGCGCTCGAGTTGAACTGCCCGGCGATGGCGATGACTACGCCAACGGTCAGGACCGGCAGCAACGGCGCGCTCATGGCTACATAGGCGGGGTCCCGTATCCAGGCGCGAATCAGCTCCCGCCCGTAGACGATCAGAAATATCGCGACCGGCATGATGAGAACGAGGCAGTACCGGTTCACGAGTATTCCGAGCCGCGGGATGGCGGCGTGCTCCTCGCGCGCTTGCAGTTCCGAGGCGTTTGATGTCGTGACAAGCGCCACGCGCGATACAGCGTCTCCGGCGTACTGAAGAAGCCGCACAGGGACGCTGTAGTAGCCTACGAACGCGGCCGGGCGGAACAGGCCGATAATTATTGGGCCGCTCTGGTTGAGTAGCTGAGAAGCGACGGTGCCAGTCACCGTGTGCACCCCGTACCCGATGAGCTGCTTCAACATGCGGAAGCTGGCCAGCCGGGGCGAGAAGCGCTGCTCCGGGAAAACCCACCGGAAGCTGAGAATGCTCAGCGCGTAGCCGAACACCTGCGCCGCCACGACAAGCACCCCGAGTGCGAATATCTTGTAGCCGAGGAACAGGAGCACCGCGGTGCCCACCACACGCACCGTGGTGACGGCAATCCAGATGCGGCTGGACATGTCGAAGCGCTGAAAACCTTCGAGAGCCGCCGTGAAAACGTTGAAGATCATCCCCAGCGACCAGCTCACGCCAATCAGCACCACGAGGAAACGGAACTCATTGTGCAGACCGGGAGAGACGTTGAAGAGCCGATCGATGTGGCGGGATAGCACCCAGCTACCGGCCATTAGCGCCAGCGCCAGCACGGAGAAGAACGCGACGCCGGTATTGATGACCTCATTGATGCGTGCGGTGTCGTCTATGGCCCGGTACTCGGCCGAGTACTTCACCGTGGCGGAGCGGAGGCCGAGATCGAACAGCCAGTAGTTCTCGACCAGACCGAAGGCCAGCACCCACACACCGTAACCTTCGTTGCCGAGCTTGCGAATAAGGTATGGGGACAGGAATATCCCCGAGCCCACGGCGATGGCTACGCCGAGCCAGTTCCAAAGGACGTTAGTGAAGAAGCGCTCCCCGCGCTGGTGCTGTGAGGTGGTCCCCAGATGCCTCCATTCTAGCGGCGGGGGCTAACGGACTGCCTCTGGTTTAGCGGTGGAGCGATTGAGAGTGGGCCAAAAGCTTACGCACCCTCGCGCTTAACGCTGCGAGGGGTCTTGCCATCGTGCGGACCCGCAAAACGCGGGTCTTTTCTTGCAGTTTGCAACCTGGAAGGCGCGGCCCCGCTCCACCGAACCGCGCGCTTGTGCGAGCGGCGGGCGAAATCCGATACTAGAGTTTCCCGTGTTTCATCAACTTGAAGCGAAATTGCAACAGGCCGTCTCTGCGCACGTGAAGCAGAAGTACGGCTATGACGCGCCGGTGGCGGTCGAAACGCCGAAGCAGCCCGAGTTTGGCGAGATGGCCTTGCCTCTGGCCTTTCAACTCGCCAAGATCGCGCGCCGCGCGCCCAAGCAGATAGCGCAGGAACTGGTGGCGGAACTGAGCGGGCTGGAGGGTGTTGCCGCGCTCGAGGTGGCCGGCAATGGCTACATCAACGTCAGGCTGGACCGCGCCCGCTATGCCACCGCGCTCCTCGCGCCTGAGGCGCCGCCGGCGGCTGACGGCGAGAAGATCGTCGTCGAGCACACGAACATCAACCCGAACAAAGCTGCTCACATCGGGCATCTTCGCAACGCGGTGCTAGGCGACACGTTCGTCCGCATGCTGCGCGCGCGCGGGCGCCGTGTTGAGGTGCAGAACTACATAGACAACACGGGCGTGCAGGTGGCCGACGTCGTGGTGGGCTTCCATCACCTGGAGAAGAAGTCGCCGGCGGACGTGGAGCGGCTGATAAGCTCCGGCGCGCGTTTCGATTACATCTGCTGGGATCTCTACGCGCGCGTTTCGGAGATGTACAAGCAGAATCCGCAGGCGCTCGCGTGGCGCGCCGATGCGCTGCACGCGATCGAAGCGGGGACCGGCGTGCAGGCCGAACTCGCGAACGTGGTGGCCAATGCGATAGTGTTCGCGCACATCGGAACGATGTGGCGGCTCGGCATCGTCTATGACGTGCTGCCGCGCGAGAGCGAAATTCTCCACCTGAAGTTCTGGGCCGCCGCGTTCGAACTGCTCAAGCAGCGCAAGGCCATCTACCTCGAGACCGAGGGCAAGAACGCCGGATGCTGGGTGATGCCCGGCGCTGCGTTCCGCGATGAAGGCGACGGTGAGAGCGACAGCAAAGTGATCGTGCGCTCGAACGGCACCGTGACCTACGTAGGCAAGGACATCGCCTACCAGCTCTGGAAGTTCGGGCTGCTCGGCAAGGATTTCTACTACCGCCCGTTGCTTACATACCCGAACGGGCACCAGGCGTGGGTTTCGACGGATGAGCCGGCCGAAGGCGCGCCCAAGTTCGGCCACGCGGACCGCGTCTACAATGTAATCGACTCGCGGCAGAGCTATCTGCAGGATGTGGTCGCGGCCGGCCTGAGGCTGCTCGGCTACGAGGAGCAGGCTGAGCGCTCCATTCACTTCTCGTATGAGATGGTGGCGCTGTCGCCGCGCGCCTGCGCGGAGCTTGGCATCCCACTTTCGGAAGAAGACAAGAAGCGGCCGTACGTGGAGATGTCCGGGCGGCGCGGGCTGGGCGTGAAGGCGGACGACCTCATCGATAAGCTGGTTCAGGAGGCGCTGGCCGAGGTTGCCTCGCGGCACCCTGACGATCCTCCCGAAAAACAGCATCGCATCGCGATACAGATCGCCACGGGCGCGCTGCGATACTTCCTGCTGAAGTACACGCGAAGCTCGGTGATCGCTTTCGATTTCGCCGAGGCGCTCAGCTTCGAGGGCGAAACCGGGCCCTACGTGCAATACGCCGCCGTGCGCGCGCGCTCCATATGGCGCAAGCTCGAAGAGCGCGGCGAGCGAGTACCGGATTTCGCCGCCGAACTGACGGCCGAGGTGTTCGCGCGGCAGCTCCAGCAGGAGGACTTCTGGCAGCTCGTGCTGGCCGCGTCGAAAGCCGACTCGGCCATCGAACGAGCCATCGCCGCGGGCGAGCCCGCGCACGTCGCCAAGTACGCTTTCCAGCTCGCGCAGGCGTTTAACAACTTCTATCACGAGTACCCAGTGCTCACGGAACAGAACCGCGAGCGCAAGGTGTTCCTGCTGTGGCTGTGCGGTTACTTCCGCGACCAGCTCGAGAGAACGCTGGCCGTGTTGGGCATCGACGTCCCGGAGTACATGTAAGGGCGCTAGAATAGCGCTGGATGCCAAATACTGGGGATTCCTTTCATGCTCGGTCCGTCCTTAACTTAGGCGGCCGCTCGTTCGCTTACTACTCGCTCCCTGCAGTCGAGAAAGCCGGCGTAGGCAACATCGCCCGCCTGCCGTACTCGATTCGCATACTACTCGAGAACCTGCTTCGTTTCGAAGATGGCCGCCAGGTGAAGGGCGACGATATCGAGTTCGTCGCGCGCTGGGAAGGCGGCGGCCCGCGCGAGATCAGCTATATGCCCGCCCGCGTGCTGCTGCAGGATTTTACAGGTGTTCCGTGCGTAGTGGATCTTGCCGCCATGCGGGATGCGCTGCGTGCGATGAATGCCGACCCGCGCCGCGCCAACCCACTTATCCCCTGCGATCTCGTGATCGACCACTCCTTCCAGGTGGACTACTTTGGCTCGCGCGAGGCTTTCGCGGGGAACATAGCGCTTGAGTTTCAGCGCAACGGTGAACGGTATGCGTTCCTGCGCTGGGGCCAGAAGGCGTTCCAGAACCTTCGCGTGGTGCCGCCGGACACGGGCATCTGCCACCAGGTGAACCTGGAGTATCTCGCCTCGGTCGTGTTCACGCGCGAGGATGGCGAGCGCCCCGTCGTCTACCCGGATACGCTCGTCGGCACGGACTCGCACACCACGATGATCAACGGCCTCGGCGTGATGGGATGGGGCGTGGGCGGTATCGAGGCGGAGGCGTGCATGCTGGGGCAGCCGATCTCGATGCTACTGCCTGAAGTGATCGGCTTCCGCCTGTCGGGAAGCTTGCGCGAAGGAGTCACGGCTACGGATCTCGTGCTCACGGTTACCGAAATACTCCGAAAGAAGAAAGTCGTGGGCAAGTTCGTCGAGTTTTACGGGCCAGGCGTAAGCGCGCTCTCGGTGGCGGACCGCGCCACTATCAGCAATATGTCGCCCGAGTATGGCGCGACTATGGGCTTCTTCCCTGTAGATGCCGAAACCATCCACTATCTGCGGCTCACGAACCGGCCCCCCGAGCTGATCGAACTGGTGGAGGCGTACACGAAAGAGCAGGGCTTGTTCCGCACCGACGACGCTCCAGAGCCGGTCTTCACGGACAGCGTAGCGCTCGATCTCTCCACTGTCACGCCATCGTTGGCCGGACCGCGCCGCCCGCAGGACCGCGTCGATCTCCCGGCCGTGAAGAGCAACTTCGCGGCATTTCTGAATGCCGAGCCGCGCACAGCATCAATCAGGATAGATGGTTTCAAGGGACACATCAGCGACGGCGCGGTGGTGATTGCGTCGATCACGAGCTGCACCAACACGTCCAATCCATCGGTGATGTTGGGAGCCGGTCTGCTCGCGAAGAAAGCCGTCGCGCGCGGACTGAAGCCCAAACCGTGGGTGAAGACGAGCCTCGCGCCAGGCTCCAAGGTGGTAACGGAATACTTGAAGGCGGCGTGCCTTATGGAACCGCTCGAAGAGCTCGGGTTCCACCTTGTCGGCTACGGCTGCGCCACCTGTATCGGCAACAGCGGTCCGCTGCCCGAACCTGTCGCGGAGGCGGTGCAGAAGGAGGGGCTCGTTGTGGCCGCGGTGCTGAGCGGCAACCGCAATTTCGAGGGACGAGTGAACGCGCTCGTGCGCGCGAATTATCTGGCCTCGCCGCCGCTGGTGGTTGCGTACGCGTTGGCGGGCTCCGTGGATGTGAACCTCGCGGAGGATCCGCTGGGCTACGATCCCGCGGGCGCTCCCGTGTACCTGCGCGACATCTGGCCGACCACGCGCGAAATGGCCGACGCTGTGTCGGAATATGTCCGGAGCGGGATGTTCCGTAAGGAATACTCCGAGGTCTTCGCCGGCGACGAGAACTGGAACGCCCTCCCTGTTCCCGAAGGCGACCTGTACGCCTGGGGCGACGATTCGACGTACATCAAACGGCCTCCGTATTTCGAGAATATGGTGGACCCCGAGACATCCGTCGCCGACATCCGCGGCGCGCGGGTGCTGGCGCTTCTCGGCGATTCGATCACGACGGACCACATCTCGCCCGCGGGCTCGATTCCGAAGAACAGCCCCGCGGGCAAGTACCTGATGTCGCTGGGCGTGCAGCCGAAGGATTTCAACTCGTATGGCTCGCGCCGCGGCAATCACGAAGTGATGATGCGGGGCACGCTGGCGAATGTGAGGCTGCGCAACCGCCTGGCTCCGGGCACCGAGGGCGGCCTCACGCTTCACCTTCCCAAAGGCGAGCTGATGTCGATCTACGACGCGGCAATGCTCTACCAGAAGGACGGCGTGCCGCTGGTGATCGTCGCCGGCAAAGAGTACGGCAGCGGGTCATCACGCGACTGGGCGGCAAAAGGCGTGAGCCTGCTTGGCGTGCGCGCAGTGATCGCCGAGAGTTTCGAGCGGATACACAGGTCGAACCTGGTCGGTATGGGCGTACTGCCGCTCGAGTTCACGGGCGGCGCGTCGGCGGAATCACTGGGCATCACGGGCAAAGAGGTGTTCAACATCGAGGGCGTGCGCGAGGCCGTCGGCGGGAGCCGGCGCGCGCGCGTGCGAGCCGTGAAGCCCGAAGGCGGCGAGATCGCGTTCGAGGTTCTCGTTCGTGTGGACACGCCTCAGGAAGCGGAGTACTACCGCAACGGCGGAATCCTGCCGTACGTTGTCAGGCAACTGGCAAAAGCCTGAGGTGCTCCCTGGCGGTATCAATACTCGGCTGGTCCATGCCGGACGCGGGCGAAACGCTTTCGCCCCGTCCGGTGCTTTCTCACTGAACGCGAGATCCCGACGGATTGCGCCGTGGGCTGCTTTCTGCCGCCCCTGCCGGGGCCGGGAGGGCTGCCTTGCGCCTTACCGCTCGCGGTAGATATCGTGCAGGCGCAGCAATCCCAGGCAGCGGCCGGTTTCGCCGTCTACAACAGGCAGCACGGATATCTGCGATGGGCGGTCCTCCATCAGGCGCAGAGCTTCGTGAAGGCTCGCGTCCGGGCCGATTGAGATTGGCCGCGGCGTCATGACGTCGGTCGCGCAGAGCGCGCGGATATCGTCGTGAGCGCGCAGCGCCCGGCGCAGGTCGCCGTCGGTGATGATTCCCAGAAGCGCGCCGTTCTCATCCACCACGCAAGCGCCGCCGAGCGGCCTCTCGGTCATCGCAATCACGACGTTTTTCAGCGCATCGCCCGGTCGCACGATGGCCGCGTTCTCCGCCGTGTGCATCGCGTCCCGGACCCTCTTGGAGAGGTTCCGCCCGAGTTGGCCGGCGGGGTGATACGCGGCGAACTCTTCCGGCGTAAAGCGGCGCGCCTCCATCAGCGCGACGGCGAGCGCGTCTCCGATGGCCATGGCGACAGCCGCGCTCGCGGTGGGCGCAAGGTTGCGCGGATCGGCTTCGCAGCGAACCGAAGCGTCGAGGACAACGTCCATCTGCCGGGCGAGAGGCGAGCACGGGTTGCCTAGTATTCCGATCAGCGGCGAATGAAACGCGCGCAGCCTCTCGACCAGGCGCATCAGCTCGGCCGTTGCGCCGCTCTTCGAGATGATGATGGCCGGGTCCTCGGGCGCGCACACGCCGATATCGCCGTGCATGGCCTCGGTGGGGTGCAGAAAAACGGCGGGCATTCCGGTGCTCGCGAGCGTGGCAACGATCTTCCGCCCCACATGGCCGGATTTTCCGACGCCGCTCACAACGACCTTTCCGCGGCCGAGCAGCAGTTCCACGGCGCGATCGAGTTCCGGGCCCAGTCGCGCCGCGGCGGCTGCAATCGCCCCGGCCTCTGCCTGCATCGCCTCACGGGCGGTGTTCACGTAATCGCGCACCGTACTAAGTTAGCGCGACGAGGGCCGCTCCGGCCGAAGCCGACCAGGGCAAGAGGTGGCCTCGGGGCCGGTCCGGTGACACAGCATGGCGGACTGGAAAGCGGTCAGGCCGGTCGCCATGGAGTAGGCGCCGGGCGCGGCGCCGTGCTGCGGCACGCTACACCCCGCGGCGATTCCCCCAGAGCTCGACCTGCAGCCGCGGGCTGTACCGGAAGCCCTCGCGCTTGCAGACCTCGATCAGCCACGCAGCGCGTTCGGCGAGCACGGCGGCGCTGGTGCCCTCGGGCATCAGCATGATGCGGTCGCGCGGGGCGTATAGCACATCGGCGAGCGCGCGGACCTCTTCGAGATCGGACGGTGCCGCAACCACGAACTTCAATTGGTAGTCGTAGTCGTGCATCAGGCGGCCAAGGATCTCGGGCTGGACGCGGAGCCGGTCGTGCGTGGCCGCCCAGCGGGCGCCATCGCGCTCGCGCGGGGTCGAGTTGGCGAGTTTTGGGCTGATGCTCATGAGATCGCAGGCCACGGGTGCGTATACAGTGCCGGCGGTCTCGACAGTGATGTGAAGCCCGATCTCGCGCAGGGCTTGGGTGAGCGGCACGACGTCCGGGGCAATCATCGGCTCTCCCCCGGTAACCACAACGTGCCTCGCCGGGTACTTCTCCGCCTCGGCGATTACGGCCTCGATGCTGCAATCAATCCCCTCGGGTTCCCACGAGGCGTAAGGCGTATCGCACCACGCGCAGCGCAGGTTGCACCCGCTGGTGCGTACGAACACCGAGGGCACGCCGGCAAGCGCTCCTTCGCCCTGAATCGAGTAGAAGATCTCAGCGATGCGCATGCCCAGGCAGAAGCAGGCTGATGCCGAAGCCCACGAGAGGGAACGCGAGCAGCGCCATCAGTGCGTAGTGGATCGAAAACAGGTCCGACATCCAGCCCGTTAGCGGAATGAAAACAAGACCGGCCGCGCCCCATGCGAAGCCCATCATCAGCGCGGAGACGGTGCCGGCCTGCGAAGGCACGAGGTCCTGCGCCATCACCACGTTCACCGGAATGGTGAACAGCAGCACGAGCCCGCCCGCCGCGAGCGCGGCGAGTGAGAGCGGCCCGCGGGTGAGAAAGAACAGCAGCAGGAGCGGGACGGAGCCGATCATCGAGACGGCGATGACCAGCTTGCCCCCGAAGCGGTCCGCGAGGTGGCCACCGACCAGGCCGCCGACAGCGCCCGCCGTGACGTAGATCGACAGGCCTAGGCTCGCCAGCGTGTTCGAATACCCGCGGTGGATGGTGAGATACAGCGGGACGAACTGCCCGAAAACAACCTGCACGGCCGAACGCAGGAAAACGAGCGTGAACAGCAGCGTGATCGGCTTCCAGAACTTTCGCAGTGGATGCCAGTCGAATCCCGTGCGGCCGGAGGCGTGCGGCGCGGGCGCGGGCAGCAGCGTCAGCAGCAGAAACGTCACCAGCACGCCCGGCAAAGCGCCGAGCCACGTACCCTCCAGCCCGAACCACCCGGCGAGGAGCGAGAAGAATATCGGGCCCATTGCGAAGCCGAGCGTGCCCGCGCTGATGAAAAAAGCCATCGCACGGCCGCGGTTCGACTCTATGTTCGCCACAGCCTGCGACGACGCCTGGGGGTGAAACGCCGCCACGCCCGCTCCTCCGAGCAGCACCATCGCGAACAGCCACGGGTAGCCCGGCGCAAGCCCGAGCATCGAGATGAACACTCCCGCTACGGCCGGGCCCAGTGCGGCGAACATGCGCGAGCGGAGGCGGTCCGAGAGATAGCCGTACGCGGGTTGCATCATCGATGACGAGAACACCAGCGCGCCGCCCAGCATGCCCGCCTGCGCGAGGCTCAGGCCGAATTTTTTCACCAGCAGAGGCTGAAGCGAGCCCAGTACGCCCGAGTACACGTCTACCCAGAAATGGCCCAGCGAGAACAGGATGAGAGGAAGAAGCGCCGGCGCGGATCGGTACGATCCACGGACGGCTTTTGCGGCAGCTCCCACTTCACAATTGTCCCACGCCCGCGCAATGGGTCTCTGGGACGCGGCCGAGACCGCCGGAACCGCCGGGTGCACGGCGGGCTGCAACGTGTTGAACTGTCTGCATGAGGCGCTGCTGATGCGGATCGCTTTTCTGACCGGCACACCGCTCGACATCGCGCGCGGCAGCGGCACCTACACGGGAATTACAACTCTCGCGCGCGGAATTGAGGCTCTGGGCCACTCGGTGACGTTCTTTACGCCGCGTGTGCATCTGCCTGTGTTCACGGCCGAGCGCCTGTTGTTCAATGAGCGCCTGCGGCGCATGAACTTCGAGGCCTTCGATGCAATTGCCGGCTTCGACATGGACGGCTATCGCGTACGCGCGCCGCACGTAGCTGCCATCAAGGGCGTCATCGCCGACGAGATGCGCTTCGAGCGCGGCGCAACCAGGTTTACGATGGCCGTTCAGGCGCGCTGCGAGCGCGCACACGTGCAGCGCGCCGCGCGCGTTATCACCACCAGCGCGTACTCGGCCAGCCGCATCCGGGAGCTTTACGGCCGAGACGCCACCATCGTTCCCGAGTGCATCGATCTCGCCCGCTGGACTCGCATGTTGCCCGCGCCGTCGCGGCGCGAGCGTTTCACCGTCCTGTGCGTGTGCCGCTTCTATCCCAGGAAGCGAGTGGACGTTCTCCTGCGCGCGGCGGCGCTCATGGGGAAGGACATCGAAGTCCGCATCGTTGGCGGCGGACCCGAAGAGCGCCGGCTGCGTGCGCTTTCGGGATCGCTTGGTCTGGGGGACCGTGTCCGGTGGCTCGGCACCATCCCGGACGAGGCGCTCGCACGCGAGTACGCCGGCTGCGACGCGTTCTGCCTGCCAAGCGTTCAGGAGGGATTCGGCATC
>JBLNBX010000214.1:0-19792 GCA_050260275.1 bacterium
GACGGGCCGGTTTCGGAGATCACCGAGCGGGCGCAGGAGTAGAGATCCACTCCATCACGGCGGCGACCTGGGGAGCGGGCTCGAGCCCGCGCAGGGCCTCAGCCCTGCATCAAGCGCCCTCGCCACAGGAGCTAAAGCTCATCTTTACAGGCTCCTATCGGCACGTTTGAATCCGTACCCTGATATGAACCCAACCGGTTTTGGCCATTTTCGGACCAGGCAGCATCGGCTCCGATTCAGCGGCGGCCGTCGCGAGCTGCCGCCAGGACGCGTGCGCCGTGGGCCACCTTATACTACCCTTCCCGGGCTGTGAAGTCAGGAGGTGAAGCCCGGCAGGGCGAAAGAGAATAGCCCATCGCGTAAGCCATGGGAACGCAGGCCATTTGAAGGCAGCCCCTGAAAAGGGGCGTAAGAAAAGGCGCGGCACATCGCCGGGACAAAGCCTTTCGCCCCTCCGGGGCTTGCCCCAAAATCATCGAGAGCCCCACGGCTTGCGCCGTGGGCTACTATCTATCGCCCTTGTCGGGGCTCAAGCGGAGATGAAGCCCGGCAGGGCGGTGCGAGTGGCCTGTGGCGAAGCCAGAAGCCATGGGCGCTTTGGGAGGCGGGCTTCGAGCCCGCGCAGGGCTTCAGCCCTGCAACGATCGGCAGGCGGCTCGTGCGGAGCTGAAGCTCCGCAGTGGACTGAAGTTTGTCCCCCGGATGCGGGCACCGCACCCTTTGCCGAGCCCACCTTACTTAGTGTTGATGCGCGGGCGCTCTCACCCGCGGCGACCCCTCTGGTCCCACCAGGCCGCTCGACTGGAACGCGGAAGCTGTACGTGTATGAAACCCGAACGGGGCGGAGCGCATCATCCGAGTCGGCTGGTCATAGCGCAGTTCCGTCGTGCTCCGGGGGGCGCCGGGCGCGATAGCGGGGGATAGCCCGGTTGACCGGGTCCCACCCGAAGACTAAAATTGTCCTTGAAATCGAGCCCTGGAGTGCGCGGCGCCCAGGAGTAGCAGCCCGGCCGGGCCGGAGGGCGTGGGGCATTCCGAAGGGTAGGAGATCCTAATGATGAAGTTGTCCGTCTGGCTGTGGGCAGCCGGCCTTGCCGTTTCCCTCCAGACCGCCCCCGCCGTGGCGCAGAAGAAGGCGAACGACGCGGGGAAGCAGCGCGAGACGATCGCAAAGCCGCTGTCGGAGAAAGAGCGCCGGAAGCGGGAAGAGAGGCTTCGCAAGGAGCTCGAAGGCCCCTTCCGTCAGTGGCTCGAACAGGACGTAACCTACATCATCACGGATGAAGAGCGCCAGGCCTTCAGGCGCCTGAATACCGACGACGAGCGCGAGCAGTTTATCGAGCAGTTCTGGCTTCGCCGCGACCCGACGCCGGATACGATTGAAAACGAGTACCGCGAGGAGCACTACCGCCGCATCGCGTACGCCAACGAACGGTTCGCCTCGGGAATCCCGGGATGGAAGACGGACCGGGGACGCATTTACATAACGTTTGGTCCCCCGGACGAGGTGGACTCGCGTCCTTCGGGCGGCATCTATGACCGGCCGATGGAGGAGGGCGGCGGATCGACTTCCGTATACCCGTTCGAGAAGTGGCGCTACCGGTACATAGAAGGCATCGGCACGAACATCGAGATCGAGTTCGTGGACACCACGATGACGGGCGAGTACCGCATGACCATGGACCCGTCCGAGAAGGACGCGCTCACGCGCGTGCCGGGCGCCGGCCTGACGTTGTACGAGCAGCTCGGTCTCACCAGCAAGAACGACCGCTTCAACCGCACGGACGGTACCCTTCTGGGCGTGGGCGACCAGCCGCTGTCATCGCGCATGTCGCAGTTCGAGCGCCTGGAGCAGTTCGCCAAGCTGCAGCGCCCACCGGCGATCAAATTTAAGGATCTCGAGGCGGCCGTTGACAGCCGCATCACCTACAACCTGCTGCCGATTAAGGTCCAGGCGGACTATATCCGCATGACCAACTCGACTGTGCTGGCCTTCATCACCGTGCAGCTCGATAACAAGGACCTTCAGTTCCAGGACAATGGCGGCGTCTCGAAGGCTGTCGTGAACATCTACGGCCGGATCACTTCGATGACGCGTCGCGTCGTGAACGTGTTCGAGGAGCCGGTCGCGATTGAGATTCCAACGCCGATGCTGGGCGAGGCGGCGAACCGCCGATCCATCTACAATAAAGCGGTTTTCCTGCAGCCGGGTTCCTACAGGCTCAACATCGTTGCGAAAGACGTCGTGGGTGGCACGATGAACAACTACGAGATGGCCCTTCACGTGCCACGATATGAAGACGAGAAGTTGGCCGCGAGCAGCCTCATGTTGGCCGACTTGATCGAGAAGGTGCCGACGCGCAACATCGGCTCGGGGCAGTTCGTGATAGGCGACACGAAGGTGCGGCCGCGCATAGATTCGAGCTTCAAGCGCAACGAGAAGATGGGCATCTACGCCCAGTTCTACAACTTCGTGCCGGACGAGAAGACTCAGCGGCCGAATGGAGAGATTTCCTACCAGGTGGTAAAGAACGGATCGAACGAGCAGGTGTTCGAGTTCAAGGAGGAGCTGAAGGACCTGCCGGGGGCGTCGGCCCAACAGGTTACGGTGGAGAAGGTGCTGCCGCTGGCAAAGCTCGAGCCGGGGCAGTACACACTAAAGATGACGGTGGTCGACCGGAACAGCAATCAAACGCTGACTCCGTCGGCGGTTTTTTCTGTAAACTGAGGTCAAGGGCCCGTTCGGCCTAGTGCGCATGAGCGCCCGGATGCACAATCCGCTAATAGGCGCGCTCGCGGGCGCGTTGCTCCTGGGGAGTGTGTGCGCCGGTGCGCCCGTATTGGATCTCTCCGGTTCGATCACGGGCGTGGTGGCGAATTCCGCGGGCGTGCCGCAGATGGGCGCCACCGTCCTTCTGTACAACCGCTTCGACCGCCTGGTGGAGAAATCCCTCACCGCGGAAGACGGAACGTTCTCCTTCAAGTCGCTCGTTCCGGGTACGTACGCTATCCGGATATCGATGGCGAGCTTCCTGCCCGCGCTTAAGCGCAACATCGTCGTTCAGCCCGGCATGCAGAGCCTGTTGAGCGTGAACCTGACCAGCGTGTTCAGTTCTATCGAACTGGTAGGGCTCGCGCCGGGGCGCCAGCCGATCATGAGCGACGAATGGAAATGGGTTCTGCGCAGTTCCTCGGCGACGCGCCCGGTGCTGCGATACGCGCCGGAGCTTGACCTTGACAAGGAGACCAAGCGCAGCGCGTCCATGTTCAGCGGCACGCACGGCGTGGTGAAGGTTTCGGCGGGCGACCAGCCGCACACTTCGGCGCTAGGCAGCGCGCCGGACCTCGGCACCGCGTTCGCGCTGGCGACTTCGTTCCTTGGCAAGAACAAACTGGAGGTCAGCGGAAACGTCGGCTATGGAGCCAACTCGGGTGCGCCCACCGCCGCGATACGCACCAGTTTCCGGCGCGAGGAGTTGGGCGGTTCCGCTCCCGAGGTCCAGGTGACCATGCGGCAGGTGTTCATGCCCGCCCGCGCGGACGCCTCGCTGTTGTCGGGCATGGAGCGCAACGCGCCGCTGCTGCGTAGCATCTCGGCGCAGGTCATGAACGAGGTTCAGCTCGCCAGCAATATGCGGCTGGAGTACGGCTCGTCGGTGGACACGGTATCGTTCATCGAGACGCTCAACTACTTCAGCCCCTATGCGCGCCTGACGGTGACCGGCGAGGACGACACGCTGCAGGTGGCATATTCGTCCGGGCTGCCGCCGGTGGAGATGTTCATCGAAGAGGGCGGCACCGACGCTCAGAACGATTTAACGGGCCTGGCGCTGTTCCCCCGCATGTCGATAGCCGGTGGGCGTGCGCGCGTCCAGCGCGTCCAGAGCCTCGAGGCCGGTTACCGCAAGAGGATCGGGTCCCGGACCTACGCTGTCGGGGTGCACTTTGGCAACGTTAGCAACGCGGCCGTGACGGTGGCCGGCGCCGATGGCATGACGGCGCCCGAGCTGCTGCCAGACCTGTTCGCCCGCACGCACGTCCTGAACGCTGGCAATTACCACACGCAGGGATACATCGTGGCGGTCACGCAGAGTCTGGGCCGCAATCTCGATGCGACGGTTTCCTGGAGCACCGGCGATGCGCTGACGGCGGAGGCGGTTGAGAAGGTCCTCTTGAACGAGCTGCGCCAGGCGCTCGAAAGTGAGCGGCGGCACTCGCTCACGGCGCGCGTGACCGGCAGTCTCCCGGCCAGCGGAACGCAGTTCGCCGCGAGCTACCAGTGGGCGAACATCAACGCCGTGACTCCTCCGCATGCCTACATGACGCAGAACGTGCGCGAGGGCGTGGGCCTGAACATCCGCGTGCGGCAGGCTCTGCCGCCGACGCCGCTGTTCCCGGGCCGGGTCGAGGCTACGGCCGATCTGCAGAACCTGCTCGACCAGGGCTATGTCCCCATCCTCTGTGAGGGGGGCCGGCGTCTGGTTCTGATGCACACGCCGCGGACTATGCGCGGCGGTGTGAGCTTCATCTTCTAGCGGCTGCGGCCGTCCGAATTCTCCGCTTTCCCGCTTTTCTTCGAGGTGCGGCTGCGCCTTGCGCGCAAGGGCAAGTTGCGCGCCGCCAGCGCCCGGGCGCCTGGCGCGCAAGCAGCCGCTTCGTTTCAGCCGCGCATCGCGCATGCCGCGCCGGTTCGAAAGCGTTGACGCCGCATCGAGATTTTTATCGTGTGTGGAATGTGGTGCTTACGAAGAGAGCGCGACGGCGCACGACACTCGGAGGAGTATCGTGTGAACCGCAAGAGGGATTTCGGTCCAACCTGTTTCTGCCCTGATGACCCCAGATCCCCTTCCAGAACCCCCATCCGCAGCCGCCGCGAGGGCGGCGGCGCGAACACGCCGGCCTAGAGCCGGGATCCCTCTTGTTTCCCTTCAGAGAGCTGCTACTTGCGGGCGCCGCGCTGCGGGTTGTGGATGCGGTTCTCGCGCTGCTTGGTCTTGTTGCGCTTGGGCTTGCTGATGATGAAGGTGCCACAGCCTACGTAGACGGCGCGATAGGTCTTTTCTTCAGCCAATCGGGTTCTCCTGGTCGTGAACGTCAGGCCGGGAAGCCTGCCTCAATGCGATTTTACATTATCCTGAAACTTGAAGCTGTCTGAGCAGGATGTCCGCTGCGTTGTCCCAGAACTCTCCAGTGATGCCGAAGGCATCACTCCCGGCGCGCCGCCGCCATCCTGGGAAGGCGGACGGGGCATTTTCCGTGCGCTGCGGCACCGCAACTTCAGGTTGTTCGTCGCCGGACAGGTGATTTCGCTAACCGGCACGTTCATGCAGACCGTGGCGCAGTCGTGGCTGGTGTACCGGCTGACGCGCTCGGAGCTGCTTCTCGGCGCGACCTGGTTCTGCACGCAGATTCCGGTGTTCATCCTGGGACCGATAGGCGGCCTTGTGGCGGACCGCTACTCACGCCACCGGATCGTCGTCATCACGCAGGTGCTGGCCATGATGCAGGCGCTCACGCTCGCCGTGCTGGCCATATCGGGGCACATTCAGGTGTGGCACATTCTCGTGCTGGCGACCACGCTCGGCGTGATAAACGCATTCGACATGCCGGGGCGGCAATCCCTCCTGGTGCAGATGACGTCCAAAGAGGACCTGTTGAACGCCATCGCGCTCAATTCCGCTATCTTCAATGCCGCGCGCGTGGGCGGCCCGTCGCTGGCAGGCATCGTAGTGGCGGCTGTGGGCGAGGGATTGTGTTTCCTGGCGAACGGGCTCAGTTTTGTGGCGGTGATAGCGTCGCTGCTCGCCATGCGGCTTACCCCGGTCGAGGTTCCGAAGGCCCCGTCGCCGCTGGAGCACCTTAAGGAAGGCTTCCGGTACGCTGCCCGGACTCCGGCCATCCGGACGCTCCTCACGCTGATCGCCTGCTCGGCCCTGGCCGGCATGCCGGCGATGGTGCTGATGCCGTTCTTCGCGGGCGAGATTTTCCACCGGGGCTCACAGGGCCTCGGGTTCCTGCTGGGAGCCATGGGAATCGGGGCCGTAGCCGGAACGCTGGTGCTCGCGCGCCGGAGCCGGATCAGCGGCCTCCAGAACGTTATCTTCTACGGCGCCCTGACTCTGGGGCTGGGCTTCGTCGTGCTGGCGCTTTCGCCGTGGTTCTATGCGGCGCTGGCGGTGATGCCCGTGATAGGCTTCAGCGTAGTGCGCCAGAACGCATCGGCCAACACGCTGATCCAGACGCTCATCCCGGACGCTTACCGCGGGCGCATCATGGCGCTGTACTCCATGATGGTGGTGGGCATTGGCCCGTTTGGCAGCCTGGCGGCGGGCGCGCTGGCCGGCTGGTTCGGCCCGCGCACAACCGTGCTCGCCGGAGGCCTGCTGGCGATCGCCTCCGCAGCCATCTTTCGCGTGCAGGCGCGGACCGCGCTCTCGGACATCTAGATGAAACACATCCTGGCAGTGCTTCTCCTGGCCGCCGCGGCAGCGGCGCAGCGGAGCGACACCCGCGTGGTGACGCTCGACGCGCCCGACCCGCTGCGCGCAGAGATCGACGAGATCATGGGCGAGCTCGAGAAGATAACCGGGCTCGCCCCGCTCCACAGGGTGGAGTACACTACGATCCCCCGCGAACGACTGCGGGCGTTCCTCGAAGAGCGCGTCAAGGAGGTCGTGAATCCGGAAGAGGTGCGCGCCGAGGAGGCCGCGCTCAAGAAGCTCGGTTTCGTTCCCCAGAACTTCGACCTCACGAAGACCACCGTCGATCTGCTTACCGAACAGGCGGCCGCCTTCTACGATTACAAGAAGAAAAAGCTGTTCATGATCGGGCCGGGCGACATGACGCAGCACTCGATTCTGGTGCACGAGTTGGCCCACGCCCTCGCGGATCAGCACTTCGATCTCAACGAGTATGTCGAGAGCGGGAAGGAGAACGACGACGGCGCCATGGCGCGGCTGGCGGCAATGGAAGGCCAGGCCACGTGGCTCATGTCGGAGTACCTGACCAACCGCACCGGGCAGTCGATGAAGGATTCGCCGCTGCTGGTGAAGCTCATGAGCAACCCCGCCAACTTCGAGATCGGCGAGTTTCCCGTGCTGAAGCGGGTGCCCTTGTACCTGAAGGAGAGCCTGCTGTTTCCTTACACGAAAGGCATGATCTTCCAGCACGAGCTGTTCCTGAAGTACGGCAAAGAGGCGTTCGCCGAGGTGTTTCGAAATCCGCCGGCCGGTTCGCACCAGATACTCCATCCCGAGCGCTACCTAGCGGGCGAGAAACACGTTCGGCCGAAAGCGCCGGAGATCGAGCGCCAGGACGATTACGACGAGTTCACCGATGGCGACCTCGGCGAGTTCGATCACGCGGTCCTGCTGAAGGCGTACGCCGGCGAGGACGCGGCGAAGGAACTCGCACCCGCGCTGCGCGGTTCGTACTTCAAGCTGTTCGAGCGCAAGAGCGACAAACGGCAGGTGCTGGCCTACGCCTCCGAGTGGGCGAGCGCGGAGATGGCAGCCAGGTTCTTCGAGTGCTACCGGAAGGTGCTCAAGGGCAAGTGGAAGAAGATGAGAGTCACGCAGGATGCGCCCAGCAGGCTTTCCGGAACTGGCGACGACGGGCGGTTCGAGCTGCGGCTGGAAGGCACGCGCGTGACATCGGTCGAAGGGCTGCCCTAGGAGGTCCGTGTGTTGCTGAGGACGGTCTTCGCGTTTGCTCTGTGCGTGATGACGGCGCTGGCGGCCAGCGCTCCGCCAACGCTGCGGCTTGACTACTATCACACCGGCGACGCCGAATCGGAAGCGTTCTCGCTCGATCAGATGATCGTCGAAGGGCCGTGGCCGGGCAGGCTCGATCGCGCGATTGACGACACGAATCTCGGCAAGTACTACTTCGAGGTCATCGACCGCGCGACTAACCGCGTTCTGTACTCGCGCGGCTTCGCCAGCATCTACGGCGAGTGGGAAGTGACGCCCGAAGCGAAGCACGAGAAGCGCACTTACAGCGAATCGCTGCGGTTCCCCATGCCGGATGTGCCGGTCCAGGTGGTTCTCAAGAAACGCGACCGGTGGAACTCGCTGCGCGAAGTCTGGTCCGTCGTGGTGGACCCCGCAAGCCCGGAGATCGACCGCTCGCGAATGCCGGCGGCGAAGGTCTGGGCTGTCGAGAAGAACGGCGAGCCTGCTGACAAGGTGGATATCGTGCTGCTCGGCGATGGTTACACGGCGGCCGAGATGGATAAGTGGCACAAGGATGCGCGGCGCATCACGGAAACGCTGTTCGCCCAATCTCCTTTCAAAGAGCACCGCAAGGACTTCAACGTGTGGGCGATCGACACGCCGGCGGAGGAAAGCGGAGTTTCGAGGCCGTCGGAGGGCATCTGGAGAAAGTCGCCGGTGGGCGCGCGCTACGACGCGTTCGGCTCGGAGCGGTACATACTCGCGTTCGACAACAAGCGCGTGCGCGACATAGCGGCGGCCGCGCCTTACGAATTCATGGGGATCATCGTGAACGGCCGCAAGTACGGTGGCGGTGGCATCTTCAACCTGTACGCGACGGCGGTGTCTGACAACGCCTATACGCCGTACATATTTGTTCACGAGTTCGGGCATCACATGGCGGGGCTTGCCGACGAGTACTACACCTCGGACGTTGCGTACGAGACCGGCGGCGAGCGCATCGAGCCGTGGGAGCCCAACGTTACCGCCGATCCCAAGGCGCGCAAGTGGGCGGAGCTGCTGACGCCGGGCGTGGCGCTGCCCACGCCGTGGCCGAAGGAGGCGTTCGAAAAGCGCCAGAAGGAGTACGGCGAAAAGCGGCGGGCCATCCGCGCCCAGAACCGTCCCGAGGAAGAGATGGAGGCGTTATTCGACGCTGAGCGCGCGGCCAGCACCGCGCAGCTCAAACCATACCTGGACAAAGTGGGCGCGTTCGAGGGCGCGATGTACGAAGCCACGGGATACTACAGGCCGCAGGCGGACTGCATCATGTTCACGCGTGACGAGGTCGGCTTCTGCGCCGTGTGCCGGCGGGCGATCGAGCGGGTGATAGCGCTGTACGCCCGCTAGACAGGCGTCTGAATTCGTGCCCTGATACGAGGCGGCCGGAAGCAAGACGGCCTAAGTCATCCGCCGGTGCATTGGAGGGCTGGCAATGCACTGTGCAGAACGCCCCACCCAGAAGGCCTTACATACCTACCCTTACATACCTATCAGAAGCACCTCGTAGATTTGTTGCCCCCAGAATGCGGGACGGCAGGTAGCGCAGCCTAGAATCCAGTGGCCTCTGTGCCGTGCGTTTCGCTGATGGGCGCGCCTCGTTTTCGGGTAGAATGCGCCTGATGGCACTTCAATTTCGATTTCTCGCCCCGGTCGTGGGCGGTCTGCTGCTGATGACAGCATGTTCAACGACTGCGCCCGAGTCGGCGCAGAAGGAGCAGGCGGCGGCTCCGGCCGAGGCTAAGCCGGCCGAGCCTGCGCCTGCCGAAGAAGCGAAAGATGCGCCCGTGAAGGTGCGGTTGGAGACCAGCAAGGGCACCATCGTGATGGAGGTCCACAAGGACTGGGCTCCGCGTGGCGCGGAGAGGTTCCTGGATCTCGTGAAAGCGGGCTATTACAACAACGCGCGTTTCTTCCGCGTCGTGCCCAATTTCGTCGTGCAGTTCGGGCTGGCTGCGGACCCGGCGATGACCAAGAGATGGGACTACCCGATCGACGATGACCCGGTGAAGCGGACCAACCGCGGCGGCTCGGTCTCGTTCGCGACGGCGGGTCCGAACACGCGCACGACGCAGGTGTTCATCAACCTGCGGACCAACCAGATGCTCGACGACCAGGGATTCGCACCTTTTGCGCAGGTCGTCGAGGGCATGGACGTAGTCCAGAAGCTCTACAGCGGGTATGGAGAAGCGCCGGACCAGGACGCCATCACCAAGCAGGGGAACAAGTACCTAGAGGCGAATTTCCCGAAGCTGGATTACATCAAGACGGCGACGATAGTCGAGTAGCTCGCCTGGCCGGTTCTTTTTGGGCGTGAACGGGGACACTGCCGCGGGCTAACGCCGGCCCGCCGGAGCGCGCTAAGGGGCGCGAGTGCCCCGTTCCGCCATGGCGCGAAACGCGCTTGCGGTACGCCGCAAGCCGCGGATCTGGCGCTCCGCGCAGCTTGGGCGCAGCTCCTTAAGCAGGGTTGCCTTTCGATCCCCGCCGATTGCCGGAACAAGGCCCCCCGTTCCAACGTATAATCCACCCGATATGTCCGAAGCACACGCAGTTGCTCAGCAATCAGATAAGCCGCAGATGAGTGAAGTCCGGCGGCTGTTCGCTCTTCTGTTTTGGGAACCCGGCAACGCGTTCGCCGATATCGTGCGAAAGCCGCGATGGTGGGTCCCAGTGATCCTTCTCATGGCGTGCGTGATGGCGTACACGTATCTTGCGTCGGTGCAGGTGGGCTGGGAGCACCTGATACGCGACAGCCTTGCGCGCACGTCCCAGGCGCAGAACATGCCGGCGGCTGAGCTCGAACGCGTGGTGCAGCAGCAGGTGAGGATCACGTCGATTGTCGCGCCGGTGTCCGCGGTTCTCGGCATGCCGGCCAGCATCCTCGTGTACTCTGCGGTGATACTGCTGTTTTTCAGCGTGTTCTTCGGCGGCAACGCGAAGTTCAAGGAGATCTTCTCGATAACCGCATATGCGCAGTTGCCGAACCTGCTCCATACAGCCCTCTGCGCCATTGTGATGCAGTTCAAGGCGCCAGAGGATTTCGATATCCAGAACCCGGTGGGGCTGAACATCGGTTTCTACCTGCCTGAGTCCATGCCCAAGTCGCTGATCACCTTTGCAACCAGCCTTGACCTGATCACGTTCTGGATCATGGTGCTGATCGTGATCGGGCTGAGGAAGCTCGATCGTAAAGCCTCGGTCGGCAAAGCGTGGGCCGCGTTGCTTATTCCGTGGTCCCTCTACGTGTTGGCGAAATCTGCGCTAGTGGCGGTGCTCTAGGAGGAGCCTGGCGGCAGGAAGAACGCGATCTCCGCGCGGGTTCACGGGTTTACAGAAAGCGCGCCGCGGCGGGCAGGAAGCCCGCCGCAGGCCTACCCCGCATAGCGGCGCGCTTCAGTACTCCATCACCGCGCCGGTGTCGGCGCTCATCACGTGCGCGGCGTAGCGCGCCAGCCAGCCGCGCTTCACTTTCGGCTCGAACGGCGGCAGAGCCGCGAGCCGGCGGGCAATCTCTTCGTCCGGCACGCGCAGGGTGAGTTCGGACGTCGTCGCGTTGATGTAGATGCGGTCGCCCTCCTGCACAGCCGCGATGGGGCCGCGGGCGGCGGCCTCCGGCGAGATGTGGCCGATACACAGGCCGCGGGTGCCGCCGGAGAAGCGGCCATCGGTGATGAGTGCGGCGCGAGTGCCTGCCCCGACCAGGGCCGCCGTGGGCGAGAGCATCTCCTGCATGCCGGGTCCACCGCGCGGGCCTTCGTAGCGAATGACGACAACATCGCCGTCCTTCACCTTGCCGCCTAGAATGCCAGCCTGCGCTTCTTCCTGCGACTCGAAGATGCGCGCCGGGCCTTCGAACTCCATCATGTCCGCTGCGACGCCGGCCACCTTCACCACAGCGCCGTTCGGCGCCAGGTTGCCGAACAGAACAGCGAGCCCACCCGTCTGCGAGAACGCCTTCTCGACGGGGCGGATGACATCTCCATCGGGCATGGGCGCGCAGGCTACGGCATCGCCGAGGCGGCCGGCGATGGTCGGCACGTCCAGCTTCAGGCCGCAGTTGAGTCCGGCCCGGTCGATCTCCTTTAGGATCGCGGGGATACCGCCAGCGCGGTGCACGTCCTCGACGTGAACCTCGGGGCGGCTGGGCGAGACCTTGCAGATATTCGGCGTTTTGGCCGAGATCTCATTGAGGCGGGCGAGATCGAACTTGATCCCGGCAGAGTGCGCCAGCGCCAGACCGTGCAGTACGGTGTTTGTCGAGCCGCCCATGGCCATGTCGAGGACGAAGGCGTTGACCAGCGCCTGCTCGTTCACGATGTCCAGCGGCCGGATGTTCTCCTCCAGGCAGCGCTTCAGCGCCCTGCCGGCGCGGCGGACCAGCTCGATGCGGTCCGGGTTGAGCTCGGACTTTCCGTTCGTGCGGCGCTCGGCCGGGATGGTGCCGTTGCCGGGCAGGGCGAGTCCGATCGCTTCGGCCAGACAGTTCATCGAGTTGGCCGTGAACATGCCGGCGCAGCTTCCACAGCCGGGGCAGGCGCGCTCGGCGAGCGCGGTCAGCTCGGCCTCGCTCATCTTGCCGGCCGAGTGCTTGCCGACGGCCTCGAAAATGCTGATCAGGTCGGAGCCTCCGGGACCTGCCAGCATCGGCCCGCCGCTCACGTAAACGGCCGGTATGTTGATGCGCACCATGGAGTTAAGCATCGCTGGGACGATCTTGTCGCAGTTGCCGATGCCGATCCAGGCGTCGCAGGGGTGCGCGCCGATGATGGATTCGATCTGATCCGCAATCAACTCGCGCGAGGGCAGGGAATACTTCATCCCGAAGTGGCCCATGGCGATGCCGTCGCAGATGGCCGCTCCGATGTTGGTGTACCAGACGTTGAAGCCAAGGCTCTCGAGTTCCTCGCGAAGCACCGCGCCAAGCCGGTCGAGGTGCGCGTGGCCTGGGATCTGGGTGGTGTAGGAGTTGACGATCGTGACGAACGGCTTACGGAGGTCGGCGAACGAGCCAATCAGACCCTCGGCCTTCATCAGGGCCGCCGCCCCGAGCATGTGCGTGCCCTGGGCGATGATACGGCTGCCCTGCTTGCGGATGTTCTCGATTCCCTGGTTCATAATCGTTCCATTTTACTGAGCAGCAACCGCATAATGTTGAGCATGCGAATCGCAATCGCGGCAGATCATGCCGGCTTCGCTCTAAAAGAGCGCGTGAAAGGCTTTGTTGCCGAGGCCGGTCACGAGCCGCTCGATCTCGGCGCGTTCAGCGAGGCCCCGTCGGACTACCCGGATTTCGCGAAGGCGATCGTGGAGGCGCTGAAATCGAACGAGGCGGACCGCGGGGTGCTGATATGCGGCAGCGGTGTGGGCGCCTCGGTGGCGGCAAACAAGTTCACCGGCATCAGGGCGGGGCTGTGCCACGATACGTACTCGGCGAGGCAGGGCGTGGAGCACGACGACATGAACATCCTCGTGCTCGGCGGAAGAGTCGTGGGTGAGGGGCTGGCGAAAGAGCTTGTGAGCGCGTTCCTCGAGGCTAACTTCACAGGCGAGGACCGGCATCTGCGCCGGCTGGCGAAGATTGCCGCGTTCGAGTGCCCAGAGGGTTGATTTGCAATAGCTTAGGAACCTGACGCAAAGCGTCAAAAGTGTGTTGATTCCCATGACGCACTGCGTTATAAGTGTGATCAAGGAGTTCGAGCGGGTTGCGACATGGCTCGCGTGATAAAGCGTTACGAGAACCGGAAACTGTACGACACGGCCGGGAAGCGGTACATATCGCTGGACGATATAGCCGCGATGGTGCGTGAGGGAGAGGAGGTCCAGGTGACTGACAACGTCACCGGCGAGGACCTCACGGCGCAGACGCTGTCGAAGGTGATCCTCGAGGAGGGCGCCGGAAGCAGGGCGTACCTGCCGCCGCAGTTTCTGCACAACGTGCTGCGTTTCGGGAACCGGTTCGTAACGGGCAGCGTGGAGCAGGTGAACGCGGCGGTGGACCGGCTGGTAGAGGCGTCACTGCAGCGGCTGGGGCCGGTTCGCGAGCACAGGCAGGAGATGGCGCGGTTGCGCGAGCGGCTGGAGAGGCTCGAACGCCTGATAGATGGGTTAGCGGAGGTAGCACATGGGAACGACACCGGAACTGCCGGCGGGCCAGCCGGAGGAACAGCAGAAGGAAAAGTGCCGCGAGAAGGTTGAGCAGATAACTGCTCCGATGCTCAACGCGCTGCACAATTTGTGGCTTGTGGGGTTGGGAGCGGTTGCAGTGGCCGGCGACGAAGCCGCGAAGCTGGTGGACACGCTCGTTGAGAAGGGCAAGGAAGTGGAGCCCTCGGTGGTGGACAAGGGCCGCAAGGTGAGCGAGGAGCTGAGTGAGGCCGCCGAGGAAGTGGGCGCGCGGATCCGGGACGTGGCGTCGCGTATCGGCAAGCGCGCCGAAGCGGCTGAGGCGATGATGGACGAGCGCGTTCGCGCGGCGCTGGAGCGCATGGGCTACGCGAACAAGGAAGACCTTGAGAAGCTGTCGGCAAAGCTGGATGCGCTCATAGCGCGGGTGGAGGAACTGGGCTCCAAACGCGGAAACCAGGGGCCCGGCGAAGGACAGCAGACCCAGTAATCCGCTGGGCAGTATTCCGCTTCACTAGCCATCCAGTTTGTAACGGTGGGGTCCATCGCGGACCCCACACCCGGGTTCAGCGACGCCGCGCATCGTCCCGCAAGACCGTATCGGGGCACGGCTGCGGAAACCATGCGGCCGATCTCTCGCGTATACGGCGCACGAATGCCGCACACACTCCTCTGGCTCCCACCTGCTTTCGATCTGAACTTCGGAACAGGCGGCACGCCTGTTCACGCCGGAATTGGCGCCCGTTTCGCCCGAGCCGGCGCCCATGCCGGGAGGACAACCGCGCTGGAGCTATTCGGGAATTCGAATGCCGCGATGCGTTTGAGGGCGATCGCAAGGCCAGCCAGCACGAGCAGTTGCGGGTGATACGCGAAGCTG
Source organism: bacterium (assembly GCA_050260275.1). Lineage (GTDB taxonomy): Bacteria > Acidobacteriota > Terriglobia > Bryobacterales > Bryobacteraceae > DATMXS01. Next base: position 14,716 of record JBLNBX010000214.1, read on the forward strand.
CCGAACAGCGCCGACAGGCAGAATGTGAACAGCGACAGGCGCAGCGCCGTGGCGGCGGCCGCAATATCGGCCTGGCGAGGCGAGAGGACGGCTCCGCGGGGCCTCTTGATGCGCGCGGCGCGCCAGGTCAGCACCATCAAAAGCAGGTACAGCAGCAGCGCGGGGATGCCGTTTTCGCTCGACATTTCCGTGTATGAGTTGTGCGTGTGCTGCCAGCCGCCCCTCACGCCGTGGGTTTCCCTCGAGTACCTATCCTGGGCGACGTCAAAGACGCCCGTGCCGACGCCGAACACCGGGTGCCGGGCGGTGAGGATGAGGCTGTCGCGCAGGAGCGCCCAGCGGGACTCGGTTGATCTGGTGGCAGTGTCTTCGGCTTCGGGAGCACTGAAAATCGCGTAGGTATCCTGCGGCAGGCCGGTCCGGAAGAAGGTGAAGTAACGCCGCTGCAGGCTGGCCGGGAGGGTTACGGCGGCGCACACAAAGAGCACGAGCCCGGCTAGCGCCAATTGCAGCTTGTGCTTCATCGATGAGCGCACGAATAGCACCAGGAGCAGGCCGCCGGTTGCGATGAGCGCGCCCCGCGAACCGGTCAGTGCAATGGTGACGAAGATGGGGCCGGAGGCGAGCCACGCCAGGGCGCGGCGCGAGGCTCGTGCGCCCGGACGGGTCGCTATGAAGTACCAGAAGGGCAGGGACATGAGCAGGATCTGGGCGAGGTCGTTCGGATTGCCGAACCGGCCGCGGCCAAGGGCGAGGCGCCCGTCGGCGTTGGGCTGGCCGAACGCGAGGGAGGTGAGCGCCAACACCAGGACCGATATCGCGAGGACGGAGTAGGTCTTGCGGTACTGCGGCCACGTGCGGATGAGGGCGGCGACGACGAAGTAAACCAGAACGCTTTTGAGCCACTGGATTAGAGTGTTCACGCTGCCGCCCCGCCAGACGCTGAAGGCGGTGGAGAAACACATCCAGACGGTGAGCAGCAGCAGGACCGCTCCGGTCCGGTTTACGAATCCCAGCAAGAGCCCACGCGAGGTGCACGCGATGGCAATTGAGAGGCCGAGGACCAGGCTGGGGATATGCAGCCACCACAGTCCCAGGTCGAAGAGGCGGCTGTGAAGGATGAACAGGAACCACGTCAGGGCCGTGAAGCCAATCCGCTGCAACGGCGTCAGGAGCGGCTCGGGATGGCTCAAACCGGGGTGCACCGTGGACATTCCCAGTAATTCACGGGCGGCGGGCGGCGTGAGCGGGCGATGTAGCGTAGCGAGTCTCGCCGCAGTTCTCTTATTAACAATTTATCATCTGCGGACGGCGGGCCGGCCGGGCAGCGGCTCAGGCTGCGTTCGCGCGCTGGCGACGTATTTTACGCGCGTACTTTCAACGACATGGGCATCGCGGGCGGGAGCTGGAGCCGCGGGTCTGTGCAAGAACGGCGGTGAGGTGTCGAACAGCGCGATGAGACGGGTATACATAGCGGCAGCCTACGTTCTTGCGGCCCTGGCAGTTCCGGCAGTCGGGCAGACACGGGTGGATTTGAAGAGCCAGGCGAAGAACGTCGATTTCACTTCGGCGGCGAGCACGAAGCCGTTCCGGACGGGGACTGAGCTACCGGCGGGCTGCTCCCTGGGCGAGGTTTTCTTCAAGACGAATGCGACCGCGGGCAGGAACTGGTACGCGTGCACGGCGGAGAACACCTGGACGCTGCAAAGCGGCGGGGTGCCGGACGCGACGGGCAGCGCCGGGCGGGTGCTGGCGAGCGATGGCACGGCCGCGGTCTGGGTGCAGCCGGGCGGCGACGTGACGGGCGCGCCGGATGCGGCGGTCGTGGAGAGGATACGGGGACGGCGGGTTGCCGATGCGACGCCGGCGGAAGGCCAGGTGCTCAGGTGGAACGCGACGAGCGAGCAATGGGAACCCCAGGCGGTGGCTGAGGGAGGGTCCGGGCCCGCGTCCGCCAACGTTTCGTACGCATTCACAGCGCAAACTACGCTGGTGATCCCCGGCTCGACGCACGGGCTGGCGACCGCGAATCTGTTGGTGAGTTGCTATGACGAGGGCGGGGCGCAGGTGGAGCCGGACTCGGTGACGGTGGATGCGGGGACATACGCCGTGACCGTACGTTTCGCAACGCCACAGAGCGGGCGGTGCGTGATAAACGGCTCCGGCGGAGGCGGCGCTGGGATATCGGCGCTGGCCAGCAACACGTTCGCCGGAGGCACGACGCAGACTTTTTTGGGAGCGCTTGTGGCGACGAGCGCGGACAGGACGGCGCCGGCGAAATCGGGGACGGTGCTGCCGGCAACGTGCACCGTGGGCGACCAGTTCTTCAAAACCGACGCGTCCGCGGGACAGAACCTCCATTTCTGCACCGCCACGAACGTCTGGACGCAGATGAGCGGGGGCGGCGGGGGTGTCGAGAGCGTCTTCGGACGCAGCGGCGCGGTGACGGCGCAGGCCGGCGATTACAGCTTCGCGCAGATCGCCGGGACGGTAACGGATGCGCAGATCGCACCCGGATTGAACGCGGCGAAGATCGGCAGCGGAAGCGTCACGAACACCGCTTTCGGGTACTTGTCGAACGTGACTTCGGATTTGCAGAGCCAACTCAACTCGAAGGCAGCGGCGGAGCACGGGCACGCTGTGGCAGGCGACGTGACCGGCGACCTGTCGGGCACGAAGGTGACGCGCATCCAGGGGCGGCAGGTTGCGGCGACCGCGCCCGCGGACGGACAGGGGCTGGTGTGGAGCGCGGCAAACAACACGTGGCAGCCGGGGACGGTATCGGGCGGCGGGGGCGGCATGGCGTCGCTGCTCGGAGATTTCCAGGTGACGCGCACGACCGCGACGACGCTCTCGATAGGCGCGAATTGCTCGACTTCGACGCCTTGCAACGCGCGGTTCGGCAATATCGTGTACACGTTCACGCGCGGATGCACCGCTACGCTGAGCGCGGGGACCGGATCGGCTTACGTTTACATAACGAGCGGCGGAGTTCTGACGGTAGGACACAACATGACGCTCTCGGCATCGCCGGGCTGCATGGCGCAGCCGAGCGTGACGTCCTTTCCCGCGGACTCGATTCCGCTATACACGTGGGCGGCGACGAGCGGCACGTGGGATGAGTCCGGCGGCCATGATTTCCGCGCAGTGTTCGGGCAGAAGGGCGTTACGGCAGGCACCGGCATCGCGACGGTTGAGAACGGCGGCCGCACGACGGTTAGCGTGGACGCGGCCGTGGTGCCGATGTATCTGAGTTCGGCGGCGACGATCAATTTCCCTCTGATCGCGGCGGGTACGTGTTCGGCGGACTACACGATCACGGTGACTGGGGCGGTGCTGGGAGATGCGGTTGCGCCCGGATGGCCAGGCGGAATGGACGCGGGGCTGATAGGTATGATGCGGGTGAGCGCGGCGAACACGGTCGCGGTCCGGCTGTGCAATCTGTCGGCATCGGCAATTGATCCGGTGAGTGCGAGCTACCGCGCGACGATCGTGCGCTCGTTCTAAACGGAGGGCTGCGAGGCGGGCGCGCCGGCCGAAAGCGATGGTCCGGTGGGCGCGGGTGCTAAAATACGCGCTGTAACGGCGCGCACGCATGTCGCTATTCCTCTCGGCAGTTGAGGCACGATGCTGGGCCGGCTGAAACTTCTGCATGCACGGCCGGCAGCGCTATTCCGCAAGCTCGGTCTGCTGGAAAAAGTATTCGTCGTTCTGGCAATAGCGGCACTTGCCGTCAGATACATCGCCGGCGGAAGCTCGATTTCCCTGCTGCTTGCGTTTGCCGCGGTGGCGGCCGGCCTGGTGGTGCTGTTCCGCAACGGATACAGGCTGCTGAAGCGGGTGATATGGCGCCTGCGCTACCGGCTGCTGGTGGCATATCTGTTCATCGCCGTGGTCCCGATAGGGCTCATTGTCCTGCTGGTGGCCTTCGGCGCGGAGATGCTGGCGGGGCAGATAGCGGGCTATATCGTCACGACGGAACTCAAACGCAGGGCGGATGGGTTGGAGACGGCCGCGCGCGGGCTTGCGTCCACCATGCCGCAGGACCGGCTCAGAGAAGCGCGCTGGATGGCGCCGTACATGCGGGAGCGCTATCCCGGCTTCGAGATGCTCATCACCGGTGACACGCAGTTCCGGTTTCCACAAAACGCAAGCATCGAATCGCCGCCCGAGGGCTGGAGAGACCACAACGGGCTTCTCCTGAAGGGCGGCTCGCTGTACTTGTGGGCGCACGTGAAAACGGCGCGATGCGAGGTGACGCTGCTCGCGCCGATGACGCAGGAGGCGCTGTCGGCTCTGGTGCCGGAGCTGGGCGAGCTTTCGCTGGTCACGCACCGTCGTAGCGCGGCGGGGCAGCCCGGCAGAGGGGCTCCTGCGCGAGGCACGCTGCCGCGCTTCAGCCGCAACCGCGTGCCCCCGCCGGTGAACAGCCTGGATGCGGAGGTGACGAACGCGACGCCGGTGTCCGCGGCGGTGTGGGAGGAGCCGGGGCAGACGACGAGCGAGTGGAGCACGTGGCTGTACGTCAGCACCCGCTACTCGGCAGTGCTGCGGACGGTATTCGGGCAGTCGGAGCAGTGGGCCGAATCGCTGACAATGCTGATGCAGACGCTGATACTGGCGCTGCTCGTGGTGGAGTTGGTCTCGGCGTACATCGGCTACAGACTGACGCGCGGCATCACGAACGCGGTCCACAATCTCTATGAAGGCACCCAGCGCGTGAGAGAGGGCGACTTCTCACACCGCATCGAAGTGAAGGGCACGGACCAGCTTGCGGAGTTGGGCGAATCGTTCAACCGCATGACGGAGAACCTGGAGCGGCTCGTCGAAGTTGCGAAAGAGAAAGAGCGGCTGCAGGCGGAAATAGAGATCGCGCGCGAGGTGCAGAACCAGCTCTTCCCGCGCGCGCTGCCGCCAGCCGAATCGCTCCAACTCGCGGCCGTGTGCCGCCCGGCGCGGCTGATCTCCGGCGACTATTACGACTACGCGCGGCTGCACGACGCGAATATTGCATTCGCAATTGGCGACGTTGCGGGCAAGGGGATTTCGGCCGCGCTGCTTATGGCGACGGTTCAGT
>JBLNBX010000215.1:0-23811 GCA_050260275.1 bacterium
CGAGGCGATCTTCGTAGGCGCGGCGATGGTCGCTACGAGCGTTGGCATCACCGCGCAGGTGTTAGCCGCCAAAGGCCTTATGCAGACCCGCGCTGCGCGCATCATCCTCGCAGCGGCGGTGGTGGACGACGTGCTCGGCCTCCTGGTCCTCGCTGTCGTGAGCGGCCTCGCCCGCGGCCAGGTGCGCGTGGCGGACTTGGTGGTGACAGCGGTAGCGGCGATCGGGTTCACCATCCTCGTGGCGACGTGGGGAACGCGGGCGGCCGAAACCGTGGTGCCGCGCGTCCGCAAGAAGCTGCGGGTGGCCGAGGCCGAGTTTGCACTGTCGATGACGCTGCTCTTCGGCCTGGCGCTGCTGGCAGTCTATGCCGGAGTGGCGGCGATCATCGGGGCGTTCCTGGCCGGCATGGCGCTCTCGGAATCCGTTGGCGAGCGCGTCCATGACCTGGCCCACGGTGTGACGGAACTGCTCGTGCCCTTCTTTCTGGCCGGAATCGGCCTGCACTTGAGCCTGGGCACGTTCGGCAGTTCCGAGACGCTGATCCTGGCGTTGGTGATCCTGGCGGCCGCGATCCTCTCAAAGTTCGTCGGTTGCGGAGCCGCGGCGCTGCGGCTCGGGCGCGCTGACGCCACTCGTATCGGCATCGGAATGATCCCGCGCGGCGAGGTGGGGCTCGTTGTGGCGCAGATCGGCATGCGGCTCGGCGTCATCGCCGAGCACATCTACGGCGTTGTCGTGTTCATGGCCGTAGCAACCACAATCATCGCTCCCCCGCTGCTCGCGGCCGCCTACAAGGGGGCCCTCGAGCAGGCCGAGAAAAAAGAGGTTTTCAGGCTAGGCTAGCCTGCACGCTCAGCGCCCTGCTCCTGCGGCGCGCGCCGGCTTGGTGGAATGGGGCGCCCGAAGCATCGGGAGCCGCTGCTGCTTCAGCAGGTGCTCTCGCGAGTTGGCTTGCGACGCCCTCTCATTGATTCGGATTGACTGGGCAGCCTCGCGCATCATCGCCGGCTCGATCTTCTCCCCTGCCCCAATTGCCACCGGCGGCCGATAGCGGCGCGGAAGCGGTTTTGGCGACTTGTTCGCCACACCGCGGCGGCGCATTGCCGATAGCGTGGGAGCCTCCTCGTCGAGCCACTCCATCAAGGGATTAATCTTGTGTTTTTCAGGACTTGACATTACCCAGCGCTCCCTCTTTAAGCCGCCCGGGCGGGCGGCAGCTAAATTCCTCGACTCAAGTGTAGGCGTGACAGGGACCGGGTTCAATACAGCATTGGCCTGATACGCGGCGATTCCGGACCGGATTTTCCGGCAAGAATCAGGTTGTTCCGGCAAGAATCAGCAGGATCCGAGGGGATGGCGGAGCGAGGGTGGAAAGATCCGCGCCGCTAGAGATCTATGTCGCGCATGGGAGGCGGCTCGTCCGGTGATTCCTTGGCTTTCTTGAAAAGCTCGTCGAATTTCCGGGCGCGTACCTCGGCGCTCATCTTCTCTGCTTCGAACGATTTACGGAACGCTTCTTCGCGCCGTGCGGCCTCGCTCTTGAGCCTCTCAAGCCCGGCTCCGAGGTCCTCGATCGTTCGCGGCTTCTCGGCCTCCTTGCAGGTGATGACCGCGCGCGTTTCAGCATCGACCCGCAGTTCAGCCCGGCAGCAAGGACACACCACGTCGAACAGCTTTGCCGCTTTCGCCATACAGTTGCATAGTACCGCACATCCAGATTAACAACTGTTATGAATTGTTAACGTAGGCGTCAGTTGGCAGCCTGCGGCGGCCGGCGGTCATCTGTTTGGTAGAAGAGAACGGGAATGCGAATCCTCCTCGCAGATGATCATGCGATGTTCCGGCAGGGCATCCGGATCATGCTGGAACATGAGGGGTTTAGCGTGGTCGCCGAGGCTGCGGACGGCCTGGATGCGGTGACGCTGTCGCTGATAGAGAAGCCCGACGTGGCGGTGGTGGACGTGATGATGCCGGGGCTGAACGGCATCGAGGCGGCGCGCAGGATCCGTTCGGAGTCGCCGGGGACACGGGTGCTGGTGTTGAGTATGCATGGCGACCGCCGGAATGTGCTCGATGCGCTGCGCGCGGGCGCGGCCGGTTACGTGCTGAAGGACCAGGACGCGGGAGCGCTGATCGAAGCCATTCGAGAGGTGGCGCGCGGAAACACGTACCTGTGCGCGGGCACCTCGGAGAGCGTGATGGCCGGCCCGACGGCGAACGGCACCAACGGAGCGCCGCTGAGCACGCGCGAGCGCCAGGTGCTGCAGCTCATAGCCGAAGGCAACGCGACCAAGGAGATCGCCGCCCGGTTGGGTCTGAGCGTCAAGACGGCCGAATCACACCGCGGGCGCGTCATGGCGAAGCTCGGTATTCACGATGTGGCCGGGCTGGTGCGCTACGCCATTCGCCACGGCATGATCCAGCCCTAGCGCTCAGGACCACACGGGCCAGGAAGCCAGTATCTGCGCGAGCACTATCTTGGCCACCGTCGCCGCCGGGTACACCGAGGCATAGGCGACGTTCGCGGCATCCGACCGGAAGCGGTTGTTCGCGAACGCCAGGCATGCCGGCTGGGTCTGTATCCCCGACACCATGCCCATCACGGCGTGGTAGGACATCTTCAGGTAGCGGTGCGCGACGATCATGGCCGCTAGCGTCACGGCGAACGTGATGATCGCGCCCGCCGCGAGCAGGCGCACGCCGGAGGTCTGAAGCGTCTGAACGAAATCCCATCCGGCGCGGGTTCCCACTCCGGCGAGGAACAGCAGCAGACCGATCTGGCGCAGGGTGAGATTGGTGCTGACGGGAATCACCCAGTTGATGCGGCCGGTACGCTCCGCATTGCCCAAAACCAGGGCGGCCAGCAGAGGACCGCCGGCGAGCCCAAGCCTGACTGCGCTGCCGCCGGGGAGCGGAATCGGGGCCATTCCCACCAGAACGCCAATCACCATGCCGAGGGCAACCGATCCGAAATCGGCTTCCGCCGCGCCCCGTATGGAGTCCCCAAACAGCCGCGAGATCTCGGGAAAGCGCTCGCGAGAGGTCAGCACGCGGATGCTATCGCCCAGTTCCAGGCGCGTATCCGGATTCGGTACGAGATCGGCATCGCCCCGGCGCACGCGCGTGATGATGGCATGCATGCGGTTCTGGAGATCCAGGTCGCGGATGCGCTTGCCGACGACTTCCTTGGAGGAGACGAAGAACCGCCGGTAGTCGAGCCGCGAACGATCGAGCTCAATGTGCGTTTCACTGCGTTCGCCGAAGATTTGCTGCGCCAGCCGGTGCGCCGCATCGTCTCCGACAACGGCGACGATGTCGCCTTCGGCCAGGCGCGTATTGGAAGTCGCTATGTCCGTGACTCCGTCGTGCTGCACGCGGCTTACGACAAAGGGGCGCTCGCGGTGAAGGGAAAGGATTTCGTGCAGCGTGAGCCCGAACACGGCGGGGTTGCGGACGACGAAGTTGGCCACCGTGATCTCGGGCGGCTCCTCGGCGGCGTCCTCATCCGGCTTGCGCCAGAACCGGCCGAAAATCTGAAAGGCGACTATTACGCCAACGACGCCCACTGGGTAGGCGATGGAGTAGGCAACTGTAGGCTGGTCTGCCATCGCGCGAAGAGCCTGGGGCTGGAGGCCCGCCTGCGCTCCCATATCACGCAGCGTCTCGCGCGCCGCTGCGAGCGCGGGAGTGTTGGTGAGCGCGCCGCAGAAAAGGCCCGCCGCCTGCGCCCCGTTGATCGCGAACACCCAGGACAAAGCCGCGGCGACGCACGCGCCGAACGCCAGGACGCCCACGGTGACCAGACTGTCGCGGTACCCGCGCTCCCGGAACATGCGCCTGAGCGCGGGCCCCGACTGGATGCCGATGGTGTACACGAAGATGATCAAACCGAGAGTCGGGATCACCTCCGGGACGCCTATGCTGGGGCTGAGCGCGCCTACGGCCAAACCCACAAACAGAACGGCGGCTACCCCGAAACGGAAACCAAAGATGGGGAGTTCCCCCACCACGAAGCCGAGCCCGATGACGAGGAAAAGCGTCAGGATCGGCGTTGCAACGAGTAAATCAATAAAAGCTTGCATTCATGCCCGCTTGCGCCGGCCAACTTCTTCAGAACACCAGTCCGAAGCCTGCGCTCACGACAAGAAGCTTCAGCAAACCTTCGGGCCTGGTGCCGAAATCCGGCTTGCCCTGCCAATAGTCCCGCACGTCGAGCCGGACCGCCCACTTGTCACCTACCCGCACCTTCACTCCGCCGCCATAGTTGAAGCCGAACTTCGTCTCGCTGTGCCCGCTGAAGATATTCGACCCGGGAGGATAGAAGGCGGTGAAGTGTCCGCCTCCGGTCGCGAATGGGCGAATGGGCGAACCCTCGGGCGTGGCGTAGAGCAGGAAGTTGTACATGCCCTGATGAGCGGACATGTTGAAGTAGTCCTCGCCCCCCAGTTTCACCTTCCCGCGATTGTAGGCGTATCCGAACTCGTGGCCGAAAAAGGCGTCATTGTTCAACGTGAGCCGCGCGTCGAACCGGAACCCGGTGTCATACGTGAGATCGCCCAAACCCTCGCCGAAATCGACCGTGCTGAGCGAGTTGTTGCGCGCGTTCGTCTTGCCGAAGTTCAACCAAATTTCGCCGAGCTGGCCGAAAGCAGTGGCCGATACCGCGAGCAGTAACAACAGCGCCAGAGAAAACCGCTTCATGCTTCCTCCTTGTCTGGTGTGTTACGGAGAAGTACGACGTGAATCTCACCGGGGCCGTGTACGCCCCGAACCAGAATCTGTTCTATGTCAGCCGTGCGGCTTGGTCCGGTGATCAGGAGCATGGAACTGGTGACTTCGGCCGGGTCGGGGACCACCGATAGTAACTCGTCGAGCCCGGTGAGCATCCGTTCTAGTGGAACCAGTGCGATGTGCGCCGGAGGCAGCAGCGAGATCATTCGCGCCTCATCGGCGGACGACATCAGCACCAGCGAACCTGTATCGGCTAGCGCATAGTCAGCGCCGGTTATGCCAACGCCGGCCATTGCGCACACGGCTCGAAGCTCCTCCCGGCTCGTGATTCCCGCGCGCACGCCCTCCAGATCCGTGACGCCGCAGGCTGCCAGCAGCGGCGAATTAGAGGCGACGGCGGTGCGTCCGGCAAGCAGCTCGCGGATGCGCTCGCGCGCTTCGGCGGGCGAGTCCGCAAGGTGAACCGTGCCGGCCAACGTCTCGAGCGCACACGTGAATCGTTCGATGCGCTCCTCCATCGATACGCTCGGGACCCGGAGGCGCGGTTCGGGAGCGGGCGCCGGCGGCTGGCCAACGCGGCGGCCAAGCGCCGCGCGTGTCTTGTGAAGAACGTAGTCGCGGGCTTTCAATTTCCCCTCCGCGCCCGCCACATCTGGCGGAAGCTGCGGCGCGGCATGGGCGGAAGGTCGCGCCCGCTCAGCCAGGCCCGCAGCGGCCCGCAGCGGAACGGCGCGGGTATGGCGCCTTCGCCCGCGACGGTGGACGCAGCGGAGCCCATCATTTCATAGACGCCGGGGTGCCGCATCACCCAGGCCCAGGCACGGAAGGCAAGCCGCTCGAACAAGTTCCGCCGCTCGGCGGACCTGCTCTTCACCACTTCGCTGCGGAGCGAGAGCAGCAACTTCGGCAGCTCGATCTTCACAGGGCAGACCTCGCCGCACGCGCCGCAGAGGCTAGATGCGAACGGCAGCCATCCGTCGCGCGCGAGGCCCCGGTATTGCGGTGTGATAACTGCGCCTATCGGCCCGGAGTAGGCCCACGGATAGCTGTGCCCGCCGATCTTGCGGTACACGGGGCAGTGATTCAGGCAGGCGCCGCAGCGGATGCAGTACAGAGATTGCCGCTTGGCGCGGTCGGCGAGCAGCTTCGTCCGCCCGTTGTCGAGCAGCACGACATAGAACTCGTCCGGGCCGTCGATCTCGCCCGGACGGCGCGGGCCGGCGATGAACGAGGTGTAGACGGTGAGTGGCTGCCCGGTGGCGCTCCGGCCGAGCAGTTTCAGGAACGTGGCCAGGTCCTGCGCGCGCGGCAGCAGCTTCTCGATTCCGGCGATGGCTACGTGGACTCTTGGCAGCGTCGTGGTAAGCCGCGCGTTGCCCTCATTCGTGACCAGGACGACCGCGCCGCTCGCGGCAATCAGGAAGTTCGCCCCGCTTATCCCGATGTCGGCAGCGAGGAACTTCTCGCGCAGCACGCGGCGCGCGATCATCGTCTGTTTCTCGATCTCCACCTCGCGCTCGATGCCGAGCTTATCCGCGAACAGGTCAGCGACGTCGTAGCGAGTGAGGTGCAGGGCCGGCGCGACGATGTGGAACGGCCGCTGTTTGGCGAGCTGAACGATGAACTCGCCAAGGTCGGTTTCCACCACATCGAGTTCTTCGCGCTCAAGGCGCGCGTTGAGCTCAATCTCCTCGGTGGTCATCGACTTCGACTTAACCACCCGCCGCGCGCTTTTCTCTCTGAACAGCTCGATGAGGAACCGGACCACATCGTCGCCGTCGCGCGCCCACACGATGCGCCCGCCGCGGGCGTTCACCTGGGTTTCGAACTGCTCCAGGTAGTAGTCCAGGTTCTCGAGCGTGTGCCGCTTGATGGCGTTCGCCTGGTCCCGCAGTTCCTGGTAGTCCGGAAGCACGCCGGGCGAAACCACCTCCTGCCGCTTGGCGATCAGCCGCCCCGTGGCAGTGTACACGGCCGATTGCAGGCCGGCGTCGCCGAGCGTGGCATCGATAGTCTGCTGGTAAGGTTGCGGCATGATCAGCGCTGGGCCAGGACCTCCGCGATGTGCATCGTTCCGATCGGCAACCGCGCGCGCGAGAGCCCGCCCTGTATCTGCATCAGGCAACTGGCGTCGACGCCCACCACGTACTCGGCCCCTGTGGCCGCGATTGCGTCGATTTTCGCGCGCAGCATGCCTGTGGAGATCTCTGGAAATTTCACCGAGAACGTGCCGCCAAAGCCGCAGCACTCCTCCGGGGGCGTCATCTCTTTCAGCGTTAGGCCACGGACGTTAGCCAGCAGGCGCCGCGGTCCGTCCTTGATGCCCAATTCGCGAAGCGCGTGACAACTGTCGTGAAATGTGACGACGCGCTCGAAACGCGCGCCCACGTCCTCGATGCCCGCCACCTCAGTCAGGAATCTCGTGAATTCCCAGATCCGGGGCCGCAAGCTGGCGATCTCCCGGAGCGTTTCCGGCTCTTTGGCGAACAGCTCGGGATAATGGTTCACGATCATGGCGGTGCAGGAGCCCGAGGGTATCACGATGTACTCGGCATCGCGGAACACGCGCAGGAAGTGGCGCGCCACGTCGCGGGCCTCCGCGCGGTAGCCCGTGTTAAAAGCCGGCTGCCCGCAGCAGGTCTGCTCCTCGGGGAAATCGACCCTGAACCCGGCGCGCTCGAGCACATCGGCCATGGCCATCCCGATCTTGGGAAAGAGCTGGTCGACGATGCACGTCACGAATAGAGAGACGCGAGGCATTAAAACCCCAATTCTATCATTCACTCTCGGGTGAGCCGGGCTGAAATCGAGGCTTGGCTGCGCTTTGAGGAGATTGCAGCAGTAGGAGTCGAGCGCAGCGCCCGAAGGGCGACCGGGGGCACCAGCGGGCCTGGGGGTCCGCTCCACATCGAAAGGCTTGGCAGGACGGGCCTACGAGTCTCGCGCGGGCCGCGCCACGGCGATGTAGCCGAGGTTGCGGTATAGCTGGCGGTAGTCGAGCCCGAAACCCACGACGAAGCGGTCGGGGATCTCGAAGCAGCGGAACTCAACTGGAACCAGCACGATCCGGCGAGACGTGCGGTCCAGCAGCGTGCAGACGGCCAGCGAGTTGGGGCCGCGCGCGGCGAGGTTCTGAAGGAGGTAGCGCGCCGTGAATCCGGTGTCGATGATGTCCTCGACCAGCAGGACGTCCTCGCCCTCGATGCTCTCATCGAGGTCCTTGGAGATCCGTACAACGCCAGGAGAAGAAGCCTTCGTCGAGAAGCTGGAGATCGACAGGAAATCAATCTTGACGGGAATATCGATCGCGCGCGCCAGCGCCGTGAGGAAAAACACCGAGCCCTTGAGAACACCGATCAGCTTCAGTTCGCGCCCGCGATACCGCTCGGAGATTTCGGCTGCCACCTCGCGAATGCGCGCCTGCACCTGCTCTTCGGTAAAAAGAATCCTTTCGATCTCGAGACCCATAGCGCCGCTACAACCTGATGGTACGCTCCGCCAGGCCGTACTTGAAGATGAGGTTCTCGATGTCCTTCTGGTAGAAGACCTGCACGTTGATGTGCGGATAGATGGCTCGCAGCATTTTCACCTTGCGGTTTTTCCTGGTGACGAGCGACTGCTTCATGGTGGTTAGCTCTACGTAGAGGTCGAACTCGGGCAGGTAGAAGTCCGGCGTGAAGGCCTCAAGGACGCGGCCTTCCTTGTCCCACTTGATGGCGAAGCTGCGCGGTTCGTACTCCCAGGCTATGCGGTAGAAGTCGAGCAGGTTGGCGAAGGTCTCCTCGCTCGGGTGGGAGAACGGCTTGCGCCGGATTTCGGCCTTGCCGGGCACCTCGATGCCGTACTTCGAGAGCTTCAGGCGGGCCTGGAACTGGACGTGGGCCTCGGCTTGCGGCGAAAGCAGGCCCAGCTCGGTGAGCCCGCGCAGTTCCGCGGCGTCGCGGATGAGGGCGGCCACCTGCTCGGCATCGAGGACCTCGGTGTTGAGAACGAGGTCGAAGGCTTGCGGAGGCGGCCAGACACGGCCGAACCGGCGCTTGCGAAGAGCGCGCGCCTCCGCCTCGAGGCTCTTGAGGAGCGCGGCCGCCGCGGGGCGGTCGAGGCGGTTTTCGAGCATCACGATGCCGATCCGGCGGGACTCGGGAGCGACGATCTGGACTCGCAGCGCGGTCGGGAAATCTTTGAACAGAAACTCGCAGCCATCGGCCGAGATCACGAGGTGATGCGCCGTTGCGAGGTGGGCGACTATCGACGTCACGGCTGGCGCAAAGGCTTTGTCGGGGATGTGCGCGTCGCGGCCGAACTCCTCTTCAAGCAGGGCGCGCAGCCGTGTTTCGGTGATCAGCTCGTAATTCAGGGCCTGCGCGGCCAGACGCGCCGCCTCCTCGTGACGGCAGCCCGGCTGGCCCGAAACTGTGATGAGGGCCACTTTGCCCCCATGATACAAAGCCCGCGTAAAGCCGAGAGCGGGACGCGAGGCCGCATAGGCCGGTCAGTAAGAGTCCAGCAGGGTTCGGAGCGAATCAGGTGAGGCGCGACACTGAACTGCGGATTCGGAGGTGATCCCGGCAGTGTGCGCCTTCGGCGGCGCCGGAGGTGCCACAATGGTTCCGTGGCCAACTCAGAGCAGGCGCCCGCAACCTACCGGGCCGTCTTCGAAACCAGCAAGGGCAATTTCACCGTCGAGGTGACGCGCGATTGGGCGCCGCTCGGCGCGGACCGTTTCTACGAGCTCGTGACTTCCGGCGCATTCGATGGAGCGCGGTTCTTCCGCGTGCTGCCCGGCTTCGTCGTGCAGTTCGGCATTCCGGGCGACCCGGCAGTCGCGCGGAAGTGGCGCGAGGCGCAGATCGCGGACGACAAGGTGACGCAGACCAACGCGCGCGGAACGATCACGTTCGCTACCGCCGGCCCGAATACGCGGACAAGCCAGGTGTTCATCAACCTGGCGGACAACAAACCGCTCGATCGCATGGGTTTTGCGCCGTTCGGTAGAGTGCCGGAGGGCATGGACGTGGTCGATTCGCTCTACAGCGGGTACGGCGAGGGCGCTCCGCACGGCCGCGGGCCGGACCAGGGGCGCATACAGTTGCAGGGGAACGCCTATCTCGAAAAGGAGTTCCCGAAGCTCGACTACATCGTGCGCGCGACAATCGCAGAGGATTGAACTTGGAGACGCTCGATGCGGCCGAGGTGCGGGTACTCGGCTCGCTGCTGGAGAAAGACCTGGCGACGCCGGAATACTATCCGATGTCGCTTAACGCCGTAGTGCTGGCCTGCAACCAGAAGAATAACCGCAACCCGGTTGTGAGCTACGGCGAGGACACGGTGGAGAGGGCGCTCGAAAGCCTGCGGCGCAAACGCCTTGTGGCTGTGATAACCGGGGCCGGCATGCGCGTGCCGAAGTACCGGCACCTCATCGGCGAGGAACTTAACCTCGGCCGGCGCGAACTGGCGGTGCTCACTGTGCTTCTGCTGCGCGGGCCTCAAACCATCGGCGAGCTGCGAGACCGCACTGAGCGCATGCATGCGTTCACCGACGCTGGCGAAGTGGAATCGGTGCTCGAACATCTGATGGGCCGCGGCGATCAGCCGCTAGTCATCCGCCTGCCGCGCGCTCCGGGGACCAAAGAGCCGCGATACGCGCACTTGCTCGCTGGCGAACCAGCGGCCACAGCTCCAGCCGCCGTGGCGCCGGAACCTGCGTCGCGCGTGGACCGGCTGACCGCGCTCGAGGCCGAGGTGGGCCGCCTGCGCGAGGAGATAGACGACCTGAAACGCCAGTTCGCCAACTTTCGCGCGCAGTTCGAGTAGAATTTCTTCCTCGTGTGGGTAAGCCCGAACGACCCCGCCGTCGACGCCCCGCCTGAATGCAACGCCATAGCGGCTGGCCTCGCGATTGCTGCCTCATCAGCAGCCTGGACCGGAGAAGTGCGGAGGCCCGGCTTACAAGGAGGGGAAATGTCGAGCTATTCAGGTGGCGAGCGCCGCGAGCGGGACTATGGCGAATCCGCCATCGGCGGAGTGGACCGGTATGTAAGGGGGAAGACCGGCTCCAGCATTCTCCACTGGGGGACGCTGGTCGCCATAGGCGCTTCGATCGGCCTGTTCCTGGCAGGCAAGAAGCACGCGGCGCTCTTCGTCGGGCTCTGGGCGCCCACGTTCCAGTCGCTGCGAGCTAATGCGCGCTGGCACGAACACTGATAACCGTGGTGAGCGAACGGGGCCGGGTGGCTGGCCCCGTTACGTCTGAAAACAGGGCTTGCCGCCGCACAGCGGTTTCGGAACAGGTCAGCGCCCGAGACCGTCTAAAGTGAGAGGGAGGACTGCGCCCAGTGGAGGAATCCCGTCTCAACCGCGCGCTGATATACGCCGCGAGCTGGCTCGTGCCTGCTCCGCGCCGGAAGGAATGGCGCGACCGGCGGAACTACGAGGCGTGGAACTGGTGGGCGCTGCTGGCTGAGCGGGGCGAGCTGACGCCGCGGAGAAAACGCGAGATTTACCGCTTCGCACTGGCGTCCTTCCCCGAAGCCGTGTGGATGCGCTTCGGCCGCGAGGAGACCGCCGCCGCGGTCCGGCGGTTCTACCGAGGTCCGCTGATGGCGCTGCTGGTTCCGTTGCTCTTCATCGGCGCCACCGCTGCGGCGAGCGGCGGATTTCGAGGCATCCGAAGTTTTTTGGCGCCGCTTCCATATCCTGATGCGGAGCAACTCGTCGTAGTGACCCAGCAGGACTCGATGGGAAGCACGCAATCCGTGCCGCAGCATGCGTTCGCGGTGTGGCGCGACCAGGCGGAGTCGTTTCAGGGCATCACGGGATTCGTCAGGCGGCGGGCGCAGATCGACGCGCGCCGCTACCGGCTGGCGCCGGCCGTAACGCCCAACTTCTTCGACGTGCTCGGCGTAAAGGCTGTGCTGGGCAGGACGTTCCGGGCGGGTGATCCGGCGGACGCGGCCGTCATCACGTACGATTACTGGACGGAGCTCGGCAAAGACAGCCGGATCGTGGGGCGGACGATCCAACTCGACGGGCAGCCGGCAACGGTGATAGGTGTTCTCCCCAGGCGCTTCGAATTGCTCTCCGGCGCAATTGCGTTCAGACAGATGGAGGTGAACCAGCCCTGGCGGCGGTTTCTGATCTCAGCGATAGCGCGCCTGAAACCGGGAGTATCGATTGCCTCGGCCGAACGCGAGATGCTGGACCTGCTCAAGAGCAACGAAGTGCGCTACTCGCAGGCGCCGAAGCTGACGGCGCTCAACGTGCAGCGGTTCACCCCGCTGCTGTGGTATGCGGCCGGGCTTGTGTTCGCGGTGGCGATCGGCATCGGGATGGTCCAGGTCCGCAAACCCCATTTCGCGGTTTCGCACGGGTCTCGCTCCAGAGTGCGCTACTGGGCTTTCTTCTCCGGCAAGACGCTGCTGCTGCTGGCTGCGATGATGCTGGCCTGGATCGAACTGGCTGAAGCGATACAGTTCCGGTACGGCTCGGGGGTCATGCGCGACCTGGTCGGCGGCCTCGCGCTGGCCCTCGCGTTAATACTCGCGGGCGCGTGCGCGGTCTACTGGTCGTTTTACGACCAGCGTTCGCGCTGCCCGGAGTGCCTGGAGCGGCTGTCCCTGCCCGTGACGATCGGTTCGTGGAGCAGCCCGCTGCTGGACCCCGTCACGACGGAGATGGTCTGCGGGCGCGGGCACGGCGCGCTGTGCCTGCCCGAAACGCACTCGAGTTCGAGCGACCGGGAGCGGTGGACGGAACTCGACGAAAGCTGGCGGGAGCTGTTCACCAAGTAGCGCGTCCACGCGGCCCTACTGAGGCGTGACCTCGGTAAAGTTGAAACCGGCCACCTTCATCGCGGGCACCACCATGTCGAAGGACTCCTCGCCCGAGGCGCGCTCGGCCGGCGTCATGTCCTCAACGTTATTGAGCATCTCGATAAGGCTCTCATTGAACCGGAAGTTGCGCAGCCCGGCTACTATGCGGCCGTCTTCGATAAGGAACGTGCCGTCACGCGTGAGGCCCGTCATGATCTTCTCGTAGGGGTCAACTTCGCGGATGTACCACACGCGCGTGAGCAGGATGCCGCGTTGCGTCGAGGCAATCATCTCGTCGAGGCTCGATGTGCCGCCGGAAAACACGATGTTCTCAGGCGCTTCGCCCAGGTCGTTCGGGACCGGAAAACCGTGACCGGTGGGTTCGGAACCGGCGCGCGAGGCGGCAAGCCGCGAGTAGGGGACATCGCGGACCACGCCCTTCTGCACCAGAGTGAGTATCCGCCGGGGCACGCCCTCGCCGTCGAACGGCGGCCCGGACTGCATCGGGTGGTAGACGTCGTCAGCGATGTTGATGTTGTCGCCGAAGACCTTCGTTCCGACGCGATCGGTCAAGAAGCTGCGCCGGTCGTGGATGGCGGTGGCGCTGAAATCCGGGAACATCTGGCCGAGCAGATCCTGCACGGCGGGCGGCTCCAGGATGACGGTGTCCCGCCCGGGCGCGATCTCGCGCGGGCGCTCGGACGCGGCGGCTTTCTGCGACGCGCGCCTGGCCAGCGCCAGGGGATCGATGACGTCGCAGTCCGGCGAGCTCTGCTTTGCCCAGCCGGAGCTGTCGCGCCGCATCATCGTCACCGAAAACGTGGCGTTCGTATCGAAGTAGTAGGCGAATGCGCCGCGCGAGTTGACCAGCGCCTCGACCGACTCGCTCGTGGAGTATATGCCCGCTGCCGTCTGCGATGCCTCGTTGGCAATCGCGATCACACCCGCGACGGCATCGGCGCGTTCCGCGGGCGTGAGCTGAGCAGTCGAAGGACAGAAGCGGTCCACGTCTCGGTACTCCGCGGGAGGAGCGACGGGGAGCAGTTCGGGGTCGGGTTCGCGCGCCTTCGCCAGGGCGACAGCGCGTTCGGCGGCGGCGCGGATGCCGGCCTCGTCAAGCCGGTTCGTCGAGGCGCGCGCGGTGCGGCGGTCCACAACGGCCCGGATCGATATGTGACGGCGGCGCTCGGACACGTTCTGGTGTATCGAGTTCTCGGCGAAACGCGTCAGCGACGAGCCGTGCGCCGCGGCCAGCACCTCGAGTTCGGAGGCGCCGGACGCGCGCGCGGCGCTCCAGGCTATGTCGAACAGGCGCCGGCATTCATCGCGCGTTAGGATTTCCGATTCGCCCATGTGTGTTACCCCGAGTACGCAGAACCGATCCTGACGTTGCGGAAGCGGGCGGGGCTTGCGCCATGCCCGGTTCCCATCACCTGCTCGGGCTGGCCTTTGCCGCAGTTCGGCGTGCCCCACAGAGTCCAATGATCGCGGCCCGCAATGGCCGTGCAGGAATTCCAGAACTCCGTCGATACCCCGCTGTAGCTGGGGTTCTTGAGCATCCGCACCCGCTTGCCGCCGCGCAGTTCCCAACCGATTTCGCAGCCGAACTGGAAGTTGTAGCGGCGGTCGTCGATAGACCAGCTCTTGTTAGTCTCCATGTAAATGCCGTCGCAGTCGAACACCTCTTCGATGGACTGCTCGCCCGGTAGCAGGCTGATGTTGGTCATGCGGACGATGGGCACGCGCGCCCATCCATCCGCACGCATGCAGCCGTTCGAGCGCGGCTTTCCGATCCGCGCGGCCGTCTCGCGCGACATCAGGTAACCCGTGAACAGCCCGCCTTGAATGACATTGATCCGCTGCGCCGGCACGCCCTCGTCGTCGAAGGCGAACGTACCGAGCCCCGGGCCATGCTCGATGCGGGCGTCGGCTACTACGTTGACGATGTCCGAGCCGTATTTGAGATTTCCGAGCTTGTCGAGCGTGAGGAAGCTCATGCCGGCGAAGTTGGCCTCGGAGCCGAGAACGCGATCGAGTTCGATGGGGTGGCCTATGGACTCATGAATCTGCAACGCGAGCTGGGAGCTGTCGAGAATCAGATCGCAGCGGCATTCGGGGCACTGCGCGGCCGAGTGGAGTGCAACAGCTTCCGAGGCGACGCGAGGCGCGGCCCCGAGCAGATCCAGTTCGCCGATCAGCTCGTAGCCCTTGAGCTGGAATTGCCCGCCGAACGAGTTCGGATACGAACGGCGCTGGATCTCGTCCTCGCGAAAGCTGGTGGCCGTGTAGCCCGCGCCGGACCACGTCCGGGTCTGGCGGATGCTGCTTCCGAGCGTGGAGGCGAACACCTGGCGCTCGCGCACAAAGTCCATCGACGCTTCGGCGAGCGTTACGCCTTGTTCGCGCCGCAGCGCGGCGTCGATGGCGAGCAGCAGCCCGAGGTTGTCTTCGACAGGCACGCTGAACGGATCGACGGCGCAGGGCGACTCCCATTCCGCTTCGTACTTGTCCTCAGGCGCGAGCACTACAGGCGTCTTGCGCGCGCGTGCGCTCGCCCGCGCTATATCGAATGCAAGGGAGGCGCAGACCTCGAGGCCCGCGGAGGAGAGGTCGTCCGTTGCCGCGAAGCCCCAGCTTCCTTCGAAGAGAACTCGTATGCCCACGCCGGCGGATTCGGAGCTCGCGAGGCCGCTGATCTTGCCGTTCTTCGTGGAGACGTGGCGCGTACGTGTTTCCACGGCGCGGACGTCGGCATAATCGGGCTTGCGGCGGGCGGCGACATCCAACGCCTCCGCGGCAATGCGAATCATGACTTGATTGTAGGGGAGTGCAGCTTCCGATTGGAGCGTCCCGCCGGCGCTAAAAGGCGCTGACCTCTGCGGGCGCGGCGTGTTCGACGGCAAGGATTGTTTTTGCGACGCGCTTGGCGAGCGCGACTATAGTCAGTATCTGCGGCGCTCCCAGTGCGCGCGGCAGCAGCGAGGCGTCCGCGACCCAAACGTTGTCCGGCAATCCGGCGGGATGAAGGTTGCAGGACGTGAGCGGCACTGTGCCGGCCGGATGGCCGGCGTTTAGGGTGCCAAGGACGCTCGCTTTCGCGCCGAAGCGGTCGAGTATCTCGCGCGCGAGGGCAAGAGCTTCATCGAGCGTGCGGCGGTCCGCTTCTGTGAGCTTCTTGTCGATCTTCTTGCCGAGCACCACGCCTTCGCTCGCATCTGCGAGCTTCACCATAAGAACGAGCGTGTGGCGCGCCGCGTGCCGCCACTCGCGGTTGAACAGGAAACTGAGCAGGTCGAAGTAGGGCGCGATCATGTATCCGGGCCGCTCAACGATGAAGGGCAGCGGGATCTCATTGCACTGGAGCGCGTCAGGCCACTCGGCCGCGATGCACAGCACCGGATCGACTGTCAGGCGCGGCTCGGCATGCAAGCCCGTGTTCCCGAGAATGGCCGCGGTGCCGATGCCGCCGGCCGCGAGCACAACGACATCGGCGGGGAAAAACCGCCGCATCAGTCCGAAGCGCGCGTGAACGCCTCTCGCGGTTCCCTCCCTGATCTCGATGCGCTCCACCGGGCAGCCGGTGAGGACGCGGGCGCCGGCCGCGCATGCTTCCTCTATGTAGCGGCGGCTGTCCCATTTCGCCGCGTTCCCACACCCCATCACGCACCGGCCGCATAACTTACATCGCTCGGGATCCACCATCTTCGGGGCGGGTTGCGGATCGAGGCGCATCTCCTCGCAGATTTCGAAGAGGCGGCGCGTGGAAGGCAGCCACTTTCTGGAGTGTCCGGTGTTAACGGGAATCTCGCGCGCGACCTCCTCGAACTCCTCGTCGAGGTCGATGCCCAGCGCCTTGAGATCCTGGTCGCGGCGCATGGCGGTTCCGGTGCTGATGGTTGTGCTTCCGCCAAGACCCGTGCCAGTTACGACGACCATGCCATCCGTCTTGCGGACGCGCATAGACGGGAAGAACATCTGTATCTGGCGCTCATCGAGGAAGATGTGCGCGGCCTTAAGCCATTCGAGGCAGGAAAGAGCCGTAGGGAAGGGGCGGAAATTGCCGCCGGCTTCGAGTATGGTAACGTCGAAGCGCCCCGCGAGTTCCCGCGCAACGGTGGCGCCTCCGGCTCCGCTCCCAACCACGACCGCGCGCTTCATCAGGCTGCCTCCAGTCGGCCGCGGCAAGTTTCGCAGCATTCGGTAATACGGCCGGTGAAAATCATGCGGAACCCGGTGAGGCCACAGATGAGCCCACGGTCGAGCGCGGAGACAAACCTGTACACCGGCGCTGAGTAACATCGGGCGAACCAACACCGCGAGATGACAGACTCATTGCCGCGGGCCCTGAAATCGATCCCCAGCGAGCGGTAGGCGATGCGGGCCAGATGCAGAGCCGCGCGCTCGCTATCCGCACGGGCGCGCCTCCGAAGTTCGCGGCCGAACGTGAACGCGCCGCGGTGAAGAAGGCGCTCGGGCTCGGGATCGCCTTCGCGGAGAGCGCGTAAGGCGTGCTCGCACGTGAAAGCTGCAAACTGCGCCAGGCGGTCGCGAATTGGAAAGAGGCGCTCGAGACCCCAACTCTTCAGCCGTCGAGGCGTCCAGAGTCCGAGCAATGCGACGCGGGTGCTCATAGCCGGCCTTGCGGCGCTGCTGCGCCGTACAGGCTCTCGATCACGTCATGGTACCTCCGCGCAACTACTGCGCGCTTGAGTTTCTGGTTGGACGCCAGCTCCTCGGGCGCCGCTCCTGCGCCGGCCCAGCGCCGAAACCGTTCCGGCTCAGCAGGTTGCGCGTTGACAGCGGCGATGCTGCCGTCCAGGACGCGGCCGGCCGCGTTCAGCATCGGACTCGTATTCACGGCCGCCGGGCCGGGCAACGCGCGGAAGTCTTCGATGGTCGCGAGCAGACGCGCTTCGGCGCCACTGTGTTCCGCGCCACTACAACTTGCTAACAGAACGCGCGGCGCCGAAAGTTTCATGAGTAACTTTCTGTAAGCGGGAAAATGATCTTGCTCCAGTATAATCAGCGTGCAATAGACTGGAAAGCTTTTCTAACAATACTTGCCACCGCTCCAGTGGCGGGCAGCTTCGAGCCGTTCGGCGCAGACCCCAATTTCGAAATCATCGAGACCGTCAAACACGGTGGTAAGACTGCCGTTTCCGGGTCACGCTGGCGAAAGCATAGCCATTGCCGGGTGGTCTAGCTTAAGCTTTGCGCACGCCGGCTCGCAACTTCTCGCAGGGCTGATCCGAAGATCGCCCACAGGCGCAGGCCGCGGCATGGCTCCGGAGCCGTGCGGCTCAGCGCCGCCCAGCTCCATCGCCGAAGGCTACGGCGGGCCGCTATTCCTCGTCGTCTTCCGGACCGGACGGAGGCGGCTCGCCGACGTCGGTGGCCGGGTTCTCGAACTTCGTGTAGTCCTTGATGAACACAAGGTTCACGATGCCGGTAGGGCCGTTGCGCTGCTTGGCGATGATAACCTCGGCCTGACCGCGCAGGTCCGCCCGGTTCTGCTGGTAGACTTCGGGGCGAAAGATGAACGCCACGAGATCCGCGTCCTGCTCGATGCTGCCGGATTCGCGAAGGTCGCTCAACTGCGGGCGTTTGTCATCGCGCATCTCAGGGGCGCGGCTGAGCTGCGAGAGCGCGATTATCGGCGCTTCGATTTCTTTCGACAACAGCTTCAGCCCGCGCGAGAGCGCGCTCACTTCCTGCACGCGGTTTTCGTAGCGTCCGCGCCCGGTCATGAGTTGAAGATAGTCGACCACGACCAGCCCGACCCCGCGCTCCGCCTTGAGCCGCCGCAGTTTCGCGTGCATATCCATGAGGTTTATTGAGGCGGTGTCGTCTATAAACAGAGGGGCCGCAGTGAGGCGCGATGCCGCGCTCATCAGTTCGCGGCGCTCGCGTTCGTTCAGGAAGCCGGTGCGGAACTTGTGCTGGTTCACGCGCGCAACGGCGCAGATCATGCGCGTCAACAGAGACTCGGCCGACATTTCGAGCGAGAACAGCGCAACGGGCTGAGGCTCTTTCGCGAGGACTATGTGCTGCGCGATGTTCAACGCGAGTGCGGTCTTGCCCATGGCCGGGCGCGCGGCGATGATGATCAGCTCGCCGGCGCGCATACCGCCAGTCAGCTCGTCGAACTTCATGAAGCCGGTGCCGAGGCCCTTGATGCGGTTGGCTGGATCGAGAAACGCATTGATGCCCTGCGCGCGGTCGATGATCTGCTGCGGAGTGGCGAGCGCGGCGCGCGAGTCGTCGTCGCTCAGCTTCAGCAGCGCCTCTTCGGCGCCCGCGAGGATGTCGGCCGCCGCGTCGCCGCCCGCCATGCAGCGGTCGATCAGGTTCTGAGCGGACCAGATGATGCGGCGGAGCTGCGCCTTCTCCTTCACGATGCGCACGTAAGCGTCTATGTTGCTCGTGCGCGGCAGCCCATCTTCGAGCGAGAGCAGGTATCCGAGCCCGTCACAGGATTCGAGCTGGCCCTGCCGCATCAGCTCTTCTGCAACCGTGACGCGATCGATCTTCTCACCGCGGTCCTGCAGTTCGCTCATCCGCAGGTAGATGCGCCGGTGCTTCTCGAGGCTGAAGTCGTCCGCGGTCAGGACGCCTGCCACCTGGACGAATAGAGACTCGTCCAGCATGATCGCCCCCAGCACGAAGCGCTCCGCTTCCGGGTTCGAGGGGAGATTCTTATCCAGGGAGGTCTCAGCCGCCGCCATGAGGATCCTCTATTGAACCGAACACGGACGCACGTTACAACCCGTCCAGGTAACGCTTAAATATGAGTCGCTTGCGCCTGTGCAAAACCACGCCTCGCACACATAGCGCGGCGCCATGCGCAAGCGCCTCAGGTTATTGCGGTTGAGTGCCGCATCCAAAGCCCACTCACACTTTTTCCACACGACAAAACCGCCCTGTTATGTTTATACTTCGAATCCGGCCGCGCGGAAAATCCGGATTCTCCCCGAGCCGCGGCGTCGAGCGGCGTCGAATTGTGGGATGTGAACACCACTCGCGATCAGGCGGCGCCCGCTATGACCGCCTGCCCCAAAGCGATGCCGCCATCGTTCGCAGGCACGCGCTGGTGCGTGAAAACCGCAAAACCGCGGGCATCCAGGAGCCGCGAGGCGCGCTCGACGAGGTACCCATTCTGGAAAACACCGCCGCTGAGGCACACCTGCCGCACGCCGGAGCTTTCGGCCACCTCAACGATCCAGTTCGCGAGCGCATTGTGAAAGCGCGCGGCGATCAGCGCGGGTGCGGCGCCGGCGCGGGCGTCGGATTCGACGCAGCCAATCAGCTCCGCCCAGTCCCCGCCGGGAAGCGGGTAGGCGTCATCGGTCTCGAGGCCGTCGATGGCGCGCTCGAGCAGCATGGCGGCCTGGCCTTCGAACAGGCTCTCGCGCGCGATGCCGGCAAGCGCGGAAACAGCGTCGAACAGACGCCCGACACTGGACGTGAGCGGCGAGTTGACTCCGCGCTCGAGCATTCGCGCGATCACGGGAGGCGTGCCGTCCTTGAGCCCGACGGCCCACCGCAGGGCGGCGGCGGTGCGCCAGCCCTCCTTGACCGCGGCCTCGCCCCCGGGCAGGCGGAACTGCCTGAGGTGCGCGATGCGGTCGTAACGTCCATCCGCAACCAGGAAGAACTCGCCGCCCCAGACACTGCCGTCAAGGCCGTAGCCGGTGCCGTCCCAGCCAACGCCGAGATACGGCCCGCGCACGTCGTTCTCGGCGGCGCAGGCTGCAACGTGCGCCTGGTGATGCTGGACGCGAATGGCCGGCAGCCCCTGCGAGAGCGCCCAGCGCGTCGATGCGTAATCCGGGTGCAGATCGCAGGCTACCGCGGCGGGCGAAAAGCGGTACAGCCTGCACAGGTCCTCGATGGCGCGTTCGAAAGCCCGGCGGGCCTCGTGCGTGTCGAGGTCGCCAATGTGCTGGCTAAGGAAGACCTGACGCCCGGCGGCAATTGCGACCGTGTTTTTCAGGTGCGGGCCCACGGCCAGCACCGGCCGCAGCGGGTTGGGCACGCGCACGGGCAGCGGCGCATAGCCTCGGGCGCGCCGCACGACGCTCTCGCGGCCGCGCATGACGCGCACGACGGAGTCATCTACAGGCCGCGCGATGGGCCGGTCGTGCATGACGAATACGCCGGCGATGCCGGCGAGCCGCTCGCGGGCTTCCCCGTTCTCGATGGCAATCGGTTCGTCGCTCAGATTACCGCTGGTGGCGACTATCGGGTGCGGGAAGGCGCGCATCAGCAGGTGGTGTAGCGGCGAGTACGGCAGCATGATGCCGATGTACGGGGAGTTGTGGGCGACGTTGGTTGCGATGCCGGGCGCGGTGTCCGCCCCGCCGCGCGGGCGCAGGAGCACGATGGGCGCGGCGGCCGAGCGGAGCACGCGTTCCTCATCCGGCGATAGCTCCGCGCAGGCGCGAACCGAATCGGCATCGGGCAGCATCAGCGCGAACGGCTTCTCCTCGCGGCGCTTGAGGCGGCGCAGGCGCGCGACAGCGGCTTCGTTGCGGGCGTCTACGAGCAGTTGAAAACCGCCGATGCCCTTCAGTGCGACGATCTCCCCGCGCGCGAGAGCGGAGGCGGCATCACGGATGGCGGGGTTCCCGACGGAGTACGACTCGGGCGTCTCGTCCGGCGCTGGCGTGCCCTGGAGTTGCGCACTGTCTGCCCGCTCGACTGCCAGCCGCGGCCCGCACACCGGGCACGCGTTCGGTTGCGCGTGGAAACGGCGGTCCGATGGTTGGGTGTACTCCCGCCGGCACGCCGGGCAGAGCGCAAACGACCGCATCGTCGTGTTCGGGCGGTCGTACGGTATGTCGAGGACGATCGAGTACCGCGGGCCGCACTGCGTACAGTTCGTGAACGGGTACTCGTGGCGGCGGTTGACCGAATCGAACAGCTCGCGCAGGCACTCGGGGCAGGTGGCGAGGTCCGGCAGGACCGCGGCGGTGCGCTCCTCAGCAGGGTCGCTCGCGAGTATCTCGAAACGCGAGTAGCCCGCCGGCGCCAGCACGCTGACCTCGCGCGCGAGCACCACGGCTGCAGGCGGGCGCTCCCGCTCGAGCCGGTCCAGGAACTCGCCCGTGCGCTCGCCCTCGACCTCGACCACGAGGCCGGCGCTCGAGTTGAGCACCGTGCCGTTGAGGCCCAGTTCGGTTGCGAGCCGGTACACGAACGGGCGGAACCCGACCCCCTGCACGGCCCCGTACAGGGCCACGCGCAGCCGCTTCACGTTTCGATCTCGAGTCCCGTGATGCGGATTGAGCCGGCCTCGGGTTCCAGGGGGTCTTCGGAAACCGTCATTCGCAGCTCGGCGTTCGCGGCCAGTGTGTCGCGGGCGGCGACTTCGAAGTGTTCGCGCAGATGGCCGGGCTCGATCGCCGCCAGCGCGCCAATAGCCAGGTCGACGGAGACGATTCTCTTCGCGCCGTTCTCGCGCGCGGCGTCTTCAATCTTGTGGATCAGGTCCTCTATGATTCCGGATTCGTGCATCGTTCTGATTCCAGTATGATCCGTTCGGCGACGTGCTCGACGGAGCGCGCCACCTCCGGCGTGAGCGCCGCTCCGTGAGCGAACGATGCCGCCTCGATTCCGATGATCGCGAGCGATTCCGGCAGCCGCCCCAGCACGCGCGCAAGGCCGATTGCCTCGGCCACTCCAAAGCCGTGCGTCCCTGCGCCGGACCCGGCGGGGTTCACGGCGCGCCCGTCCCACTCCAAGACAGTTCCCGCGGGAGCACCCGTCAGCACGGCGTCGATCAGAATCACGCGCGGCGCGCCTAACCAGGCCTCCATGAGATCCAAGCCGTCGCGCGAGTGCTCGAGGGCCGCGATGCCGCGCTCGCGCAGACGCCGGGCCACGAGTATGCCCGCGGCGTCGTCGCCGCGGTCCGGGTTGCCGCAGCCTATGATGAGCGGCGGTGAGCTCACGCAGGCGGCTCGGAGGTGATGTTGACCCTCAGGAAGTGAGTCGCGCAGGAGATACACGGGTCGTAGTTGCGGATGGCCTGCTCGCAGATGTGCGTCATCTCTTCCTGCGGCTTCGAGAGGATGCCCGGGATGAGCGCCCACAGGTCCTCTTCGGCTCGCTTCTGATTCTGCGAGGTCGGCGGCACGATGCGCGCGGACTTGATGCGGCCGGCGGAGTCGATCTCGTACCGGTGATACAAGCTGCCGCGCGGCGCTTCGGTGATGGCGTGCCCTGTGCCGGCGCGGACGGGCGCGGACACGAACGGCTCGGGCGGGCGCTCGTAGGCGGCGATGATGCGCAGCGCCTCGTCGCAGGCGAACACCGTTTCTATCGCGCGCACGACAATGCTGCGGAACTGGTTACGGCAGGGCGGCGCGATGCCGCAATCGGAGGCCACCTGCTGGGCGACCTCGGGCAGCTTGTCGAAATTCAGGTTGAAGCGCGCGAGCGGACCCACCAGGTACGATCCGCCACGCCGGCGCTGCGCCTGGAGCGCGTTGGAGTGCTTCACGTGCTGCTCGATGAACGCGTCCTCGAACTCGGAGACATCGATGTCGAGGCCGTCGCTCGACACGAAGCGCCCCTCGTTGAACGGGTACTCGTCCGGATGAGAGAGCGAGGCAAACTCGTAGTCCTGGTCGAAGTCGGGGAAATCGAAGCCGGCAACCAGTTTGGCGGTGGCGATTGAGGCGTCGAGGGCCCATTTCAGGTCGTCGGCAAGCGCGCGCAACTCGGTCTTCGTTGGAACACGGTAGAACCCGCCGACGCAGACGGAGACGGGATGAATCTCGCGCCCGCCAAGAAGGCACATGAGCTGGTTGCCGGTCTTCTTGAGCCGGAGCGCCTGCTCGACGGCGGGCTTGTGATCGCGCGCCATCGTGATGGCATCCGGGTACCCGAGAAAGTCCGGCGCGTGCAGCATGTAGATGTGCAGCGCGTGGCTCTCGATCCACTCGCCGCAGTAGAACAGGCGCCTCAGCGCGCGCACCTGCGGGTGAACCGTGATCCCGAGGATGCGCTCCATCGCGTGCACGGCGCTCATCTGATAGGCGATGGGGCAGATGCCGCAGATTCGCGCGGTGATGTCCGGCGCCTCCGTGTAGTGGCGCCCGCGAAGGAAGGCTTCGAACATCCGCGGAGGCTCGAAAATCTTGAGCTGGACGTCCTCCACCCGATCTCCGCGAACCTTGATCTGAAGGGCGCCCTCGCCCTCCACCCTGGCCAGGTAATCGACCTTGATGGTCCGGCTCGTCATCGCTCCTCCCGCTCATATAT
>JBLNBX010000216.1:0-65551 GCA_050260275.1 bacterium
CCAGCTCGCGCAGCCGTTCGTTCTCCTGCCGCAGCGCGCTGTTCTCCAGGGCGTTCTTGAGCGCCACCAGAACGCGGTCGCGCGTGAGAGGCTTCTCGAGGAAATCGTAGGCTCCGGCGCGTGTAGCCTCGACGGCGTCGGGGATGGTGCCGTGCCCGGAGATCATCACCACCGGCGCGCCGATCCCCTGCTGGCGGAGTTCGCGCAACAGGCCGATGCCGTTGCCGTCCGGCAGGCAGACGTCGAACAGAAAGACGTCGGCGCGGCGGGCCTCGGCGCTCTTGCGAAAGTCGGCGGCTGAGAGGAAGAGCGTTACCGCGTAGCCTTCGTGCTCCAGGATGAAGCGCAGCGAACGGCCGATATTCTCCTCGTCGTCAACGATGGCGACACGCCGCATACACAAACAGCTTAACGTTCCCCCAAGCGCCGGCGCGAACCCGCGCGCGGCCTGGCGTTCCGCCTATGCGCGGGCGGCGCTTGCCCCGGCAGGGGCTCCAGACGGCTCATGGACGGGCAGTGTGACCCGGAAACCAGCGCCGCCGAGTTCCCCGGTGATCACCTCCGCGTCGCCGCCGCACAGCAGCGCGTCTTTCCTTACGATGGAGAGCCCCAGGCCCATCCCGTTCTTCTTGAATGAGATGGCAGGCTCGAACAGGCGCTCCAGGGCCTCCGCGCTGAGCCCTGGCCCGGAATCGTGCACCTCGAGCGCGCCCTCGGCGGTGGCCACCAGCACCTTCCCGTGCGGCCCGGCCGCGTCGGCGGCGTTCTCCATCAGGTTCGTGATGATGCCCTTCAGCAGGTCCTCGTCGGCGCGTACGATCGGCGCCGGCGAGGCCAGGCGCAGCATGTAATGGACGCCTGGACGCCCGGGGCTGAGGAGCGCCACGCGCTCGCGCACCACCGCGTTCAGGTCCACCGCCGTCAGCCGCAGCGGGGGCTCGGATGAGAACTCTGAGAACGCCCGGACGCGCCGCTCCAGGCTCTCGACCTCGTCCACGACGATTGCGGCCGCCTGCTCGACGAACTCCGGATCGTTCGCCGCGCGGCGCGCGAGCACCTCTTCCATGGTGAGCCGGATGGGCGTGAGCGAGTTTTTCAACTCGTGAGCCATCTTGCGCGCCAGCAGGCGCCAGCTCGCGAGCTGCGCCAGGTACATCATGCGCTCGCGGCTGCTCTCGAGCTGGGCAGCGGTCTCGTTGAAGGCCTGAATAGCTCGCCCGGCCTCGCCCGCGCCGCCCGGCGCAACGCGCGTGGAAAGGTCGCCCGCGGCTAATCGCGCGAGGCCCGCCGTCAACCGCCGGATGGGCCGGCTCACGCGATTCGCCATGAACACAAGCAGCACCAGCGACACCGCCCAGACCGCGCCCACGAGCAGCGCGAACGTGCGCAGAAGCCCGGCCCGGATGTCGCGCCCGCGTGCTTCCGCAACGGCCTCCCGCGCCCGGCGGTACTCGCCCTCGATCCGCGCCAGGCTGACGTCAGGGAAAGGTTTGGCGTACACGCGGACCTCGCGGGCGCCCCTGACGAAGTACAGCATGGACTGGCCGCTGCCGGCCTCCGCAACGTGGAACCGCTCCGGTTCTCCGCTCTCCCAGAACGCGCGTACGTCCTCGGGCCAGTCCGCCTCGGGTGGACGATAGATGCGGCTCGGCGCGATGCGTCCGGCGGCCGCGCCCGCTTCCAGAGAGTCCCGCACCTGTTGATACAGCGCGCGTCCGGTTTGCTCGAGCGTCTTCGAGAGCTCGTCCAGTTGATCCGTATTGGAGAGCGCGGCGCTGTGCTCGAGCAGCGCCGAACCGATCCACCATGTGGCGGCCAGTGGAACCAGCGTCGCCAGGAGGAATACTGCTATCAGGCGGTTGCGGATACTCACAGCAAGCCATCCGAGGCGTTAGCAGCTTCAGCGCGCCCGAGGCGTTTCCTCGCCGCGGCTGCCTGCCCGCGCCTCAAGTCCGCCAGGCTGAAGGGGCCGGCCTCGGCATTCCAGGACTTCTCCTCGCCGCGAGTGCGGCGGCTGAATATCTCTATGAGGCGCGCCAGCGTCATGGAATCTCCGCCGGCAGCCGCGCGGTTCACGGGATCCTCGGCCCGTATCTCCAGACGAACCCAGAAGCGCTGGCTGGTTGCCAGGCCAGCGGGGTCTAGCGACATTTCGCTGAGGCACCAAGCCTCGGCCGCCTCCGCTGTGGGGTGCGAAGCGGTCCTGTGGCCGGGCCCCAGGCGCGTCACCGAGAACCGCTGCTCCCAGAGGTCGTAGCTCAGCACGAAGCGCTGGATGTCGCGATACACCGGGCTCGCGGCGGCCGGACTGAGCCTGAGGCTGAGTTGGATGGCGAACGGCACGGGCGCGCCGTCGCGCAGCCGCTGCAACGGCTTGCCGGTGATGAAACGGAGCTTAGGAGCGGCGACCTTCAGGAGTGCTCCGTCCAGGCGCACATCCAGCAACTCGCTGCGCTGCGACGCGGACGAAGCCGCGGCCGCAGCCGGCGCGAGCAGCACCAAAAAAGTGCGACGCGTCACCTCGTCGCCGGACGGCATCAGAGATTCAGGCCCGCCATGAAGACCGGCGTTGCACGGCCGCTCTTCAGCGGGAACGCAACCAGGATAGCGAAATCGCCGAGCTGAAACCCGCCGCCCGTGGAGTGCTTCATCGACGGGTCTTCGTCCTTCGACCATACCGCGCCCGTATCGTAGAAGACGCGGAACACGCGATAGCGGTACTCCACGGAGCCGTGCGCCGCCCGCGAGCCGCCGAGTGGCGCGACGTCCAGCTTGTTCCATCCCCTGAGCGTGGTGCTGTTGCCCAGCACGAAACGCTCGAACAGTGGGGCGTTGCCAACGATAAGGCCGGCCTCGAAGGCTGCATCCACCCGGTGCGGCCCGTGCCACACAGCCCAGGCAAAGTCCCAGGCGTGGCGGGCGTAGACGTAATCGCTGCCAAGGGAACGGGTGGCCGCGCGCAGGCTGTAACCTGCACCCAACCGGTGCGAGTCGGGTCCCGCCGATTCCAACAGCCGGTCATAGCGCAGAGTACCAATGACGGCGTTGGCGGATTCGGGTTGCGCGGCCGGAAGCTGTTGCTCCAGGCTCTGGAAGCTGGCGCCGGCGCTCACGCTAAGCCCCCTCACGGGCAGCACGGTGACGACGGGCTGAAAATTGCGCCTGGCGCGGTACGCGCGCGGCACTTCGGGATGCTGGTCGAGCGCGGCGAGCGTGGCGGCGTTCCAGATGGCGTGGAAGTCCTCGAAATAGAAAGCGATGTTGGCCTTCGTGGTGCCCGGACGGCGGTTCTCGTAGCTCGCTGTGATGCCCGCGAAGCGGTCGATGAGCTGCTCGTTGTCGCTGAGCACGGAGGCGGAGAACTCGTGATCCTTCACGCGGACGGTGCCTTCCAGTTCGCCCGTCCAGCCGAGGCGTGAGTTGTAAACTGCGCGCGGCGCAGCGAGGTCGAAGCGGTCCTTGCGCCCGGCCCACTCCATCTCGTACACGAGCTTGACGCGGCCGGGCGTCTCCCCGCGCGTGACCTTGCGAGTGATGTAGTAGTCCGGGAAGTCGCGCAGCAGGCGGTCGAGCAACTGCTCGACCTTCAGGTCGTCGAGGTGGAAGCCGACAAGCGCGCGCATCTCATCGCGCAGGCCGCTGCTGATCTGCGAGGGCTCGATGCCGACGATATCGACGCTTTCGACGATGTAGCGGCCGTTGACGTTGGCCGCGAGCTCCTCCGCGCCGGGAGTCTGCGCCGTCGAGCCGGTAGCTCCGGCCAGGACGAGCGCGATGATGCAAAACCACCTCATAGCAAGACCGCTCCGATGAGAGCACGCCTGAGGCCATCGTATAACGTGTTCAGAATGAGTCAGGTCCGGACGTGCGAGGTGTGAAGCCAGGGCACAGTGTGCGTCTTCTGGCGTGCGCTGAGCGGCAACAGGAAGCGGCGACCGGCGGGGTTGGACAGAGGACGCGGGGACAGAGTGGAAGCACCCCAGAATTGAAGCACGGAATTCGGGACAATTCTCAATGGTCGGGTGCGCCACGGTTCGCCAGACCAGTCCCAAGCCAGGTTCGCTTGGGAGATATGCTGTAGTTCTACGGTTCGCTCAGGGACTGCTGGACAGCATCAGGCCAGACTGTCATCCGTTGGCATGCGCTGGCACACGCCGCCCGGGGTTCCGGCTTGGAAACTGCGGCCGTGCTGCTGAACGCAGGAGCACCTCGAACAATCCTGTGGAAGGAGGGTTTTGAATGTCACTTAGAACTGCCCGCGCCCGGGCGGGCATAGCGGTTGCGCTGGCCGTTGCCGCCGCGTGCGCCGTGTGGGCCCAGTCTGGCGCCCGCAAGCCCGCACCAGTTGTGGGCAAGTCTTTGCGTTACTGCAACCCGCTGCCCATCGATGCCTCGTCGGACGACGGCTCGCCACGCGGGGTCAGCCTCGGCGACGTCACGATCGTCAAGGAAGGCGATACCTACTACATGTTCACCACCGGCGGAGGCGCCTGGCTTTCGAAGGACCTGCTTGACTGGAAGTACCAGCCGGTCACGGGCGCGCGGGTTCCGGTAGCTCCTCACGTCGTGAAATACAACGGCATGTTCTACATGTCGGGCAACAACGCGCCTCTGTACGCTTCGAAGAACATTCTCGGTCCATATGAACTGTACGGTCCCTGGCTCGATGAAAAGGGGCAACCGTGGACGGGTGTGTCCAATGGCCGCAAATGGGACCAGGCGTTCGACGTTTTCATCTTCGTCGATGACGACAACAAGCCCTACCTGTATTTCCCCGGCCGCTCTACCGACGGTATCTACGTGGCGCCGCTCGATCCGAAGCAACTGAACCGGTTCGCGGCCGCCCCGAAGCGCCTGATCACCTTCGACCCGTCGCACGAATGGGAGCGCTGGGGTGAGGCACACGAGTACGCCAACGTCGCCTGGATTGAGGGGCCATGGGTGATCAAGCACAACGGAACGTACTATCTGCAGTACAGTGCATCCGGCACTCAGTGGATGAGCTATGCCACCGGCTACTACACCAGCAAGAGCCCCCTCGGGCCTTTCAAGTACGCCCCGAACAACCCGCTGATGCGGAAGACCTCGGGCGTGGTTACCGGCGCCGGACACGGTTGCATGATTAAGGCGCCGGACGGCAACTGGTGGCAGTTCTACACGATAGTGCTGCCCAGCTTCCCGGGCGGGCGGCGGCTCGGCATGGATCCCGTCGGCTTCGACAAGAATGGGAACATGTTCATCAAAGTGACGGAGACGCCGCAGTGGGCGCCTGGCGTTCTGGCGGATCCGGCGGCGGGCAACGACTCCGGTTCCATTCCTCTGACCATCAACAAGATGTCCGCGATGAATCAGAGGGGCGGCGCGTCGAGCGAGCGGCCCGGCCGTGAGGCGCCCTACGCCACCGACAATTACAACGGCACGTGGTGGGAGCCCGCCGAAGATGATAAGCAGCCCACGCTCACGGTTGACCTGGGTTCGATCACGGAGTGGGAGGATCCGCAGTACTTCGTCGTAGATTCGGCGCGCATCCAGTTCGCTACCGGTGTCGCCAGACGCGGCAGAGCCCCCGCCCGCGGCGCCCAACAGCAACCAGCTGCGCAGCCGGGCGGGAGTACCGCATTCCGGTACAAGATCGAGGTGTCCGAGGATGGCAAGACCTACACCACCATCCTCGACAAGACTAATAACAACCGCACCAGGTACACGGAATTCGACGAACTGCCGCAGACCAAGTGCCGCTTCGTCCGGCTCGTCATGACCGACTGGCCGCGGCACGTGCCTCTGGGCATTCTCGACTTCACGGTCTTCGGCAAGCCAGCCGAGCAGACTGCGGCGAGGTAGGAAACGCCGGCAGGGCCGGCTGAAGCTATCGTCTGACGGGGCGGGACATTCTCCCGCCCCGCGCTTAAATTTGAACCTCTTGCAGTTGTGCTTGCCTAAGTAGCCCTTCCAGGGCGTAAGAGGTCTGTTCAGCACCTCCCCCTGCGCGGCCGGGTAATCAGGCCACTCCTGTTCACGTTGCCCAGCGGACGATGACATGCCCGGATTCTGCATAGAGAAGCGCTTTGAGGGACCGAACGACACGCCGGAGTTGAAAATCGTGGATACCGGCTGCTGCACGGTGGCCGGCTCGCATAGGGCAGGCGCCACAGCAGCGGCGTGGGTTCACTTAGGCGATGACACTCAGTGGCGGGTCTACAAGCAACCTGACCGGCTGCTCGTCGTAGAAGGCGAACCGGACCGATTCCCTGCCGAAGAAGAGGCGCTCGAAAGATGGCTACCGGGCCGCTGGGGCAGCTTCCGGGGATTTGAGATCACCCCCGCCCGTGTACGGGCTTTTGTGGATCCGCTCGGCACCCGCCCGCTGTGGTACGTGCGGGATTCTGGTTGTTTCCGCATCGCGGACCGGCTTTCCACGCTTGCCGTGAACTGCGATCAGCCCGCCGTGTGCTGGCCCATCGTCCTGGAAGCGATGATGCTGAATACCGTCTACTCGACGGGTAGCACGTTGCAGGGCGCTGTGAGACTTCTGCCTGGTGAAACAGTGGAGTTCTCAGGCGCCGAGGCGAGATCGCTCGGGCGAAACCGGCTGCCGGTTGATGAAGATATCGAGGCGGCATGGATCAGGGAAGATCCGGGTGCGGCTCTGCTCAGGGCACTGGAAAAGGCGGTGCAGGAGACCTGGAGGCGGAGCGACAGTTGGCTGCTGTTGAGCGGCGGGCTGGACAGCCGGATCACGCTTGCGCTCGCTGGGCGCGCGCGGAAAACGCTGACGGTCACGACGAAAGAGAATACCGAGAGCCGCGCTGCGCGGCAGATTGCTGAGCGGTGCGGCGCGGAGTTCCGGCATTGGGCCCGGGATCCGGAGCACTACCTCGGACTCGCGAGGCGCACCGTATACATAACAGGCGCGATGTGGAATTCCATCGCCGCGCACCATCTCGGGCTCGGGCAGGAGTGGCGAAGAGCCGGAATCACCGCCGTGGCGCACGCCTACCTGTACGACACGTTGTTGAAAGGCTCGTACACCCTTTTGGACCAGCCGTATGCACCGGCGAACCCCAGGTTGTATGAGGTCATCGGGGAACTTGAGAGCTGCTTTCAGAAGCGGTCTTGCAGGTCTTCAGAATATGCGCCTGATGACGTGCTGTGTTTGCTAAGCGACGAGGGCCGGGCGGCGGCGTTGGATCAGATGCGGCGGCTAAGCGACGAAATGCCGCTTGTCAGGCAGGATGGTTTAAACGTCACGCTCGAGCGGCAGATGGTGAGTTCAATTTCGAGAGCGTGCAGCTACTCTACCCTTCTAGGCTGGATGGAGGAACTGTCCGTCAGCTCCCCGATATTCCATCCGGCGCTCTGGACCTGGCACCTGCATAGCCGGCCTCGCGACAGGTATCTGGGCAAGGCGTTCCGGCGGGCCCTGCAGTTGCTTGGCCATCCGGTATTCGAGGTGGTCGACTCCAATACCGGCAGGGCGGTGTCGTTCCGGCCGACCTGGCGGGACACGATTCGGCAGCAGCCTGCATACCGTCTGGCGCGCTCTCTCGCGAGGCGGATCGCAAGGCCGAAGCCGCGCGCTGCTGCCGCGCCTGATCCGGCCGACGAGGGCTCGTGGCCGCCGCTGGCGCCGATCTTCAGAAGCGCGCGAGGGCGCGAGGTGCTGGAAGAGGGGCTTGGTTTCCTGGCCGGCTGCGAGCTATTCGACACGGCCGCCCTCGAGAAGGCGCTCGCCAGCTTCCTCGGGGGCAACAACCGCTATCTTGAGCCGGTCCTGGCTGCCATGACTGCGGGGCGCTGGCTGCGGCTGGTTCGCGGCGGCGCCGATTGCACGGGTCCGCATACCCGGGATGTCGCGATAGCCCAGCCAACGTCCGTTTAGACGGCGGAGGCAGATCTGCGCCGGCCCGATTGACGATGAGGGGCGCAGCCCACGCTGCAAGCCGTGGGGGGATCAGTAATATTCCGAAGTAGCCCCTTCCAGGGGCGTAAGGGATCATGCCTGGTATGCCCTTCCGGGTATCGCGCACGGTGAAGCCCAAAGGGCGAAAGATAGTAGCCCACGGCGCAAGCCGTGGGGAGGCAGTAATACCCCGACGTAGCCCCTTCAGGGGCGCAAGAAGCTATGTCCGGCATACCCCGGGCCGCGCCTCTCACATAACCGGTAGGACGACAGGCGGTGGCCAAGGCGCAGCCCGAACGGCGAATACGCTAGCCCACGTGGGAAGCCCGAAGGGCGAAAGACAGTAGCCCACGGCGTGAGCCGTGGGGAGCCAGCAATACTCCGATGCAGCCCCTTCAGGGGCGTAAGAAGCTATGCCCAGCAATCCCCGGCCGAATGTTCCAAGCCATGCTTCTTCAGCAGAGAAAGGAACTCCTCCTGGAAGCTAACCTTACGGTGGTGTTCCCGCTGCGAGGCGATGTACGCCCGGACGTCCTCCCGCTTCGAGGCGCTCACGGTGAAGGCGCCGTATCCCGCCTACCAGGCGAGGCGCTTCGACGAAGGGAACTGTTCGTGCGCCCACCGCGACGAATTGGTCTTGAGCACGCGGAGCAAATCGGCCAGGCAGACCGTAGCCGGAATCGAGAGCAGAAGGTGAACATGATCGGCCGGCCCATTGATGATGAGGGGCGCCGCCTTCATCTCTCGGAGGATGCCGCCCATATAAGGGAAGAGCCGGCCGGAGAGTTCGGGCGAGAGGATCGGGGCGCGGTCCTTGGTTGAGAAGACCACATGAATGAGGAGAGATGCGAACGTATGCGGCCATTTCTTACGCCCCTATCCGGGGCTGCTTTCAACCAACTGCGATCCCGACGGCTTACGCCCTGGGCTACTATCTAGCGCCCTCCGGGCTCGAACCCGGGAAAAGCCAGCGCAGCGATTCGTGCACACCGACCTTTGGGCCTGAACGCAAGAGACACCAGTGTAGCGAAACGTATTGCTGCGGGTTCTAACCTTCCGGGCTAAAACGCCAGGACAACCAATGTAGCAGCACCTTGCTCTCAGGTTCGCCCGTCCCGGTTCCCGTCCCCGGTTCCCCGAATCCCAAGTTACTTCGCGTGTCGCTATAACGGTTAGTACCGCGGGAACTCTTAGTACCCGAGTGTAGCTCACTCTATCATCTTACTGTGCTATGTTCAGAGGCCTATGCGATGTGCATCAGATGTGGCACCGGAGTTAGTCGCCGGAGCGGACACCAGTTCTTCCGGAGGCGCTAAGCGACGTGCCCCAGAGGCGATGGTGCTGGGGATCTTCGCCGCCATATGGTGTCTCGGCGTAGTGCTCGGCCTTCCCGTGAACGTGCCTAGCCGGGCTGCCTGGACCTTTGTGACGATGCATTACTTCGGCCCGCTCGGGTTGGCTATCGTGTGTCAGATAGCACTTACCGCCGGGGCCGCCCATGTCCGGCGCGGATCCCGGGATTACGACCCCTGGATTACGCTCCGGTTGCTGCCGTTCGTGCTCGCGGTTGTGTTCCTGCATTTCAACTTCAAGGGCTGGGCTCCGCTGGTGAACCCGCGCATGTACGACTCGCTCTATGAGACCATCGATCAAGTTCTCTCCCCGGTGGTGGGCGCGTTCGCGGCCATTCGCTCCTCGGTTGCCTCTGCGTCGCCGGTCGCGGTGGATTCTGCCTATCACGAGCTTTTCGTTCTCGCCTTCTTCGTCTCGTATACGGCGCATGCGGTTCTGGACAAGCCGATTGGCATACGCCGGGTGATCTTCGCGACGTCGCTCGTATTGCTTGCTGGCGGGGTTTTGTACTGGATCGCCCCGGCTGTTGGTCCGTTCATCTACGGACCGGGGCCGAACGCTCTTGCATCCAGGTCGCAGGAGATCATGTGGCGGGTGCGCGAGCAACTCATTCAGACGCGGCAGTTCCCGCCGGGCGCATTCACTGCCGGACTCGCTGCGATGCCAAGCCTGCACGTCGCGAACATGCTGGTTTTTGTTATCTACGCCAACCGCTTGCGCTGGCTGTGGCTGGCCTACTTCCCGCTGCTGGCATGGATCGTGATCGAAGCGGTCGTCTCCAGGTATCACTACGTCATTGACCTGCCGGCCGGGGCGATCCTTGCGCTCGCGTGCGTTCAGGTATCGAACCGGCTGCTGCCTCAGTCCACCGCAGGCGGCGTGCCGGGCCAATTGCGGCCGAAGGATGTTCCGGCTGGGACATCACCCGATACGTCGCGCCGTCCAAGAGCAGAGAGACTCCAGAGCCGCCCCGCTGGTGGGAGTACCTGATTTGCTGGTTTCTGACCTATTTGGGATTCGTGTTCTTCGTGCGCCGCTCAGATGTGATCGCGGCCGCACTATCCGCTCTGACCGCGTCGCTATGGGTACGTGCTTAAGGATTGATCTGGCACAGTCAGGTTGTGAGAACTACTTCCGCGACTAGCCCCCGCCTCCCCCTTGCTGCTCCTCATCCCGCAAACACCGCCTCACGCGGCACGGACAATCCCGCTCGCTGGACCCGGCGCGGACCTCCGGTCTGCTGATCGCGCTTGACAATATTTCCATGATTCGACTAGCATCGAAATGATGCCGCCCCGTACCGAAGACGTCGCACGTTACGCGGATATGTTCTCTGCCATGGGGACCGAGCCGCGGCTCCGCATCATGCGGCTGCTGCTATCGGCTCATCCTACGGGCATGGTGGTGGGGGAGATCCAGCCGGAGCTGGACATCTCGGCCTCCACTCTCTCGCACCATCTCGAGAAGCTCCGCAACGAGGGGCTCGTAACCGTCAAGCGCGAGGGCACGTTCCTGCGTTACCGCGCCAATCACGAGGCGCTTCAGGAACTGCTCGCGTTTCTGTATGCCGAGTGCTGCACCCGCAACAAGGTCGTGCGGCCGGAAGAGATCGCTCGCGCCAGGAGATGACCATGGAAAACGTTAAGCAAGCCGTCCAGGATAGATACGGCAAGGCCGCGCTCAAGGTGCTTGAGGGTGACGGCGCAGCGTGCTGCTGCGGTTCGACTAAGAAAGCCGTGCCTCTCGGCGCGAACGACCCTATCACCGCGGCGCTGTACGACGACGCGCAGGCCGCCGAGATCCCCGAGGAGGCCCTCCTCGCTTCGCTCGGCTGCGGCAACCCGACCGCGCTCGCCGAGCTTCGGCCCGGCGAGGTCGTTCTCGACCTGGGTTGCGGCGGCGGCATCGACGTGTTC
Source organism: bacterium (assembly GCA_050260275.1). Lineage (GTDB taxonomy): Bacteria > Acidobacteriota > Terriglobia > Bryobacterales > Bryobacteraceae > DATMXS01. The sequence continues at coordinate 11,170 of JBLNBX010000216.1, forward strand.
CTGGCCGCCAAGCGCGTCGGCCCGTCGGGAATAGCCTACGGTCTCGACATGACGGACGAGATGCTCGCGCTCGCCGAGGCCAACAAGAAGAAGGCCGGGCTGCCGAACGTCGAGTTCCTCAAGGGCGAGATGGAAAGCATTCCGCTGCCGGATAACTCGGTGGACGTCATCATCTCGAACTGCGTCATAAATCTCTCGCCCGACAAGGACAAGGTGCTGCGCGAGGCGTTCCGGGTTCTGAAGCCGGGCGGCCGGTTCGCCGTCTCGGACCCCGTCACGCGCGGCGGCGTTCCCGAGGAGGTGCGCCGCAACGTCGAGTTGTGGATCGGCTGCCTCGCCGGCGCGCTCGAAGACTCCGAATACATCGCGAAGCTGCGCGCGGCGGGGTTCACGGACGTAGCCGTGGAGTCCACACGCGAGTACAAGGTGGAGCAGGCGCGCGAATTCCTGTCGGGCAAGGGCTTGGATGTGGACCGGCTCGCGCCGCTTGTAGACGGCAAGTTCTACAGCGCGTTCATCCGCGCGCGAAAGCCTCTGGAGTAGTCCCGGGAGCACGGGTGCGGCCTGCGCTGGATGCGGGCCGCGCCAGCTACGCCATCCGGCTGTGCTTGCGGCCGAAGAGGACGTAAATCACGAGACCGATGGCGAGCCAGCCGAAGAACCGCAGCCAAGTCTGAAGCGGAAGGCCGAGCATGAGCCCGAGGCAGCACGCGATGGCGAAGCCGGGCAGCCATGGCACGCCGGGCATCCTAAATCCGCGCCTGCGCTCCGGCTGTTTCCGCCTCAGGACGATCACCCCCGCCGACACCACAACGAACGCGAACAGCGTGCCGATGTTCGCCAGGTCGGCAAACGTCCCGATGTCCCAGACGCCCGCAGGAATGCCCACGACCATGCCCGCCACCCACGTCGAGATGTGCGGCGTGCGATGCACCGGGTGGACCTTCGAAAAGGCCTGGGGCAGCAGCCCGTCGCGGGACATCGCAAACCAGATGCGCGCCTGCCCGTACTGGAACACCAGCAGCGAGGAGGCCATGCCCACCAGCGCGCCGATGGTCACCCACTGCCTGATGTTGTTGTAGCCGAGCGTCTTCAGCGCCTCCGCGACCGGCGCGGCCGAAGCCAGCGTGGTCCAGTTCGCGACGCCGGTCAGCACCAGCGCCACCGATACGTAGAGCAGCGTACAGACGATGAGGCTCGCGACGATGCCGAACGGCAGGTCGCGCTGCGGGTTCTTGCACTCCTCGGCCGCAGTGGATACGGAATCGAATCCGATGTACGTGAAGAAGACGATTGCCGCGCCGGTCAGGACGCCGCCGAATCCGTTGGGCAGGAAGGGGTGCCAGTTCTCCGTGTTCACCGCGCGCGCCGCGCCAATGACGAAGATCAGGATGGCGCCGATCTTCACCAGCACCATCGTGTTGTTCGCCCGCGCGCTCTCGCGAACGCCGTGAACCAGGATCACCGTGAGGATCAGCAGCACGACGAACGCCGGCACGTTGAACCACGCGCCCGTGAACTCGCCCCCGGAGATCATGGGCGCCGAGAGCTGCGCGGGCAGATGGAACCCGAGCAGGTTCTCTAGCATGTCGTTGAAGTAAGCCGAGAAGCCCACGGCGACAGCCATGTTCGAGACGGCGTACTCGAGTATCAGATCCCAGCCGATAATCCAGGCAAAGATCTCTCCGAGCGTCGCGTAGGCGTACGTGTACGCGCTTCCCGCGATGGGGATCATCGACGCAAGTTCCGCGTAGCATAAAGCCGCGAAACTGCACGCGATTGCGGTGAGGATGAACGAGAGCGCGATGCCGGGGCCTGCGCCGGGCCGCCCGATGGTGGAGACGGCGTCGCGGCCGTGCAGGATCAGGTCCAGCACGGGCGCGTGCAGCACGCTCGGGAAGCTCAGGGTTTCGCCGGCCGCGGCCGTGCCGGTCAGAATGAAGATCCCCGAGCCGATCACCGCGCCGATGCCGAGCGCCGTGAGGCTCCACGGGCCGAGCGTCTTGCGCAGCCGCTTCTCCGGGCTTTCGGCCGCGGCGATCAGCTGGTCGATGTTCTTGGTGCGAAGAAGCTGCGACACCGGCGTCGCGGGCGGACCGCTAGCGCTTCCGCTGACCCTTTGCCATGTGCCTGATCTTGCGCTTCTGCGAGCCGCGCGCCACTCCGGCGGGCCTCTTGGCCTTCGGCGGGGCAGCCTTGCGGGCCGCTCTCTTCAGCTTCTTGCGTTCGGTCTTGTCAGCAACGTTCTTGGTGTTCATTCTTCGATCTTGATTCCAGCGTATTTGGCGATGAGCTTCTTCAGTCCGTGCCCGGGGAAGCTAACTGTTAACTTAGCATCTTCACCGTCGCCCTCGCGCCGGACGACGGTGCCGCGCCCGTAGCGGGGGTGCTCGATGGTGCTGCCCACCCGGCCGGGCTGCAGCCGCCTGGGCGGTTTCGGAGCGGGCGATTTCGGCTTCGCAGGCGGAATCTCCTGCGGCGGTGCGCCGGGCGTCCTGGCGCCGTGCGCGGCCGGCCGCGCGCCTGCGCCCGCCTGGGCCTGCGCACCAGGTACCGGCGGCGGAGTGAGGCCGCGCGCCTGGAAGAACTCGGCGATGTTCTCGATGGAGTTGTACGTCTTGCCCGTGTAGAGATTCTTCCTGACGGTGTCGCGGACGAGGATACGGTCCGCCTCCAGGTTCACCTCGGGCGCCTCGCGGCCCACGCGTTCCACCAGCGCCGGCGGCAGCTCGCTAAGGAACCGCGACGGTATGGCCGGTTCCGCGGGGCCTCCGCCGAACCTGCGGCGGAACCGCGCCCAACTAAGGTAGAGCCGCTTTTCGGCCCGCGTCATCGCCACATAGCAGAGGCGGCGCTCCTCCTCCATCATCTGCGGAGAATCGAGGGAGCGAATGTGCGGAAAAAGCCCGTCCTCCAGGCCCGCGATGAAGACTATCGGAAACTCCAGCCCCTTGGCGTTGTGTACCGTCAGCAGGGAGATTTCGGCGCGCTCGTCAACCGAGTCCGCGTCGGAGATGAGCGCGGCGTGGTCGAGAAAGTCGGCCGCCGATTCGCCGCGCGCGGCGGCCTCCGTGGCGGCGTGGATCAGCTCGTGGACGTTCTCGACGCGCGCTTCGGAATCGGGCGAGTCGTCCGAGGCGAGCATGCTCAGGTAACCGGTGGACTCGGCGATGCCGCGTATGAGCTCATCGACGGGCTTCGAGGCGGCCATCTCCCGGAGCGTGCGGATCATATTAACGAACCCGCGCAGCGCGGCGTCGGCTCGCGCCGGCAGTTGCCGCTCAGCGATAAGACCCTCGATCGCCGCCCAGGCGCTCACGCGCTTCTGGCGGGCATACTGCTCGATCTGCTCCACCGTTGTCTTGCCTATGCCGCGCGCAGGGGTGTTGATGATGCGCAGCAGGCTGACGTCGTCGGCGGGCGCGAGCGCAGCCTTGAGGAACGCCAGCATGTCCTTGATCTCGGCCCGCTGGTAGAAGCTGAAGCCGCCGACAACCTGGTACCGGAGCCCGTATCGCCTCAGCGCCTCCTCTATCTGCCGCGACTGGAAGTTGGTGCGGTAGAGGATCGCTACGTGGTCGCCCGGGCACGTGTGCGCCAGGCGGTCGATGGTGTCGGCGATCCAGAGAGCTTCGTTTTCCGAGTCGTGCGCTTCGTACAGCGTAAGTTTCGCGCCGGCTTCGGCTTCCGTCCACAGCCACTTGCCCTTGCGCTCGGTGTTGTGCGCCACCAGCGCGCTCGCGGCTTCGAGAATGTTCTTCGTGGAGCGGTAGTTCTGCTCCAGGCGCACGGTGACGGCGTCAGGGAAATCGCGCTCGAAATCGAGGATGTTGCGGATGTCGGCGCCGCGCCAGCTATAGATGGACTGGTCCTCGTCGCCCACGACGCACACGTTCCGGCGCTTCTCGGAGAGCAGCCGCATGAGCTCGTACTGAGTGCGATTCGTGTCCTGGTACTCATCCACCAGTACGTGCTGTATGCGCTCGTTGTAGGTGGCGCGAAGGCGGTCGTCGTGTTGGAGCAGGCGGACGGTTTCGAGCAGCAAATCGTCGAAATCCAGAGCGTTAGCCTGCCGCAGGCGGTTTTCGTACTCCTTGTAGACCACGGCGAGGCGGGTGATGACGGGATCGTGGGCGTCCTTGGCTATGTCCTCCGGGGTCCGCTTGTGGCTCTTGGCGTGGCTGATGCGGCCGAGCGCCGCCCGGTACTGCATGAAGCTCTTTTCGGTGAGCCCGAGCTGGCGGTAGATGGTCTTTATGAGCGCCGCCTGGTCGCCTTCGTCGTAGATGGTGAAGTTGCGGGTAAAGCCGGGGCGGATGTCGGCCAGCGAGTCGCCATCCCGCCGCAGCACCCTGACGCAGTAGGAGTGGAATGTGGAGACCGTCAATCCCGCCAGGGAATGCCGTCCGCCGAGCAGGGCGGCGACGCGGTCGCGCATCTCGCCGGCGGCTTTATTCGTGAAAGTGACCGCCACGAGGGCATACGGAACGACGCCTCGCGCGTCTATAAGATGCGCAATGCGGTGTGTAATCACCCGTGTCTTTCCGCTTCCTGCTCCTGCCAGTATGAGCAAAGGGCCACCATCGTAGGTGACGGCCTCGCGTTGGCGCGGATTGAGACCCTCAAGGAAGCTCATGAAAAGACAGGGTTTTGGGTGGGAATACCCGAACCCCTGATTTTATCACGGACCGGCTTTGCCTTTCGCCGGTTCTGCCTTGTAACCTGAGAACTTGCCGGTACGCCGTTTGGGGAGGAGGCGGTAGAGCCTTCCGGTGTACCGGCGCGTGTAGAGACGTGCTGGTCGATTTCGAGCTGATACAACGTGCGCGCGACGGTGACCACGCCGCCTTCAACCAGGTGGTGCAGGCCTACCGCAAGCGGATTCTGGGCACGGTAGCGAGGTTGATCGGCCGGATCGAGGACGTCGAGGATGTTGGCCAGGAGGTTTTCCTCCGGTTGTATTTTTCGCTGGATCAGCTCCGCACCCCGGAGGTCTTTGAGCCGTGGCTCTACCGGCTGACAGTGAACGCCTGCTATGATCACCTCCGGCGCCAGCGCCGCCGCGGCGAGTCGCGGATGGCGGATTTGAGTGAGCACCAGGTGGTGATGGCGGACGCCGTGGCTGGGAGAAAGAACCAGATGGAGGCGGACCGCCGCAAGCGGATCACAGAAACCGTGGGTGCGTTGCTCGGTGCGGTGTCCGAGCAGGATCGTATTCTCTTGACCCTGAAGGAAATAGAGGGCCTGTCTCTGAAAGAGCTTGAAAAGGTTTACGGGGTGAACGAGAATGCTTTGAAGGTAAGGCTCTTTCGGGCCCGCCAGCGGGTCCTGAAAGCGTACGAAGCCATGACCGGCGGAGACAAGAAGGCCAGGAGGTCCGAGGATGCCTGACGACGTCCGTCATCAACGGTTAACTGAGCTGTTCACCGCCTACCGCGAGGCCCTGCCCGATCCAGACGCCTCAGTGAACTTCATGCCACGCCTCTGGGAAAAAATCGAGGCGCGCGAGAACCAGACGGTCGGCTTCCGCCGCATGGCGCGGGCGCTTATCACCGCCGCCGCAGCCGCATCGATGCTCATGGGCGCCTGGGTGGTCAGCCACCCCGTTACCTCCCCGTTCTACACCAACAGTTACATGGAGTTGCTGGCCGCAAGCGAAAACAGTCTTGAAGAAGTGGAGCTCATCAGCCAGCAGCTCGACAATTGACGATGACGCAAGGCAATTCACTCAGGGTCTATCTTGCGCTCGTATTCTTAAGCGGAATATTGGTGGGCGGGATTGGCGTGTGGCTGTTCACCAGCAAGACCGCAGCCAGCGGGTTCAATCCACAAGACGCGCGGCGCAGATATAGCGAAGAGATGCAGACGCGCCTACGGCTCACCCCCGAGCAATCCACGCGGCTGCAGGAGATCTTCAAGAGCACGCACCAACGGCTGGTAGAGCTGCGCGGGAAATGGCAACCCGAGGTCAAAGCCATTCAGGACGAGCAGGTCGAGCAGATCCGGCAGATGCTCAACGAGGAGCAGAGGGCGGAGTACGAGAAGATGCGGCAGGAACGGGAGGAGTTCCGGCGGCGCGGGGGCCAGCGCCCACCGGGTTCCCCCGGCCGCAGGCAGTTCTAGCAGGCGGGCTACTGCTGCGCCTTGATCGGCGCGCGCCCGTATTTCTTCTGGAAACGATCGATGCGGCCTGCCGTGTCGACGATCTTCGCGCGGCCCGTGAAGAACGGGTGGCACTTCGAGCAGATCTCAACCCGGATATCGCCTTTGTTGGTGGACCGCGTCTTGAACGTGTACCCGCATGCACAGATCACGTTCACTTCTTTGTACGCGGGATGAATGCCGGCCTTCATGGACAGAGTATTCCTTTCGTTCCTTCGAAGAGGGTAAAACACAGTATATCAGCCGGGAGGCGTGTACGGAAGCGCCGCCCGATCATCCGGCTCACGCGCGGGCAGACGTGACCGGGCCAGCCCAAGAACCCGCATCGCGCTGCAGCTAAGAGCGCTGTTGACACGGGCGCCTCAAATCCCCTAATCTCTAGTTAAATAGCCGTGATTGTTTCCACCAAGGGCGAGTACGCGCTCAAGGCAATCTTTGACCTGGCGTCGCAGCCATCCGGCGAGCCGGTCAGAATCGCCGCCATCTCGAAGCGGCAAAGGATTCCGCAGAAGTTCCTTGAGGTGATCCTCGCCGGGCTGAAGCAGGGGGGATTTGTAGAGTCGCGGCGAGGCGCGGAAGGCGGTTATTTGCTTGCCCGGCCGGCGGACAGCATCACCGTGGGCGAGGTGCTGCGCGCCGTCGAGGGCGCCGGAGCCGCTCGCGGGCGCACCGGCCGCCGGCAGCCCGATTCGCCGTTCACCGCGCTCTGGCGAGAAGTCGACGAGGCCGTTTCAGGCATCCTCGACCGCGTCACGTTTGCCGAGCTTGTCCGCCGGTGGGATGAGCAGAGGCGCGAGTACGTTCCAAACTGGGAGATTTAAAGTGCCATACCAGGACAACTCACTGAGCATTGGCCACACGCCACTCGTGAAGCTGAACCGAGTGACCGAGGGCGCGCAGGCGACAGTGCTGGCGAAAATCGAGGGGCGCAACCCCGCCTACTCTGTAAAGTGCCGCATCGGGGCTGCAATGATCTGGGATGCGGAGAAGCGCGGTGTGCTGAAACCGGGCTCCGAGATCATCGAGCCGACCAGCGGAAATACAGGCATCGCGCTCGCGTTTGTTGCCGCTGCCCGCGGCTACCCGCTGACTCTCACGATGCCCGAAACCATGTCCATCGAGCGCCGCAAGGTTCTACGGGCGTTCGGCGCCAACGTGGTGCTCGCCGACGGCGCGCTGGGCATGAAAGGCGCTATCGCGAAGGCCGAGGAGATACGCGCGTCCGACCCTGAGCGCTACTTCATGCCAAACCAGTTCTCAAACCCGGCCAACCCGGAGATCCATTTCCGGACGACGGGTCCCGAGATCTGGGACGACACGTCCGGCAACGTCGACGCTATCGTGGCCGGTGTTGGAACCGGCGGCACCATCACCGGAGTCGCGCGATATCTGAAAAAGGAACGCGGCAAGCCGGTAGTCTCGGTAGCCGTGGAACCCGCCTCGAGTCCCGTCATAGGCCAGACCCGCCGCGGCGAACCGTTGGCCCCCGGGCCGCACAAGATTCAGGGCATAGGAGCGGGCTTCATCCCCGATACGCTCGACCTTTCGGTGGTGGATTGCGTCGAACAGGTCACAGATCAGGAAGCCATCGAGATGGCCCGCCGCCTGGCGCGCGAAGAGGGCATTCTTTCGGGGATCTCGAGCGGCGCGGCTGCCACAGCCGCTGTGCGCCTGGCGCGCAAGGACGACTTCCGGGGCAAGACAATCGTAGTGATCTTCCCCGATTCCGGCGAACGCTATCTGAGCACCGTGCTGTTCGAGGGTATTCCAGCCTGAGAGCAGAAACGCGGAAATCGCAGCGCAGGCTGTAACGTAAGCCGCGCGGCGGTTGTCTTTACAGACAACCCGTTAGTGAAGCGGGCGCAAGCAATCCTCACCCTAACCCAACCCGGCGCCCGCTTCGTTTATCTGTGACCCCTCGCCGCGTGCTTCCCATGCCAGCGCAGTCTCAACCGCCGCACGTAGCTCCGGTACAGTGAAAGGCTTGTGAAGAAGCGGGCGGTTTAGACCGCTCAGGTAGCCTTGAACCACTTCGTCCGAGTACCCCGTGGTGAAGAGGACCTTCAGACCGGGCCTCTCCTGCAGCATTCGCCGCACCATCTCCGGGCCGGAAAGGTCGGGAAGAACTACGTCGGCGATGACCAGATCGAGATCGCCGTGCAGATCGGCAAACTTCTGAAGTCCTCCCCGGCCTGAGCCGGAAATGAACACCACCCTCTCATTGGATTCCAGCGCCCGCTGCATGAGGGTGAGAACGTCGGGGTCGTCCTCCACCACGAGGAAATGTTGCTGCTGACCCATTTGCGACCCCTATCTTCCAGACGTACCCACACCAGGCTTGGGGTAAGTATTTCGTCGCATTGAGGAGTTTTAACATTATTCTACTGGACGCGGCCAATCGCAGAGTGCATGCACGTAAGCAGCGGAGCCGTCGCGCACCCAGCCATCCAGTTGCGCCACTTCCTTCAACTGCTCGCCGCGGAAGCGCGGCACGCCGATGAAGCGGCAGTCGATGCCGGGCACGGCGGTCATATCGCCCCACAGCTTCTCGAACTGGGCAATCGGGTAGACGTCCTCCTGACCCTTACCCCAGCGTTTCTTCACATCCTTGAGCGTGATGTAGGACGGCATCCGCATGGCCATGGCACGCACGGCGGCGTCGACCCGGGCGGTGTCGTCAAGCGCGTCGCGGTCCAGGCCGAAGGCGGCGAGCAGGCGATCGATGTCCGCCCAGCACGTGGCCGAGTTGTACCACGAGAGCGACGATTCGATTTCTTCGTTCGGGAGAGCGAGACCCTCTACGAGCCTCAGGCGGCCGTTCACGCGCGCCAGCCCGCCGCCGCGATCCTCCACATGACGCGTGATCACCTCGAAAGCCAGAGTTGCGCCCGTCTGCGCGAACCAGCCGGCGATGGCCGGGTCCAGGTTCGCGCCCAGCGTATCGACGTTGTGGATCATGAGGTAGCGCAAACCGGGTTGATCGCGTAGCAGCCTGCGCAAAACGCCATTGCGGAGCAGATTCGGCACCTCGTACCAGTGCCCCACCGGATGGAGGCACTGTAGCGGCAGGTTGTCCGTATAGCTGGCGCCCTCTCCCATAGCGCGCGCCCAGCTCACGAGGGCCGCGCGCACGCTCTCGCGCATCTTCTGCTGGCGCTCATCGAGGATCTGTTGCGGCGTTTCCTCCCAGGCGAAGCGCAGGTCGCGGATCATCGGTATCATCCGCAAACCGACGGTGCGCCCAGGCGAGAGTATCGCGGACCCTTGATAGCTGCCATCGGAGCTCAGCCAGCGCGCGATGGCGTCATGGGTCAGGTAGCTGGTGGTGATAACGTGGGGCGGCAAGGCGCCCATGCGGCGGCCCGTCTGGTTGCTCTTGGCCAGGTGGATCTCAAGGAAGTTCCGGTGCCTTCCCTCGACCTTCCAGAACGGATTCAGCGCCTTCACGACGCCCGAGCCCCGGGTCCATCGGGTGCCTGCGCCTCCAGCGAGCGTCACCACCGCAATCGCACCCGACTTCAGCAGCTCGCGCCCCGCATCCGCGCACGAGCCGTCGAGGAGAGAGGCGTCGGCGACGTCGCCCGGCGCGGCGTCCTCGATGATGGTGGACGCCGGCAGGCGGTTCTGCGCCAGGCCGATGCGCCCGGCGCGCAGGTCGGCCTGAATCTGCTCGTGCATAACGCGGTCGAAGCCGTACTGGTTCAGCAGGTCGTCCAGGCTCGCTGCGTCTTGCGCGGCCTCGCCTGCGGCGTGCGGAAGCAGACGGTCCACGATGCTCTGAACCGAGCCGGCCAGGTCAGGCAATGCTCTCGACACGGTGCCGAAGCGCTCCAGCTCGGCCCGCCTGCCCGGAGAGAGCAGCCGCGGGTCCGTGCGAATGAGCCCGGGCACCGTGTTCGCATAGTAGCCGGCGGGCATGAGCGCGTCCGCGCCCGGGATGAGAGTCGCGCAAGAGCCGCGCTCATTGATGGCGAAGTCGTAAACAACCGGCTCCATCGCGAACGGCACACCGGTTTCCAAGCGTCGCTTCGTACTCCGCATGATGTCGCCGAGCCGCTCCATCGCCGCCGCCTTGCACTCGGGAGCGAACATGAAACCCATGCCGCCTCCAGCCGCGCCGCCGAGCATCCAGAAGCCCTGAAAACCGGAGCCGAACGCTTCGCGGACGGCGCCGATCAGCGCCTCCGTGTAGCAGTTGGTGGCCCAGGGGACGATGGATTGGATAGGGCCGAAGAAGTTCCGCTCGGTGCCCGCGGCGATGGCCGCGGTGTCGCCCCGGCGCAACGCCTCCACCAACTCGTCGAAGATCCGGATGGCTTCCAGGCGCGCTTGCCATTCGGCGTCGAGCCGCAGCAGGTACTTCTCGGTCACCATCTCGAGGATCGGCCCGACATCCATGGCCATGCCGCCGTGGACCAGCACGAGCCCGCGCTCCAGCGCCTCCCGCGCGCCCGGAGAGATCTCCTCGCGCGAGAAGACGTGATGCCGCGGCAGCAGGCACCCGCGGCTGATGCTGTACTCCGGGTCGCCTTCGCGCGCCTCCGCGCCGGCTATCAGCTTGATGCCCGGCCACAGGCCGCCCGAATCCTGCCAGCCTCCGCCGGAGCCGCCCAGCCACTCGCCGAGGATCGCGCGCGCGGCCACCAGCCTCCGGTCGTCGTCCGTGAGCGGACCATCGAGCGTCCGTATCTGCCCGGTTGCCCGCATGCACGCGGCGATCAGACACGCGAGCAGGCTGGTCGAGACCGCCAGGCGTGAGCCCTTGGGTATATCGTTTACGTGACTGACAAGCTCAATACCGTGCCCGGGCCGGCCAGTAAGCCGCTCCAGCAGCGCTTCGAGCGGCGCTTCCGAGCCTTCCATCGCCTGCGGCACCATGCCCGAGGCGATCACGGCGGCCTTGAGGAGCCCCAGGTAGTCGCGGCCGAAGTCGAACACCTCGGCGATGGAGGTGACGTCGGCCGACGCGTTCAGATCGACGCTAGCGAGGCGCAGCACCGGCTCGTCGATCACGCGCAGCGAAGCCTCGACAGGCGGCACGGGACGCCGCGCGCCTTCGCGCACGCACAGGTCCACCGAGATGTTGACCACGCGTGCGCCCTCGGGAAAGTCCATCCCGAGGAAGAAGATGTCGCTCCAGGCGCTGTGGCTGAGATCCATGCGGACGGGCGTGGTCTCGCGGAGTATCGGGAACAGGCCGGTAGCCGCATCGGCAGCGAGCAGCTCGGGGCGGATGGAGAGCGGATAGTCGTCCGGGTGCCCGATGCGAGACAGCCAGTTATTGCCGCGGAACGAGCGCACGCTGATGCGCACCTGATTGGCGAGCGTCTGGAAGCCGAGCCCCCGGTACGCTGCGGCGAGTCCGCTGGCGAGCGCCGCACTCGGCCCGTCCTGCTGCTGGACGCGGAGGAGCAGGTCGATAGCCTGTTCGAACCGACGGTTCAGTAAGTGCGTCGTGGCGGCGTATGGGATGCGCCCCGCGGCAGCTACGCCTGGCTTGAACGGCAGGTGAAAGCGATAGATGGCGTACAGGAAGAAATGCGCGCGCACCCGCTCGAAGAGGTTGTCGGAGAAGCGGCGGAAGCTGTCGAGCGAGGCGGCTTCGGCGAGCAGCCTGTCGGCCGAAGCGGAACGGCAGAAGCTCTCGAGTGAGCGGTTGCGCACCGCCGGGTCGGCGGCTGTGATGATCGCGGCCAGCTCACTCATGTGCGGCGGCTCCGGCGGCCTCGGCCTGCGCCTGGCTCGCAGCGACGGTCTCGAGGACGCGCGCGAGCACGTAGCTCGCGTCGCGCCCGTGCAGCGCCAGCGCGAGCTGTGCGGTGAGGAAGCCGTAGCGCACGCCCAGGTCGTAGCGCTGCCCGCGTGTCACCATGGCGAGGTACTGCTCGTGCCGCGCCAGCGCGGCGAGCGCGTCCGAGAGCGTCACGCGGCGGTTGCGGTCCTTTAGCATCGAGCCCAGCAGATCGAAAACCGTCGGCGTCAGCACGTGCATTCCGAAAAAGCACAGGTAGTACCCGGCGCGCAGGCCCGCGACGACGAGCCGCTGCTCGGCTTCCGTGGGCGTGGGCTTCTCGATGACGGTCTCGATGCGGTACAGATTGGGGCGCGAGGCCAGGCGGGGCCCGGCCACGGCGCCGAGGTGCCGCAGTTGCGTTTCCCGCGTGGGCTGCACCGCCGAAACCGAGCACTCCTCCGCCGCGGCGAGCTCAACCAACGCGCGCGCGCATGGCTGTGAACTGCTGCCGCCCAGGTAAATGTGGTCGCCCACCACGTGCATGAACGCGCCCCCTCCGGCGAACTCGCGCGCGCACCAGACGGCGTGGCCGTAACCGCCCGGCTCGTTCTGCGCTATGAACGTCATGCGGCGCGCGGCCGGACCGGCGGCTTCGCGGAAGGCGCGCTCGTCGTCGGGATGGATCACCAGACCGATCTCCTCGACGCCGGCAGCCTCAACGTGCGCCGTGATTATCTGGAGCAGGGGCTTTTCTACGCCGTCCGAGTCGATCAGGGTCTGCAAGGGCAGCGCGCGCTGATAGGGCGCGGCCGCGGTGATGACGGCCTTCTCTATGCGCATTCTTGTATGCGGCGATTTTATCAGGGATGCCGAGTGCGGGGCAGGGATGCCGATGCGGGGCAGACCGATCAGATCAAGGTGCGGCGGGGCTCGGGAGGCAGCAGGCGAATGGTCTGGTCTGGCTCGGCCTGCCCGGCGCCGCGCATGATGATGCGGACCGACTCGGTCACCGTGCGCCCCCGCTCGTCGGGCACGCTCAGCAGGAATGTGACGTCGCGCCCGATGGGCCGGTACGCCAGGCGCGCCGACCGTAGAGCGGCCACGTTCAGCTCCACGGCTTCACTGCGGCCAGCATCGGTGATCGAGAGAACAGCCGTTGTCGCGGTCGGGATGGGGCGGGCGTACGGGTTCCAGGTGAGCAGCACGCTGCCGTTCTCGATTGTCGCCGTCAGTCCCAGTGTGGGGGCGGCGGAAGAGTATTTCAGCCGCCCTGCAAGGCACAACAGGACGAGCGATGCAGACAGGAGGAAGGTTGTGACTCCGCGGGCTCGCCCGCCTCTGAGCATAACCGAGGTTAGTATGGCGCTGTAACTGTGGTCAATGCCCACAAAATACCTACGATCGGCGTGGTAGAGCAGTGTAGAGGCGACCCTCCCCCGGGCGGCAGGGTACAACCCCGGGGGGAACCCGGATGCTACCCTTGGGGAATGTCCCCGATGCTAAGACGTCCGGATCCCTCGGAGTACCACGAGAGGTTCGCTCGTTACATGGAGCTGGTTCCGGAGACAGATATCACGTCCGCGCTCCTCGCGCAGATCGGCGAGACGCGTAGTTTCCTGGCAAGTATCCCCCGCGAACTGCACGGCTGCCGGTATGCGCCTGGCAAGTGGACTATCCGCGAGGTCGTTGGGCACATCGCCGACACGGAGCGGATCTTCGGCTTCCGCGTGTTGTGCTTCGCGCGATGCGACGAAAACCGGGTCTGGCGCGCGGACGAAAACCTCTACGCCGCCACAGGCGAGTTCAACCGCTGCGAGCTGTCAGCGCTAGCCGAGGAACTGGAACTCACGCGCCGCTCGAACGTCATGCTGTTGAAGCAGATTCCGGAAGCTGCCTGGGACAGGGTGGGGCGCGTCTCGGATATCCCCTTTACGGTGCGCGCGGTGGCTTACATGATGCTCGCGCACGAGCGTCACCACCTGAACATACTGCGCGAGCGGTACCTCAAAGCGTAGCGGCGCGGCCGGCCACCAGCGAACTCGCGCTCCTGCCGCCGGTTTTCCGCGCCGGCCGCGGGGCTTCTGCGCGCCGCGGTGGGGGCCTGAGCCCCGATCAGTTCTCTGCCGCCGCTTTTGCTGCGCTCTGCCCCACAGCCTCGCCGAGCTTCGACGAGATGTTCATCGAACAGAACTTCGGGCCGCACATGGAGCAGTAGTGCGCGTCCTTGAAACCGGCGTCCGGCAGGGTCTCGTCGTGCATCGCGCGCGCGGTTTCGGGGTCAAGCGCGAGTTCGAACTGGCGGTTCCAGTCGAAGCGGTAGCGGGCGCGGCTGAGTTCGTCATCGCGGTCGCGCGCGCCGGGCCTCTTGCGGGCGATATCGGCGGCGTGTGCGGCGATCTTGTATGCGATGATGCCCTGCTTCACGTCTTCCAGGTTGGGCAGCCCGAGGTGTTCCTTCGGCGTCACGTAGCAGAGCATGGAGGCGCCGTACCAGCCGATCATTGCCGCGCCGATCGCGGACGTGATGTGGTCGTAGCCGGGCGCGATGTCGGTGACGAGCGGGCCAAGCGTGTAGAACGGCGCTTCGTGGCACATCTCTCTTTCCTTCGTCACCTGCATCTCGATCTGGTCCATGGGGATGTGCCCGGGGCCTTCGATCATCACCTGGCAATCGTATTCCCAAGCTTTGCGCGTGAGCTCACCGAGCACCGCGAGTTCGGCGAACTGCGCCTCATCGCTCGCGTCGGCGAGCGAGCCCGGCCGCAGTCCGTCGCCGAGCGAAAACGCGACGTCGTACTTGCGGAAGATGCGGCAGATGTCCTCGAAATGCTCATAGAGCGGGTTCTGCCGGTGGTGCGCCAGCATCCACTTCGCCATGATCGAGCCGCCGCGGCTGACGATGCCCGTGACGCGGCGCGCCGCGAGCGCGATGTGCTGCACGAGCAGGCCGGCGTGGATGGTCATGTAGTCCACGCCCTGCTCGGCCTGCTCCTCGATGACTTCGAGAAGCAGCGAGGGCGTGAGGTCCTCCACACTGCGCACGCGCGCCACTGCCTCGTATATGGGAACCGTGCCGACGGGCACGGGCGAGCTGGCGATGATGGCCCTGCGAATCTCACCGAGGTCGCCGCCGGTGGAGAGATCCATCACGGTATCCGCGCCGTAGCGGATGCAGTAGCGCAGCTTCTCCAGTTCCTCGCCAATACCAGAGGAGATGGGCGAGCTGCCGATGTTCGCGTTAATCTTGCAGCGCGACGCGATGCCGATGCAGATGGGCTCCAGATTCGTGTGGCGCACGTTGGCCGGGATGATCATGCGGCCGCGCGCAACTTCGTCGCGAACCAGTTCCGGAGTCAGTTGCTCGCGCCGGGCCACAAACTCCATCTCGCCCGTGATGACGCCCTTGCGCGCGTAGTACATCTGTGTGCGGACGGAATCGCCCTCTCGCGCGGCTACCCATTCGGTTCTCATTTCAGCTAGTGCCTCCTGCAGAGCCCCTCGCAAACCTGAATAAGGAGAGTGTAGCGCGACGGAGCGATGCTACGCTGAAGTGGAATGCGCTTCACGGTTTCCCACCAAAAGAGCAGGGCAGAGGCCGCCCGTATCGTAGAGGACGCCATCGCGGGCCTGCTGGAAACTGAGCTGCCGCGGCCCTTCCGGATGGCCGGCATGCGCAAGCAGTGGAGCAACTCGACGCTACAGTTTCAGACCGCCGTCGCGATGGGACCGCTGCGCATGCCCGTCAACGGGACCGTGGACGTGCAGGACACCGAGGTGATCATCGACCTCGAGCTGCCGCCGCTGCTGTCGAAGTTCATCCCCGAGGAAAAGTTGAAAGAGGCGGTGGAGGCGCGGATCCGCAAGCGGCTGGCCGGCGATAAACCGGGAGCTGAACCGGCGGCCTGAACCCAAAGGCCGTTTAGTTCAGGCCCGTGGCTCGCAACCGTGAAGCGCCGCCGGCATCAAACCAGCGAGTTCAACTCGACCGTGGGCGCTGGCTTGTCTTCCGGCGCGCCCGTCCCGGGCAGGAGCCTCCTGGGCAGCAGATCCGCCAGTGTTTTGCCCGCTAGCGCGTCGTCAACGGCCTCCTGGACGGCGTTCCACAACGACCGCACGGAGCACTCAATACTGCGGCGGCATGTGCCCTCGTGAACATGCTGCGCGCAGAAGCCGGCTGTGTAGAGCGGGCCGCCGAGCGCGGATAACGCCTCTCCCACGGTGATCTCCTCCAGAGGCCGCGCCAGCACGTACCCGCCGGACTGGCCGCGCAGGCTGCGTACGAGGCCGCTCCTGCGCAGTATGCGCATGAGTTTGGCAACGTACTCCTTCGAGATGCCCTCCGCGCGGCTGATTTCCGGTATGGTTGCGCTGGCGCCCGGCCCGCGGCGTCCAAGCTCGAGCAGGCAGCGTATCCCGTATTCTTCCTGTGCCGTTATCTTCACAACAAACCCAATTTGAGGAGCGCTTCCGGCGAGATGCGTGCCTGGTCCCACGGCGGATCGAAGGTCAGCTCCACCGAGACGTCAGTCACTCCCTCCACGGCGCGGACAGCGGCCTCAACCTGTCCGGGCAGTACGCCCGCCACGGGGCACGCAGGCGCGGTAAGCGTCATCGTGATGAACACCTTTCCGTCCTCCGAGGCATCGACCGAGTAGACGAGACCGAGGTCGTAGATGTTAACCGGGATTTCCGGATCGTAAACAGTTCTTAGAGCCGCCACGACGGCGTCTTCGAGTGCTGCGGGCGCTTTCTTCATTCCGTGCTCACCTTCTTCCGCTGCTCGTCCCTTATGGCCGCTCGCAGCGTGTGCCACGCCAGAGTGGCGCACTTCACGCGCGTCGGGTAGTCGCATACGCCTGAAAACGCCTGGAGCTTGCCGAGCCGCTGGCGCTCATCCGGCGGCGGTTCCAGGCCCGTCACCAGCTCATGAAATGCTTCGAACAACTTCTCTGCTTCCTCGGGCGTCTTGCCCTTGATGGATTCGGTCAGCAGCGACGCCGAGGCGGTGGAGATCGCGCACCCGGAGCCCTCGAAGCTGATGTCGGCGATGCGGCCGCCGTCCATCTTTACGTACATATTGAGGTGGTCGCCACAGAGCGGGTTGTGGCCCTCCACCTTGCGGGCGTCCGCGATGACACGGAAATTGCGCGGCCTGCGGCTGTGATCGACGATCACCTGCTGATACAAATCCTTTAGTTCGTTCATCACTCGAAGATCTCCTTCGCGCGGCGGATGCCGTGGACGAGCGCGTCGATCTCCTCGCGCGTATTGTAGAGGGCGAAGGAGGCGCGCGCCGTCGCGGCCACGCCGAAGCGCTGCATCACCGGCTGGGCGCAGTGGTGGCCGGCGCGAATCGCGATGCCCTGGTAATCCAGGATTGTGGCGAGGTCGTGCGGGTGCACGCCGTCGAGCACGAACGACAGCACGGCGGCCCTGTGCGGCGCTGCGCCGATGATGCGCACGCCTTCGATTTCCTCCAGCCGCCCGGTGGCGTACTCGAGCAGGCAGCGCTCGTGCGCGGCGATCGCCTCAACTCCTATTGCTTCGATGTACTCCACCGCAGCGGCGAGCCCGGCCGCGCCAGCGATGTTCGGCGTTCCGGCCTCGAACTTGTAGGGCAGCTCGTTCCACGTGCTCTTCTCGAACGTAACGGAGCTGATCATGTCGCCGCCGCCCTGCCAGGGCGGCATCGCATCCAGCAGCGCGGGCCTGGCGTAGAGCACGCCGATGCCCGTCGGGCCGTACATCTTGTGGCCAGAGAGCGCGTAGAAATCGCAATCGAGCGCGCGCACGTCGATGCGTATGTGCGGCGCGGCCTGCGCGCCGTCTACGAGCACCGGAATGCCGCGCGCGTGCGCAGCCGCAATCATCTCGCGCACCGGGTTAACGGTGCCGAGCGCGTTCGATACGTGGCTGAGCGCCGCGATCTTCGTGCGCGGCCCGAGCAGACGCTCGTACTCCTCCAGGATTACTTCGCCAGCGTCGTTGATCGGGGCGACGCGCAGCCGCGCGCCCTTCTCCTCCGCCAGAAGCTGCCACGGCACGATGTTGGAGTGGTGCTCGAGAGCGGTTATGACGATCTCGTCTCCCGGGCCCACGTTCGCGCGCCCCCAGGACTGCGCGACCAGGTTGATCGACTCCGTCGTCCCGCGCGTGAATACGATGCCGCGCCGGTCGCCCGCGTTCAGGTGCCGCGCGATCGTCTTCCGCGCTTCCTCATATGCCTGTGTGGCGCGCTCGCTCAGCATGTGAACGCCGCGGTGGACGTTGGCGTTCTGCTCCGTGTAGTAGCGCACCAGCGCGTCGACGACCGCCTGGGGCTTCTGCGAAGTGGCCGCGTTGTCCAGATACACGAGCGGCCGGTTGCGCACGGTTTGCCGGAGGATAGGGAAATCCTCGCGCACGCGCGCAACGTCGAATCCGGTCATCGCTGGTATCGTCATGCTGCCTCATCCGAGCCCAGGCGACGGCGCAGTTCATCTGCGAGCCGCTCGCGCACGGACTCTATCCCAATCTGATCCGTAATCTCGCCCGCAAAGGCGAACGTCAGGAGCGCCCGCGCACCGGCGCGCGGGATGCCTCGCGAACGCAGGTAGAACACTGCGTCCTCGTCCACCTGGCCCACCGTCGCGCCGTGCGTGCAGCGCACATCATCGGCGTAGATCTCAAGCTGCGGCTTCGTGTTCACCACGGCTTCCTTCGAAAGCAGCAGATTTCGGTTGCGCTGGATGGCGTCCGTCTTCTGCGCCTCCGGGCGGACGACGATGCGGCCGTGGAACACCGCCCGGCTCGCGCCGTCGAGAACGCCTTTGTACAGCTCGCGGCTGGCGGTGTGTGGGGCGATGTGCTCGAGCGTGCTGTAGTTGTCCACGTGTTGCCGGCCCCCGGCGACGTACAATCCGTTGAGCGTGCACTCCGCACCCTCGCCGTCGAGCGCAGCCGCAATCTCGTTGCGCGCCAGCGCCGCGCCGAACGCGATGTTGAACGACGCCACCGTGGACGAGCGCCCCTGCCGCGTCGCCAGGTGCCCGAAGTGAAGCGCCTGGCCGCTTTCCATCTGGATCTTGTAGTGCTCGATGTGCGCGCCCTCGGCGGCCGAGATTTCGGTCACCGCGCACGTGAACTGCTCGCCCGTGCTGGCGAAGTACTCGATGACGCGCGCCTGTACGTCCCGCCCGGCGACAACCAGCACACGAGGAAAGGAAGCCTGCCTGCGCGCTGCGGTCGCGGCGTGAAGAATCGAGATGGGCTCGTCGAGAACCGTTCCATCCGGAATGCGGATGTAGACGCCGCCGGCGAACATCGCCGTGTTCAACGCGACTAGCGCATTCTTCTCAAAAGCCGCGCCGCGGCCCACCAGCCCGGCGCCTGGCCCGTCCAGCAGGCTGCGCAACTCTATTCCGGCCGGCGCAACCGAAAGCTCCGGCATGAACCAGCCGTCCATGAAGACTATGCCCGCGCCGCCCTGCCGCTCTACAAGCTCGAAGCTCGGCTGCGGCGCTGGGGCGTAGGGCTCCTTCAGGAACGGAGCGAGGTTGGTGAAGCGCCACTCCTCGTTCTTGATCGTCGGGAATCCGAGCGACACGAAGCGCTCCATAGCCGCCGCGCGCAGTTCCTGCAGCGCGTCGGGCTCCCGCGCGGCGAACGCCGCGGTGTAAGGATCAGTGATAACGGCTACGCTGCTCACGATCTCGCCCCCGCGGCCTCCTCCCGAAGCCACGCGTATCCCTCGCGCTCGAGCTCGTGCGCGAGCGTCTTGTCGCCCGACCGGACGATGCGCCCGTCCGCCATGACATGCACGAAGTCGGGTTCGACGTAGTTCAGCAGCCTCTGGTAGTGCGTCACCAGGATCATCGCGCGCGACGGGTGGCGCATGGCGTTGATGCCGGCGGCGACCGCCTTGAGCGCGTCGATGTCGAGCCCCGAGTCGGTTTCGTCGAGGATGCACAGGCTGGGCTCGAGCACGGCCATCTGCATGATCTCGTTCCGCTTCTTCTCGCCTCCGGAGAAGCCTTCGTTCACAGGGCGCGAGAGGAGCGCCTCGTTCAGTCCTAGCAGTGCTGCCTTCTCGCGGATGAGCTGCATGAAATCCATGGCATCCAGCTCTTCGAGGCCCCGGTGCTTGCGCACGGCGTTCACGGCGGTCCGCAGGAAGTACATGTTGCTGACGCCGGGGATCTCGACGGGGTACTGGAAGGCCATGAATACGCCCTCCTGAGCACGCTCCTCGGGGTCCATGTCGAGCAGGTCGCGGCCGCGGTACAGCGCCTGGCCAGCGGTGACCTCGTATGCCTCGTGGCCCGCGAGCACGCGCGCCAGAGTGCTTTTTCCGCTGCCGTTCGGGCCCATGATGGCGTGCACCTCGCCGGCGTTCACCGTAAGGTCTATGCCCCTCAAAATATCCTTGTCTTCGACCCGCGCGTGCAGGTTTCTCACTTCAAGCATTGGCGTTACACTCATCCGACCGACCCCTCCAGACTGACGTTCAGAAGCCTCTGCGCTTCCACCGCGAACTCCATCGGCAGTTCCCGGAATACTTCCTTGCAGAATCCATTGACGATCATCGAGACGGCGTCCTCGGCGGAGATGCCCCGCTGGCGGCAGTAGAAGATCTGGTCCTCGCCGATGCGGGAAACAGACGCCTCGTGCTCAACCTGCGCCGTGTTGTTCTTCACTTCGAGATACGGGAACGTGTGCGCGCCGCACTCATTGCCGATCAGCATCGAGTCGCACTGGGAGTAGTTGCGCGCGTTCTCCGCCCCTGGAAGCACCTTGACCATGCCTCGGTAGCTGTTCTGGCCGTGACCGGCCGAGATGCCCTTCGAGACGATTGTGGACCGCGTGTTTCTGCCTATGTGGATCATCTTCGTTCCCGTGTCCGCCTGCTGGTAGTTGTTTGTCACGGCGACGGAGTAGAACTCGCCCACGGAGCCGTCGCCGATAAGAATGCAACTCGGGTACTTCCAGGTGATCGCCGAACCGGTCTCGAGTTGCGTCCAGGAGATCTTGGAGTTCACGCCCCGGCACGCCCCGCGCTTGGTGACAAAGTTATAGATGCCGCCCTTGCCCTGCTTGTCGCCGGGATACCAGTTCTGCACGGTGGAGTATTTGATGGTGGCGCGGTCGTGGGCGATGAGCTCGACCACCGCGGCGTGGAGTTGGTTTTCGTCGCGGATGGGAGCCGTGCAGCCCTCCAGGTAGCTGACGTAGGCGTCGTCATCGGCAATGATGAGCGTCCGCTCGAACTGGCCCGTGTTCTGCGCGTTGATCCTGAAGTACGTGGACAGCTCCATGGGGCACCGGACGCCCTTGGGCACGTAGCAGAACGAGCCGTCGCTGAAAACCGCCGAGTTCAGCGCCGCGAAGAAGTTGTCCGAGTACGGCACCACCGAGCCCAGGTACTTCTCCACCAGGTCGGGGTGCTCCTGCACGGCCTCCGAGAATGAACAAAAAATAATCCCCAGCTCTGCCAGCTTCTGCTTGAAGGTGGTGGCTACGGAGACGCTGTCGAAGACGGCATCGACGGCGACACCGGCGAGCAATTCCTGTTCTTTCAGCGGGATGCCTAGTTTCTCGTAGGTGCGGAGCAGTTCCGGGTCTACCTCGTCCAGGCTCTTGGGCCGCTCCGTGTGGCGTTTCGGCGCGGAGTAGTAGACGATGGACTGGTAATCGATCGGGGGGTGGTGCACGTTGGCCCAGCCGGGCTCAGTAAGCGTCTGCCAGTAGCGGAACGCCTTCAGGCGCCACTCGAGCAGGAACTCGGGCTCGCGCTTCTTTGCCGAGATGAGACGGATCACATCCTCGTTAAGGCCGGCAGGCACGGACTCCGTCTCTATGTCCGTGACGAATCCGTACTTATACTCCTCGCGCGTAAACGCATGGATGTCGGCTGAACTCATCAAGCTCCCCTTTTGCGGCTTAAAACCAGTCTAGCGAATCTGTACTTTTCGGTCAACATTGACGTCCATACGAGAGATGCTGAAACCTGGCGTGAGGGAGCAGGAAAAAGCGGGCCGGTAGGCCACCGATGCAGGGCGGGCGCACGCGGGCTACACCAGCCCCGAGGCGGTGAATTAAAGTTTCTTAAGGGACAGTTGAATGAAGGTCTCTTTATGACAGAGCGGCGGAGGCATCGTTGTCTTGGTGCCCGCCTGCCCAACACCACCCGGATCTGTTCGAGCTTCGCTCGCCCGCGCGCATGCACGTGGCCGCGGTGCGGGCGCCAGAGGTTCTGGACTACGCGGTTCGGAGTGCTTAAAAGCTGCTCAAAAACAAGTGCTTAAAAACAGACGCCCGTTCCGATGGAACGGGCGTCTGCTCCCTGTTCAACCAGGGTTGATGTTCAATGGGAGAATCGGTCCGACGGAAACGCAACCGCCAAACCCGTTGTGATTGGATCTTATTTCAGTAGGCCCGGTAAATCAAGGAAAAAACCTCAATGTTGAGATTTTCTCCTAAACTTCTGGGTAACAATGACTTTTCGGCTCGGCCTGCGGCGGCGTGCTGTGGAAAAGCTGTGGATGACAGCGCCTGCGGGGTGCCCGCTTCCGCTTTAAGGGACAGAAAACAGTAAGCTTACGCCGGCCCATGACGCCCGCGGCGCAGCAGGCGCCCGCCGGTGGTTCTCCGGTGATCGCCTCGCCCGTTTCGAGCGGCAGGCCTCGACGGAACTCTCTCCAGGCGCCGGGAACGAGCGGACGCTCTCCGGGGAGGCGTTCGCCGCCACATCAGAAACCCTGGTGGCGTTCATCTAGGGAGACTAGGGCAAGTTGGCGTCCGAGTTCGCGCAACACGTGATCGAGCGCCGGCGGGGGCTTCAGACGCGCACAGCCGGGCCGGGATCATGTGCGAGAGGGGCTTCCACCCCAAAAACCTTAGGCGGAGGCACCCAATCCGCCCGCTCAAGTGGACGGCAGCGTCACGAGGCGCACGGGCACCCACGCGACGGAGTCCGTGAACGGCTAAACTAGAGCTTTGGTACAAAGCCTTTGGTAAACAAGCTCGTCCTTGAGAACCTGAAGTTCCGTCCCATCCGAAGCGGGCTCAGCATAGTCGCCATAGCGCTGGAAGTGACGCTCATCCTGGCTATCGTCGGCCTCAGCAAGGGAATGCTGGCCGAAGCGGAGCAGCGCGCGCGCGGCGTGGGCGCTGACATCATTATCCGGCCGCGCGGGAGCAGCATCCTCGGCCTGAGTTCGGCGACCATTGACGAACGCCTGGTCGACTGGCTGGCGAAGCAGCCGCATGTGACCCAGTCGATGGGGACTGTGATTCATCCCCTTAGAGGCCTGGACACTGTCACCGGGATCGACCTCGCCGCATTTGATCGCATGAGCGGCGGGTTTGACTTCGTCGAGGGCGGCCCGTTGAGCGGCCCCGACGACATCATGGTGGACCGCTACTACGCCCAGCAGAACGGCCTGCACGCGGGTTCGATGACCGAGTTGCTGAACCGGCAGTGGCGCGTTTCGGGCATCTTCGAGGGCGGCAAACTCGCGCGCATCGTCGTGGGGATGGATCGCCTGCAGGAGCTGACGGGCAACACCGGGAAGGTCAGCCAGCTCTATGTGAAGGTAGACCAGCCGGAGAACATCCCGACGGTTATTGAGGCGCTCAAGAGCCAACTGGAGGGCTACCCGATCTACTCGATGCCGGAGCTGATGTCCTACTACACGGTGGACAAGACGCCCGGGCTGGGCCCGTTCATCAAGGTCGTGATCGGGCTTTCGGTTGTGATCGGCTTCCTTGTGGTTTTCCTGTCGATGTACACGACGGTGCTGGAGCGCACGCGCGAGATAGGAATACTGAAATCGCTGGGCGCGAGCCCGGCCTTCATCCTGGGCCTGCTGGTGAGAGAGACGACGATGTTGGCGATTGCGGGTTCGGCGCTCGGAATAGGTTTCTCGTACGTCACGCGGTGGCTGCTGGCGACATTCGTGCCGGCTTCGCTTTCGCAGCACATCGTGCCTTCGTGGTGGCCGATCGCGGCGGCCATAGCCATTGCCGGAGCCCTGCTCGGCACGGCGTACCCCGGAATGCGGGCCGCGAAGCAAGATCCGATTGAGGCCCTGGCGTATGAGTGAGGGCCCGATCATCGAGGTCCGGGACCTCAGGAAGATTTACCGCGTCGGAGACGTGGAGGTCCACGCGCTTCGCGGCGTGACGCTCTCGGTGCAGCGCGGAGAGTTCGTGTGCGTAGTGGGGCCGTCGGGCTCGGGGAAATCGACGCTGTTCCATATCCTGGGCGGGCTGACTCCGGCAACCTCGGGCACGGTGATCGTGGGCGGGCGCGACCTGTCGCGTATCAGCGACCGCGAGCGCACGGAGATGCGCAAGCGCATGGTCGGCTTCGTTTTCCAGAAGTACAACCTGCTCCCGACACTCTCGGCGGCGGACAACATCGCGATCGCCCGCCATCTGGCTCGGAACTCCGCCTCGGACCCGAAGTTCGCCGAGATGCTGAAGATCCTCGGCATCAGCCACAGGCTGGAGCACAAACCCCGCGCTCTGTCGGGCGGCGAGCAGCAGCGTGTCGCCATAGCGCGGGCCCTCGTGAACAACCCTGCCATCCTCCTTGCGGACGAGCCCACGGGCAACCTGGATTCCAAGAACTCCGAGGCCGTGCTGAAGCTGCTGCGCGACCTTAACGAGCGGCTGGGCCAGACCATCCTCTTGATCACGCACGACGCGCACGTCGCCTCCTACGGCCACCGCATCATCCGCATGCTGGACGGGCGGATCGTCGAGGGCGAGACCGCGGCGGGCTGAGGGCTTTCGCGGAGGTGGCGCGTGCCGGGCGCGGAGATCGCGCGATGTCCTACCCTGTGTAGGTGCGCTACTTTTTCCGCCGGCGCGTCCCGCCGATCGGCCGCGTTCTCCTGGTCGAAAGCGGAGATCGCGCTATTGCCGAGCGGCTCGTGCCTGTGATGCGCCGCAACCACGGCGAGCAGATCGTCTTCGACGTCCTGACGTGCTATCCAGGCGCGCCCGCGGGCGTTTCCGGGGACGCCGTGGTGTTCCGCACGCCGGACTACCCGGACCGCCGCGCGCTGCTCAGTAAGCTGCGCCAACGCCGGCCCGACGTCATCGCAATCATCTGCTCCGGCGAGCCTATCCTTTTCAAGTGGAAGCTGGCCGTGGCGCTGCTAGTCCGCGCGAAGGTGTTCATCGTCAACGAGAACGCCGACTATTTCCCGCTCGAATACACGAATGCCCGCCTGCTGATGCAGCTCGGCCTCGACCGCGCGGGCCTGGCCGGTCCTCCCGCCGCACGCAACATCGCTGGTATCCTCTGTTTCCCGTTCAGCCTCGCGTTTCTGCTCGCCTATGCGGCTTGGGCGCACGCGCGCCGCGCCGTTAACCTTGCCTTGCGGTAGTGCGAGCCGGCGAGGCGTCGTAGGCGCTCGATCAAGGACCCGGCCTGTGGCGCGGCGGGAGCGCGGCAGGCTTGGGAAAATGGGGACATGCGGATTCTGTTTTTCAGCGGGAAGGGGGGCGTTGGAAAAACCAGCCTGGCCGCGGCAACGGGCGTGCGGCTTTCACAGCTAGGCAAGCGGACCCTGGTAATGAGCATCGACCCGGCGCACTCGCTGGGCGATTCGTTCAACCTTGATACGGAGCTATTTCACGGGAGCACAGCCGATCCGCTGCCCATTGATGACCGCCTGCACATCCAGGAGCTGAACATCCAGAAAGAGATCCGCAGGCACTGGCAGGAGATCTCGTCCTACATCGTCTCCGTGCTGAGAACCACCGGCGTGAGCGGCGTCGAGGCCGAGGAACTAGCCATTCTCCCCGGCATGGAAGAGTTGAGCGCGATGATGTACGTCAACCAGTACCGCCGTGAGGAGCGCTATGACGTCATCGTGCTCGATGCCGCGCCCACAGCGGAATCAATGCGCTTCGTTTCCATGCCGACAACGCTGGACTGGTATATGAAGCACATCTTCCCGTTCCAGCGGAGCGTGCTCAAGGCCGTGCGTCCTATAGCGAACCGCGTCTCGCCCTTCGAGCTTCCCACCGACAGTTACTTCGACAATGTGCAGAAGCTTTTCGAGCGGCTGGAGGGCGTGGATACGCTGATGGAGGACCCCGAGATAACCAGCGTGCGGCTCGTGACAAACCCGGAGAGGATGGTGCTGCGCGAGACGGAGCGCGCTTTCGTATACTTCTCCCTGCACGGGCTCACCGTGGACACGGTGATAGTAAACCGCGTGCTGCCCGACGCAGTAAGTGACGCATACTTTACCGAGTGGCACGCCTCTCAGCAGCGCATTCTGGAGGAAACGGAGGCGTATTTCGCGCCCGTTCCGGTGAAGCGCGTGCCGCTTTTCACGCGCGAAGTGTTGGGCCGCGAACGCCTGGAGGAGCTGGCGGACGTGCTGTACCCCGAAGGGGAAGACCCGGCGGCGGTGACGCGCACAGAGCGCCCATACAGCTTCGTTAAGAGCGACGGTAAGTACGAGGTGCGGCTCACGCTGCCGTTCGCGAGCAAGGGTGAAGTCGGGTTGTTCAAGAAAGGCGACGAGCTTGTGGTTGAGATAGGCTCGTTCCGCCGGCACATCGGCCTGCCGACATCCATGGCCGCCCTGGTGCCGGCGCGGGCGCGCCTGGAACAGCGTGTGCTTACAGTGGAACTGAAGGAGCAGGGAACATGAACGGCGAGCAGTCTCACGGTGAACAGCATCATGGCGCGCGGCTCGGCGGCGGTCAGTGCCTGTGCTGCCTGGCGATGGATATGTTCCTGCAGTTGGCCGGCTTCAGGAGCGAGGAGGCGAGGGCCCATTTCCGAAACTCGCGCGTGGAGTTTCTCAAGGGCATACGCTCACTGCTGGACGAGCGCATCGAATCGCTTTCGCGCACCCCGCAACGGGGCTCCAGCATCAAAGTGGAGTGATGCCTGACTTACAGCCCGGCGTACCGGCGCCAGATATCGAACTTCAGGACGAATCCGGCAACACGTTCCGGCTTTCGGAGCAGCGCGGCCGGAAGGTGGTGCTGTACTTCTACCCGCGCGCCTCGACTCCCGGCTGCACTGTAGAGGCGTGCGAGTTCCGCGACGCGAACCAGGACATCCTGGCCCGCGGAGCGGTGATTGCCGGCGTCTCACCGGACCGCGCGCCCGCGCTGGTGAAGTTCAAGAATGCCCAGCGGCTCACCTTTCCGCTTCTCTCGGACCCGGACCACAAGGCCGCCGAAGCCTACGGCGTCTGGAAGGAGAAGAACATGTACGGGAAAAAGGTGATGGGCATCGAGCGCAGCACGTTCATCATTGATGAAGACGGGCGCGTTGCGAAGGTATTCCACAAGGTAAAGCCCCAGGGACACGCGGCCGAGGTGCTGGCGGAGTTGGGTTAGCCGGCGGCTGTTCGCCTGGCCACGGCGATCAGATACATGGGGCGGGGCAGCGCGCGGCGGGACTGCGGCCCGCCGGCACTAAGCTGGAACGAAGCGCGCCCGCTATTGCGCCACTTTGCGCGCGTGCTCGAACAGGTAAGACAGAGTCTTCTCCGTCCGGATGCGCGACGCGATGCGCCCAAGCGCCTGCTCTTTCTCCAGGCGGATCCGCGTGGCGGCTACCGGCTCGCGCTCCTGCCGCGCTATGCGCGCCACCTCGCGGTCGACTTCCTCTTCCGTCGCGTAGAGGTTCTCGCGCTCCGAGATGCGCTGGAGCAGCAGTGAGGCTTTCACTTCGCGAATTGCGCGATCGCGCTGCGAGGCCTTGATCTTGGCCCAGTCGAGCTTGACCTTGCTCGGGTCCACTCCCTCGGCGGCAAGGCTGTGCAGGTGCCTTTCGACGAGGTTCTCAATCTGCCGCTCGACATACGCCTCCGGCACCGGAAAATCGTGCATGTCGACGAGCGTTTCGACAAGCTTGTTCTTCGCTTCCTGCTGCGCTACGTACTGCCGCTCGGCGAAGATCGCGTTGCGGACCGCCTGACGAAGCTCCTCGAGGTTCTGGTAGTCGCCGACGTCCCGCGCAAACTCGTCGTCCAGTTCGGGCAGTTCCTTGCGCCGGATCGCCTTCAGGTGGATATGGAACGTCACGGTCTTGCCCGCAAGCCGCGCGTTGCCGTAGTCCTCGGGATAGGCGACCTCGACGTCCTTGTCCTCACCGGGCGTCATGCCGAGCAGGCCATCGGTGAAACCGGCCAGGGTATCTTCACCGCCGACCTCGACGGTGAGCTCATCCTGCGACATCGGCGGCTGTACGCCAGCCGTGCTGTGCAGCGAGATCACCGCATAGTCGCCTTTCTCCACCGGGCGCGGGTCCACCGAGACGTACTCGGCCTTCTGGTCGCGCAGAGCGTCCAGCCGCTTGTTGACGTCCTCGTCCGTCACCTCGGGGTCGGAATAGGTGACCGTCAGGTCCTTGTATTCCTTCAGCTCGAACTGCGGCGCCACCTCAAACTCGGCCTTGAAGCGGAGCGGCTCGCCCGGCTCGAAGTGAACTTCGCTGATGCTTGGCGGCCCGGCGACGGCCAGGCCCTCCTGTTCCGCGCGCTCCCAGAAATGCTTTGGCAACAGCTTCTCGAGCACGTCGTGCTTTATTTCCTCGCTGAAGCGCCGCCGGATGATGTTGTCCGGCACCCTGCCGGGGCGAAAGCCGGGCAGCTTCACGCGCGCCTTGATGTTCTGGATGGCGCGCTCGGTTTCGCTGGCGACCTCCTCGGCCGGTACCGTAAGTTCGAGCGTGTGCTTCAGGCTCTGGTCGTCGGGCAATGCAAATCCTCCGTGGGACGATGACGCCGGGTGCGTTCAAAGGTTCGGAGCCCATGCGCAGCGCCTGCGCGCGGAACGTGCGCTCCCTCGCATCCCGAATGAACCATTGTAACTGTCCTAGCTGCCGGCCGTGCGCGTCCCGATGGCGGCATTCACGATGCGGCGGGCGTCCTCAACGATGGCCGAGAGGTGCTCGGGCCCCAGGAAGCTCTCGGCGTAGATCTTGTAGATGTCCTCGGTGCCGGAAGGCCGGGCTGCGAACCAGCCGTTGGCGGTCACGATCTTGACGCCGCCGATTGGTGCGTTGTTGGCGGGAGCACGTGTGAGCTTGGCGAGTATGCGGTCGCCCGCCAGTTCGCTGTCGACAAGGCTGTCCGGATTCAGCGAGGCGAGGCGCTGCTTCTGCTCCGGCGTGGCCGGCACGTCGAGCCGGATGTACGCGGGCTCACCGAACTCGGCGGTGAGCGCGTTGTAGAGCTCGCCCGGGCCCTTGCCCACGCGCGCGGTGATCTCCGCCGCGAGCAGACCGAGCAGAATGCCGTCCTTGTCGGTGGTCCAGGCGCGGCCGCTCATCTCGAGGAAGCTCGCGCCGGCGCTCTCCTCTCCACCGAAACAATATGTGCCGTCGAACAGGCCCGGCGCGAACCACTTGAATCCGACCGGCACTTCGGCCAGCCGCCGCCCGCGCGCGCGAACGACCCGATCGATCATGGCGCTGCTGACAAGCGTTTTCCCGACGAGCGATTCGGGCCGCCAGTTCGGCCGGTGTTGGAGCAGGTACGAGATCGCGGCCGCAAGATAGTGGTTCGGGTTCATCAGGCCCGCGGAGCGGACCACGATGCCGTGCCGGTCCGCGTCGGGATCGTTTCCGAACGCGATGTCGTACCGGTCCTTGAGCGCAACCAGGCCGGCCATGGCATAGGGGCTGGAGCAATCCATGCGGATGCGGCCGTCGTGGTCCACCGGCATGAAGCCGAAGGCGTAGTCGAGGCGCGGATTGACCACGTCCAGCTTTAGCTTGTACTCCTCGGCGATCGGCCGCCAGTAAGCAAGCGATGCCCCGCCGAGCGGGTCTACTCCGATGCGCATGCCCGCGCCGCGGACGGCGTCCATGTCGATGGCTTGGCGGAGGTCGCGCACATAGGGTAGGACGAAATCGGTCAGGTGAGTGGTGGGAGCGCGCAGGCCCTGGCCAACCCCGCGCCGCCGTACGTCCTTATTGCCGCCGGCAAGCAGTTCGTTCGCGCGCCGCTCGATCCACCGGGTGGTCTCGGTGTCGGCCGGGCCGCCGTGCGGCGGGTTATACTTCACCCCGCCGTATTCGGGGGGATTGTGCGATGGGCTTACGATGATGCCGTCGGCAAGTCCCGCGCCGTTGTCGCGATTGTATACGATGATGGCGCGCGAGATGACCGGCGTGGGCGTCGCGCCGTCGTCGCGCTGGACGTAGACATCGACCCCGTTTGCCGCCAGCACGTCAAGTATGGTGGTCTCGGCGGGTCCGGAGAGCGCGTGAGTGTCCTTGCCCAAATAGAGCGGTCCGGCGGTCCCCGATGCCTTGCGATAGTCGCAGATAGCCTGCGCGATCGCCAGCACATGCTGGTCGGTGAAGGTTCCATTCGTGGGCGTGCCGCGGTGGCCGCTCGTTCCGAAGGAGACGCGCTGCTGGGGATCGCGCACATCCGGCACGACCTCGTGATAGGCTCGCACCAGTGCGGCCGCGTCGATCATCATGTCGACCGGCGCCGGCTTTCCAGCAAGAGGATGAATTGCCATCGCTATGAGCCCCCCTCGTCCTGATTTTCGCAAGAGGCAGACCAAAATTGTCGCCACGCTCGGGCCGGCGACGGACGGCCCCGGCGTCATCGCACAGCTCGCCCAATCCGGGGCGGACGTTTTCCGCCTCAACCTGTCTCACGGCTCGCTCGCGGAGCACGCCGCGCGGATCGATCGCATCCGCGCCGAGGCACCTGCGGCCGCCATTCTCGCCGACCTTCAGGGTCCCAAGATCCGACTCGGAATATTCGAAAACGGTTCAGCGGAGCTACAGACTGGGGACGAGTTCACGATAGCGACGGAAGAAGTCTCCGGCAACGCAGCGCGCGCCTCCACGACGTACCGGGATTTCGCGCGCGACGTGAAGCCCGGCAATAGGGTGCTGCTCGCAGACGGCGCTGTCGAGCTGCGCGTGGAATCAACCGACGGCGTATCCGCACGGTGCAGAGTTATCTCCGGCGGCCGCGTTGGCGACCGCAAGGGTATCAACCTGCCCGGCGCTGAAATCAGCGCCCCGTCGCTCACGGAGAAGGATCGCAAGGATCTCGCGTTTGCGCTCGATCGCGGCGCAGATCTCATCGCGCTCTCGTTCGTCCGCCGCGCCGCGGACCTGCACGCGCTTCGCGAAGCGGTGGCGGGCGCATCGCGGCAGCCGCTGCTCGTGGCCAAGATCGAAAGGCCGAGGGCTGGCGCAACCTGGATGGCATCCTCGAGGCGGCGGACGGCGTCATGGTGGCGCGCGGCGACCTCGGCGTCGAGATGCCCGTTGACGAGATCCCGTTCATCCAGAAATCGATCATCCGGCGCGCACGCCGCCGCGGGCGGTTCGTCATCACCGCCACGCAGATGCTCGAATCCATGATTAACAGCCCGGCGGCCACACGCGCGGAAGTCAGCGACGTAGCGAACGCCATCTTCGACGGAACGGACGCCGTGATGCTCTCCGCCGAAACGTCCGTCGGCAAGTATCCCGCGGCCGCGGTGCGCACGATGGCCTCAATCGCCTGCGCTGCCGACTCGCATCGCGAGTTCGGTTCGTGGGAGGATCTGCACGGCGAGCCCGGCGCGAGCGACCCCGCCATCGTCGCGTCCGCCGTCTACGAAGCGGCGCTATCGACGCACGTGCGCGCGATCGCCGTGTTCACGATAACCGGTTCGAGCGCGCGGCTCATATCGCGCCTGCGCCCTCCGGATCCGGTGTACGCCTTCACGCCTTCGACGGACACAGCGCGCGCTCTCGCCATCAGCTACGGCATCGAGCCCGTGATCGCGCCAGACCTCCGCTCCGCCGACGAGATCTTTGCCTACGTGAACCGGGCCGTTAAGGAGCGGGGATGGGCCGCGCCCGGCGAGGCGATAGCTATCGTGGCCGGAGTGCCCGTGGGCGTGCCTGGGACGACGAATTTGCTGAAGCTACACCGCGTGAGCTGAGTCGCCGGGCACCTTAGAATGAAAATAGTGCGCCTGCTCATATTCGATCTCGACGGCACCCTTGTGGATTCGAAGGACGACCTTGCGAACTCGGTCAATGCCACTCTTGCCTGGATGAATTTGCCGCCGCTCGACCCGCATACCGTGTCCTCCTACGTCGGCAACGGCGCGCCCATGCTGATGCGGCGCGCGCTGGGCGAGCAGGCGAGCGAGGCGGACGTGGCTCGCGCGCTCGAGTACTTCCTGAAACACTACGAGGAGCACGAGCTCGACGTGACACGGCCGTACCCGGGCATCCCGGAGGCGCTTGAGGAGCTGCGCCGCGAGGGCGCCATCATGGCCGTGCTCACGAACAAGCCTGTCCGTATGAGCGGCCGCATCCTGGAGGGGCTCGGGCTGCGCGACTACTTCGTGCGCCTCTACGGCGGAAACAGCCTCCCACGGAAGAAGCCAGACCCCATCGGGGTCGAGACCCTGCTCCACGAACTCCGTATGGAGCGCGAAGAAGCCATCATGATCGGCGACAGCGCCGTGGACGTCCGCACCGCGCGCAACGCCGGCATCCGTTCGCTCGGCGTCACCTACGGCTTCCAGCCGGAGAGCTTCGAGACGGATCCGCCGGATATGATGGTAGACCGGGCTGAAGACATCCCCCGGGCGGTTCTTGCAGATCTATCTTCGCGAGGTGCGCAATCATGACCTACCAGCCGGGCACAAAGGCCCCCGAGCGTGGCATCTACTGGTGCAGCGTGTGCAAGCTGCCGGTCCGTTTCGAGAAGGACCAGGAGCTTCCGGAGTGCCGCAACAAGTGCGGGCGGGGACGCTGGGAACTGGTTAAGCAGGAGGAGACTCCGCAACAGGCCTCGTAGACCAGTGATTGAAGCGCACCGCCCGGAGTGGAACGCGGCGGTGTGCGTGTGACCCGTCCCGGACGGGCGGAGGGAGCCCGAATGGCCATCCGGGGCGGCTGAAGCCCGCGAAAGCGCCGGGCCGGCGACGGGGCTTCAGGCGAGCAGATCACGTTTTGGGGAACCCCCGGAACAACCGGTCCGTTTGCATGCCCAAACCCACGGTTCGAGGCGGTTGCGCCGGGCCGCAAGCGGTACACTTACGCTAAAAGGGCTCCCACTATGGCTATCCGCAAAGAAGACGCACTGGAGTACCACGCTCTACCAACTCCCGGGAAGGTGTCCGTCCAGCCAACCAAGGCGTGCCGCACGCAGCGCGACCTGAGCCTGGCTTACACGCCCGGCGTCGCCGTGCCCTGCCTTGAGATCGAACGCGATCCCTCGCTTGCATACCGGTACACGAGCAAGGGCAATCTTGTCGCCGTCGTTTCAAATGGCACAGCCGTGCTCGGCCTCGGCAACATCGGCGCGCTGGCCGGCAAGCCGGTGATGGAAGGCAAGGGCGTGCTGTTCAAGCGCTTCGCGGACATCGACGTCTTCGACATCGAACTGGCCACCGAAGATCCCAAGGAGATCATCCGCGCCTGCCAGTTGCTGGAGCCTACGTTCGGCGGGATCAATCTCGAGGACATCAAGGCGCCCGAGTGCTTCGAGATCGAGCAGGAGCTGCAGCGCACGATGAAGATCCCCGTGTTTCACGATGACCAGCACGGGACCGCCATCATCTCCGGAGCCGCTCTCATCAACGCGCTTGAGCTTGCAGGGAAGGACATCGCCAGCATCAGGATGGTAATCAATGGCGCGGGCGCGAGCGCCATTTCGTGCGCCGAGCACTACATCCGCCTCGGCGTGCGGCGCGAGAACATCCTGATGTGCGACACGAAGGGCGTTCTCTACACCGGCCGCACCGAGAACATGAACTCCTTCAAAGCCCGCTTCGCACGCGAGACGCGAGCGCGAACGCTGGCCGAAGCCGTGCGCGGAGCCGACGTCCTGGTGGGTCTGTCGTGCGCGAACTGCTTCACGCCCGAGATGCTCCAGAGTATGGCGCCGAACCCGATCGTCTTCGCGATGGCGAACCCGGACCCTGAGATTTCCTACGAGGCGGCCTTGGCTGCGCGCTCGGACATCATCATGTGCACCGGCCGGTCGGATTTCCCCAACCAGGTGAACAACGTGCTGGGGTTCCCGTTCATCTTCCGCGGGGCGCTGGACGTGCGCGCGACGGCCATCAACGACGAGATGAAGCTGGCGGCGACGCGCGCGCTCGCGGCGCTCGCAAAGGAGGACGTGCCCGACTCCGTCCGCGCCGCCTACGGCGTCGAGCACATGGAGTTCGGGCGCGAGTACATCATTCCCAAGCCCTTCGACCCGCGCGTGCTCATATGGGAAGCCGCGGCCGTGGCGCAGGCGGCCATCGAGACCGGTGTCGCGCAGGTTCAGATCGATATCGAAGAGTACAAGGAACAACTCGAGCGCCGCCTTGGAAAGTCGCGCGAGATCATGCGCCTCGTTATGCACGAAGCCTCCACCGCGCCGCAGCGGATCGTGTTTCCCGAGGGCGACCAGGGCAAGATCCTGCGCGCCTGCCACATCCTGGTGGAGGAGAGTATCGCGGTTCCCATCCTGCTCGGCAACGAGGAGCAGATCCGCCGCACGGCGGAAGAGTTGCGCGTGGATTTGCAGGGCGTGCGCATAGTGGATCCGGCCACCTCGCCGGATCTCGAGCGCTACGCCGAGGTGCTCTACACGCAGCGCCAGCGCAAGGGCGTCACGCGCCGTGAGGCGCGCGAGATGATCCTCAACAAGAACACCTTCGCTGCCGTGATGGTGCAGCTTGGCGACGCCGACGCCCTGGTTGCGGGGCTCACGCAGCACTACCCGGATACCATCCGCCCGGCGCTGCAAGTCATCCCGGTCCGAGAAGGGCTGCACCGCGTCTCAGGCGTGTATATGCTGATCACGCCCAAGCGCGACATCTACTTCCTGGCGGACTGCACTGTGAACATCGAGCCGTCCTCGGAGGATCTCGCGGAGATTGCGATCACGACTGCCGAGATGGCGCGCCGCTTCAACGTGGAGCCCCGCGTGGCGATGCTTTCCTTCTCGAACTTCGGCAGCACGCGCCATCCGCTCGCGGAAAAGGTGCGCCGGGCCGTCGAGATCGTGCGATCGCGCGAGCCGAACCTCATCATCGACGGCGAGATGCAGGCCGACACGGCGGTGGTGCCGGAGATCATCGAGAGCACATACCCGTTCAGCACGCTGAAGGGCGGCGCCAACGTGCTGGTTTTCCCGAACCTGGAGGCCGCGAACATCGCCTACAAGCTGCTGGCGCGAATCGGAGGCGCGGAGGTGATCGGCCCGATCCTCACCGGCACGTCCAAGCCCGTACACGTGCTTCAACGCGACGCTGAGGTAAACGACATCGTCAATGTCGCGGCCATTGCAGCGGTGGACGCCCAGGCGTCCAAGAAGCGGCGTGCCGCGGACGGGAAGGTATAGAGCGCAGCTCAGCGCGCGATGCCGAGGTTCGCGCTGCTTATTCTCCCGAACCCGCTCCCGATCCAATGGATCCGGCGCGGACGCGGCCGTTCGCGCCCTTCAGGCGGCGGGTGACGGGCGATGCCGAATATGCCGCACCCGCCCGCTCCGAGAAACTCAGGAAACCTGAAGCTCGGGGCTCGTCATCCTTTGACGACGATATTTACCAGCTTGTCGGGCACAACCACGAGCTTCACGACTTGCTTGCCTGCAATGTAAGACGCTATCTTCTCGTCGCTCGTAGCCAGGCGCTCCAGTTCCTCCCGCGATGAGCCGGGCGCGGCGTAAACCTTCGCCCGCAGCTTGCCGTTTATCTGAACCGGTATTTCCAGTTCCTCCTCGCGAGCCAGTTCCGGGTCGTACTGGGGCCAGGGCTGCCGGAATACAGGGCCCTCACGGCCCAGCTCCTCCCACAGCTCCTGAGCGAGGTACGGAGTGAACGGACCGAGCATCAGCGCCAGCTTCTCGACGATCTCAGCCAGCGCGCCGCCAGAGAGCCCTTCCTCCTGCGCGTGCAGCTCGTTCATCAGCTCCATCAGCGCGGCTATGGAGGTGTTGAAGTGCCAGCGGGATTCGAAGTCCTCCGTAACTTTCTTGACGGTCTGGTGCAGCTTGCGCAGTGCCTTTATGTCGGCTTCCGTGCGCTCGCCGCCTCCCGCGCGGGCCTTTTCGGCGTTGCGCGTGACGAAGCGGTAGACGCGGCTCACGAACCGGTACTGTCCCTCAACGCCCGATTCGATCCACTCCATGTCGCGCTCGGGAGGAGCGGCGAACAGCGTGAATAGCCGGCATGTGTCGGCGCCGAACTTTTCGACCATCTCGTTGGGGTCTACTATGTTCCCCTTGGACTTCGACATGGCCGTGCCGTTCTTGAGCACCATGCCCTGTGTAAACAGGTTGGCGGCGGGCTCGGAATTGGTAATAAGGCCCAGATCGCGCATGACCTTCGTCCAGAAGCGCGAATAGATCAGGTGCAGGATGGCGTGAGTGACTCCTCCGATGTACTGGTCGATGGGGAACCACGGCTGCGCTTTGGCGGGGTCGAACGGCGCCTTATCGTTGTGCGGGTCGCAGTAGCGGTAGAAGTACCAGGAGGAGTCCACGAAAGTGTCCATCGTGTCGCTCTCGCGGCGGCCCGGGCCTCCGCATGATGGGCACTTCACGTTCATGAACTCGGGCACGGCCTCAAGAGGCGAGCGGCCCTTGCCGGTGATAGGGATGCCGAGCGGCAGAACCACCGGCAGATCCTTCTCCGGAACGGGAACGATGCCGCACCGCTCGCAGTGGATCATCGGGATGGGCGTGCCCCAATAGCGCTGCCGCGAGATGCCCCAGTCGCGAAGGCGGTAGGTTACCGAGGCCTTGCCGAAGCCCTCGCGCTCAGCCTTTTCGCACATGCGGCGGCGCGCTTCTGCGCTGGGAAGCCCGGAGAACTCGCCGGAGTTTTCCGTGATGCCGTTCTCGGTGAACGCCTGCTGCATCTCGGATTCAACGGCGAGCTCGCCATCGGCGGGCCGGATCACCGGGCGCACGGCGATGCCGTACTTGCGGCAGAACTCGAAATCGCGCTCGTCGTGCGCAGGCACGGCCATGATCGCCCCCGTGCCGTACTCGAGCAGTACGAAGTTGCCAACCCAGATCGGGATGCGCTCGCCGCTGTACGGGTTTATGGCGTAGTGGCCGGTGAAGAAGCCTTCTTTTTCGAGGTCGCCCGCGTCCTTGCGGCGCTGCGCCTCGACCATGGCAGCCAGGCGCGGCTGGTCGGCCGTGGCAACCAGTTCCGCGGCCATCGGGTGCGCCGGCGCGAGGATCACGCAGGTGGCGCCGTAGATGGTGTCCACGCGCGTGGTGAAGACGCGGATCGGCCGGCCGCTGGCCTCGTGACGGAAATCGATCTCCGCGCCTTCGGAGCGGCCTATCCAGTTCCGCTGCATCGTGAGGACACGCTCCGGCCAGCCGCTTTCGAGTTCCTTCGTGCATTCGAGCAGTTCGTCGGCGTAGGCGGTGATGCGCAGGAACCACTGGTCGAGCTCGCGCTGTTCCACCGGCGTTGTTTCATGACGCCAGCAGCAGCCCTCCACCACCTGCTCGTTTGCGAGCGTGGTGGCGCACTCGGGGCACCAGTTCACGGTTGACTTCTTGCGGTAGGCCAGCCCGCGCTCGTACATCTTCAGGAAGAACCACTGGTTCCAGCGGTAGTACTCCGGCTCGCAGGTGGTAACCTCGCGAGACCAGTCATAGCTGAAGCTGAAGCGCCGGAGCTGATGGCGCATGAAGTCGATGTTCGAGATGGTCCACTCGCGCGGGTCGCGTTTGTTCTTGATGGCGGCGTTCTCTGCCGGCAGACCGAATGCGTCCCACCCCATCGGGTGCAGCACGTTGAACCCGCGCATCCACTTGTAGCGGGCCAGCGTGTCGCCAATGGAGTAGTTCCGCACGTGTCCCATGTGCAGCCGCCCGCTCGGGTAGGGGAACATCTCGAGCACGTAATAACGGGGCAGCGAGGGGTCGTCCGAGATCCGGTAGAGCTCCGGGTCGGAATCCCAGCGCGCGTGCCATTTCTGTTCTATTGCTTGGTGGTTGTAGGTCTTTTCCGGCATAGCGATTTCAGCATCTCGACGTTGCGGACGGCGTCTTGCTCGCGGTCGTGCGGAGTCTCCAGTATGAACGGTTTGCCGCGGAGCTTCGGGTGCGCGAGGATGCGGCGGAACCCCTCCGCGCCGATGTAGCCCTCGCCGATGTGGGCGTGGCGGTCGTGGCGCGAGCCGAGGCGCGTTTTCGAATCGTTCGCGTGGATCACCTTGACGTTCGCGAGCCCGAAGGACGCTTCGGCGTCCCGCACCATGGCGCGCAAGCCCTCGGCTGTGGCGATATCATAGCCGCCGGCGTACAGGTGCGCCGTGTCGAGGCACAGCGCCACTGGCGTCTCAATCTCGTTCCGCGCCAGCTCCTGCATAGCCTGCAACTCCTCGAAGCGCCCGCCGAGCTTGGTTCCGCCGCCGACGGTGTTCTCGAAAAGAATCGTAAGTCCTTTTGTTCTCAGTCCGCGCTCGGCGGACCTGACGGATTCCACGAGCGTCCTCACGCCTTCTTCCACGCCCTGACCGCCGTAGCTGCCCGGATGCACGACTAGGTACTCAGCGCCGATGGCTGCGGCGCGGTCGATTTCGCCGCGGAACGACTCGATCGAGAGCGCTCGCACGCCCTCCCCGGCCGCCGCGAGGTTGACGAGGTAGTTGGCGTGGACCACCAGCGGACTCAGGTCCAGACGCTCGCGCGCAGCCCTAAGCCGCTCGATCTGATAGGGATCGGGCCGTCCGGGGGCCCGCCACGTCCGGGGACTCGCAGAGAATATCTGGAACGTGTTGGCGCCGGCGGCGGCCGCCCTCAGTGCTGCATTTTCCAGCGAACCCGAAATCGAGGTGTGAATCCCGATCCGCAGAAGACTATGGTAACAAAACGGT
This sequence comes from bacterium, assembly GCA_050260275.1. Taxonomy (GTDB): domain Bacteria; phylum Acidobacteriota; class Terriglobia; order Bryobacterales; family Bryobacteraceae; genus DATMXS01. The sequence goes on from JBLNBX010000216.1 coordinate 49,911, forward strand.
TTGCGGGAATCAGTTGAAAGGCCCGGAGGGACTCAGGCGGGGGAGGAATCGCGCCCTTGTGCGTGTCTGGAGGTGGAACCAGCGAACGCCAGCGGGGACGGTTGGAATCAAACTGCGCCGCCACCGGAAGCCGGACCAGGGGGTCCGACGCGGACGAGGGCGTCCGTCCCACGTCTGTCGTCGGCTGCCGGAATGCGTTCCGATGCCCTGGCGCGGGAGATGGCGTGGGCCCCAGTACGCGGCGCGGTGGCGGTTTGTAAAGACGGCGCCGGACAGCACGCGGGCCTACTCGTAGAAGTTGCGCTCCCAGGTGTGCCGCCTGAGCACTGCGAGCGCCTTGGCATCCAGCGGGCCCTTGTCCGGCACGGCGCAGTTGGCCCGGACGTGGCGCAAAGCGCCCATCCCGGGATGATTCCGGCGCCGGCCGCTGGCGTATTATGGTATGCGCCATGAACGTCGGCAAGGCTTTGCGTTTGCGGCGGATCTTTGGGCGCGGGCGCGCTCTGGTGGTTGATTTACCCGCGGTGGAGCCGGACCCGGTTGCCCTGGTCCGGCGGCTGGCGCACACGTATGTGGACGCCGTCATCCTCAGTCCCGGGCTGCTCGAAACGGTTGCCGAAGAGCTGGGAGACCTGGCCGTGATTCTTGCTGCGCCCGTGGATGACGTACTCCAGGCGGGCGCAGACGCGGTGATCACGCCCAGTTCGGACCTGCCGCAAGCCGCTCCCGTCGCTCGCCGCAGCGGCATCCCGGTATTTGCGCGGATGCCGGAGGGATCGAGTCCGAGAGCGCTCTGGAACGCTGTTCACGTGGGCGCGGACGTGCTGTGCCTGGATGCACGGTCCGCCGGCGACGCGCTTCAGGTTGCGCGGGCCGCTGGCCGGGCCGTTGTGGCAGGCATCGCGGACGCGGTAGATGTCGTCAACCAGTCCTACGCGCTGCTGCAGCGGCCCGTGCAGGGCCTGCTGCTGCGGCACGAGGCGCTGATCGAGACCGCTTATCTGGACGCTTTGCACGCACTGGTCCACCAGGGCGTCTCGGCGGCGGAGGCGGCGTCGCTCTTGCAGCACGCGAGGGCTGCTGCACAGGGAAACCGGGGCTGAGCCCCGCGAATCCAACTATCGAGATGATGCGACGGTTGCTTGTGCTCGTTCTGCTGGCTGTTTCCGGCCTTCTGGCTGCAACCGTGCGGTTGTATCTGAAGGACGGCACCTATCACCTAGTGCGCGAGTACAGGGTAGAGGGGGACCGCGTCAGCTACTACAGCACCGAGCGCAGCGAATGGGAGCAGATTCCGCTTGATCTGGTAGACCTGAACCGCACCGAAAAGGAAAACGCCGAGCGCGTGGAGAGAGAAAAGCGCCTGGCGGCGGAGCTTTCGGTAGAAGAAGCAGTCGAGCGCGCGGCGCGCGAGGAGCGCGAGCGGGTGCCTGTGACCCCGGGCGTCTACCTCGTCGAGGGCAGTGAACTGAGAATCATTCCGCAGGCCGAATCCAAGATCCAAACCAATAAGAAGCGGTCGGTCCTCAAGGTGCTGTCGCCCGTGCCCGTGTTTACCGGCAAGTCCACTGTAGAGCTCGACGGAGAGACCTCGAAGAACGTTGTAAGCCGCGAGCGCCCGGAGTTTTACGTGCGGCTTTCGGTTGACGAACGCTTCGGCATCGTGCGGCTGAAAACGAAGAAGAACGCGCGCATCGTGCAGACGTGGAACGTGATCCCCGTCTCGAACGAGCTGATTGAGGAGCAGGACGACGTCGAAGTATTCCGGCAGCAGCTCGGCGAGGGCCTGTTCAAGATCTGGCCCGTAAAGCCGCTGGAGCCCGGCGAGTACGCCATCATCGAGTACACCCTGGGCCAAGGCAATATTCAGGTGTGGGATTTCGCGTTTCGCCGATGACTGGCGCCCCTTCCGGGGTTACGATATAGCTTCCCGTGGAATTTGACCTCAAACGCCGCATGATGGTGGAGCGGCAGCTCCGCGCGCGCGGCATAGCGGACGAGCGCGTGCTCGCGGCGATGGCAGCCATCCCGCGCGAGGAGTTTGTGCCGGAGCCCCTGCGCGAACGCGCATACGCGGACGAGCCGCTTTCGATCGGGTTCGGGCAGACCATCTCTCAACCCTACATGGTGGCTTTGATGGCCCAGTGCCTCGCGCTTGATGGCACGGAGACGGTGCTCGAGGTCGGCGCCGGCTCAGGCTATCACGCAGCCGTGCTGGGCGCGCTTGCCGGGCGCGTGCTGGCCCTGGAATTCATACCGGAGCTGGCGGAACTGGCGCGCGCGAATCTCGAACGCGCGGGCTGCGGAACAAACGTGACGGTGATGTCCCGCGACGGTTCGCTCGGATGCCCGGAATATGCGCCGTTTCGGGCGATTTCTGTCGCCGCGGGAGCAACGCGCGTCCCTCCGGCGCTGGCGGTCCAACTGGCGGAGGGTGGGCGGATGGTGATTCCCATCGGCGATGACGATCAGGAATTGTGGGTGATCACGAAAGCAGCCGGAGAGCTGCGGCCGCGCGTGGCCGCGTACTGCAGGTTCGTGCCGCTGGTAGGGGCGGGGACGTAGCGGCAACGGTCGTGTGGAGGTTTCAGTCGAAACCGGGCCGCGGCACGCGGCCGAGGCCCACTCACAAACCCCGGCCACACCTCGAATGCACGGCCCCTACACCGCCGCTGCTCTGGCGAAGCTGCGGACGGCTGCGTTTTCGTCGGTGAACGTCTCGAAAACCGTGAGGAGCTTGGTGACCTGCATCAGCTCGTTTACGCGCTTCTGAAGATTCAGGAGCTTGAGCGCGCCGCCCCGGTTCGCGACGGTTGCGAAGGCACCGACCAGCTCGCCGAGCCCGGAGCTATCGATGTAACTGACGCCGGCCAGGTTCAGCAGTATGTTCCTGTGACCCTCCCCGAGCAGCTCCTTGATCGTCTTGCGCAGTGTGCCGGACGCTTCGCCCAGTGTGAGCCGTCCGCCTAGATCGACGATGGCAACATCGCTCACGTGGCGGATATCGAAGTTAAGAGCCATCCTTGCCCCCCTTAAGGACCTCCTCAGATTGGCACGTCCCCACGGGCAAGTCAACAGGTGGGTGAGGCATGTTTTTGCAGGTGTTTCGGCACAAGATTCTCTCTGCGCGGCCGGGGAACCGGCACCCTGTGTCGCATGCAAGACCGCATCTGGCGCGGCCGCGGCGGACGAGATTCGCACCTCGGAGCGGGCTGCGAGCCCAACTACGTATACTTCCCACAGGACCGCTTGGAATCGGCTATAAAGGAATCAGCGCTGCCGCGATAGCTGGGAGACGCGGGCGAGAGGGGGAAAATGCAACCAGTCGACCGGACAAAACTACGCCACTTTATCACGGAGAACTTCCTTTTCGGCCGGGCGGACGACCTTTCCGACCACGATTCCTTCCTCGAGAAAGGAATCATCGACTCCACCGGGATCCTGGAGCTGATTGCTTTCGTAGAGCAGCAGTACGGGGTCAAGGTGGAAGACGAGGAATTGGTTCCGCAGAATCTCGACTCCATCGACAGCCTCGCCGCCTACATCGAGCGCAAGACAGGCCGGGCGCAGGCGGCGGCGTAGTTCAGGGTTCGGCCGAGAACTCCGGGTGCCGCGCGGCCCAATCGATGACTGCGCGGCGAGGCCAGACGGCGGCGTACTCGCGCGGTGTGTACTCCCCGGCGATGAAAAGCTGCCTGCGCCGGAGATTGCCCTCGAGAAAGCCTGAGCCGGATGGCGCCTCGCCGATGTCGGCGAGCGCGCCGCCATTCTCCAGGAAAAGGCTGCGCATCCAGGCCAGGTGGGGGCTCACACCGCACGTCTGGGGATCGTAGAGCCACGATGAGGTGACGATGCCCCGCACTTCGGGCTGCATGCGGAGCGCCTGCGCTATGCGCCAGAAAGAGATCTTGCACGCGCGTTCCATGAGCACGGGGATGCGGCCGCGATGGACGGTGACATGCGCGCAGAACGCCGGCCGGAATCCCTTCAAACCCAGAGCGGCCGCCCGCAGGAGGCCTGGGGCGTCCCGCAGGCGTGCGCGGAGCAGCCAGGACCGCGGCAGGCCGTCGCGTTCCCAGCTCAACTGGCCCGCCGGAAAGCGCTCCAGAATCGCGATGGCGGCGTAGGCGCGCGCGGGGTAGAGCAGGGGATCGAACTGCGAAAGCTGGTCCTCCGGCGGCTCGGCGAAGAAGTCGAACTCGCGGCAGAGGCATGCCTTCACGGATGCGGGCACGGGCAGGCCGTCGAGCCGGCCGAGCGCCGCAAGGCTTTCCTCCACCAGCAGCCGCCGCTCGAACAGGAACGCTCCCGGAGCGTCCGTGCGCGCCCTGGCTTCGCGTACGGCCACGGCGAGCGCTGCCGGGTACCGGCCATCGCGCCACAACGAACGAAGCAGCTCGCGGCGCGCCCCGGCGTCGATGCCGGCGCTGCGCAGACTCTCCCCCGCACCTGCCAGAGGGCCACCGAGCGCGCGGGCGCACTTTGTGCGGGCGGACTCGATCAGTGGCTCAAGGACTGGGTCGCGAGACTGCCGATTGGCGCGGATGTGAATATCGCTCACCTTCGAGACCCATTCCGAGCGGAGGCTGGGCTTCCTGGACGGCCGGAGTATCCAGCCGCCAGCGGCGGGTGGGGTCGCCACTGTGGAACAAGCCACTCAATCCCGATATCCAGCTCTCGAACTCAACCGCGGGGACTTCCGCGCTGTCCACGAGCCGCGGCAGCAGCAATGCATGCGAGAGCGGGGACGCCAGACCCGGCTCGGATGTGGCGGCCGACACGATCCCCAGCTTCACGAGCCAGGGCAGGAACTGGTGGTGGTGAACGTTCGACGGATAGCAGAAGTGGTTGGCTGGACGCCCGGTCATCGCGGTGATAGCCGCGCGGTTGTCCTCGATCTCCCTGGCGAAGAGCGTCTCGTCGAGAGGAACGCGATGGCGGTGAGTATGTAGCTGGAAATCGATGCCGGCGTCCGCGAGCCCGCTCACCTCGCCCGGGTTCATTATCTGCAGGAACCGCCGCCGGCGGAAGTCCTCGAACGGAAACTTCAGGAGGCTCGCGAGGCGCTCCAGGCACTCGTTCTTGGCCGCCTGATCGAGATTCTCCGAACGCGCGAATGCGTGGATGGCCCGAACGGCGCGCGCGCGCCCCGCGCGGGTCGCCAGGTGCAGCCGCTCGGGGAAGCCCGGCATCAATCCCCGGGCGTTCACGACGCTGCCGCGGTTCTTCCACAGCATGTAAGAGACGGAGACATCGAAGATCGGCGCGTTGGACTGAGAGTAGTACGTGGTCAGGTATACCGTCGCGGGGAAGTTGTGGTTGCGCAGAAGGGGAAAGGCACGCGCGTAGAAATCGTAAGTGCCGTCGTCGAACGTAAGCGCGACGGCGCGTTCGGGGAGCTTTCCCTCGTACAGGCGTTCGAGGGCTTCGCGCAGCGGCAGGACCGTGCAGCGGTTCTCCTTCAGTATCAGGAGGCGCTGTTCGAAAGCCGCGGCGCTGAGATAAAGCGACGCGTCCCAGTGATGCTCGTCGTCGAGCGAAACACCGTGGTATCCGATGATGAGCAGGCGGCGCTTCCTCCAGCCGCTCGACTCGGCGCTACGGAACGCCCCGGCTTTCCGGAGGCAGCGCAAGAACACCGCCTTGACGCGCCTGTTCATTACGGTTAACCCCTCTGCGCGGCCCCCTTTGCCCCGATCATAGCATGCGCGCGCGCGCCGCCCCGTCGAGATAAAATGACCCCTTGTCCGGCAAACACTTGCGGAATCGGCATGTTCGATGAAATAGCCAAAAGACCCGCGCAAGCGATGCGCTCGCCCGGAAAAGGGTTTCTGATCGGGCATCTGACGGCCGGGGACACAGTGATGGGCCAGGTTGCGGTGGTGCGCCGCGAGCTGCGCGAAACGCGCGCGGGCAAGCCGTACCTCTCCTTGCTGCTGTCGGACCGCACCGGACAGATCGACGCGAAAGACTGGGACCACGCCGCCGAGCACGAAGGCGTTTTCGAGCCCGGAGCCCTCGTGAAGATCAAGGCCGTTGTCGAGGAGTTCAACGGAGCGCTCCAGCTCAAGATCGAGAAAGCGCGGGTCCTCAAGGACGGCGAGTACGACCTGGGCGATTTCATCGCCGTCTCGGACTACGACGTCGACCAGATGTACGCGGCGCTCGCGTGTGTGGTCGCCGGCGTACAGGACGCGTGGATTCGCAGGCTGCTCGAAATGGTCCTGGAGCGCTACCGCGACGAGTGGCTGCGTGCGCCTGCGGCCATGCGCATCCACCACGCGTTCGCGGGCGGGCTGCTCGAGCACGTTCTCTCCATGTGCCGGGCGGCGCTGGCGCTTTGCACTCACTACACGCGGCTGGACCGTGATGTGCTGATCGCCGGCTGCATCCTGCACGACATCGGCAAGATGCGCGAGCTTGAGCTAGGCGTCTCGGTGACGGCTACCACGGCCGGCAAGCTGGTGGGCCATATCGGCGAGGGCCTCATCATGCTCGAAGATTGCTGCCGCGCCATCGACGGCTTCCCCGAACAGACGCGCCTGCTGCTGCGGCACATGATAGCGAGCCATCACGGCAGCATGGAGTATGGCGCGCTGAAGCTCCCGATGACGCCCGAGGCCATCGCACTCAGCGCGCTCGACGACCTGGATTTCAGGCTCGAGTGCGCCTTTCGCCTGATCGACGAAGGAGACGAGGACTTCAGCCCGTGGCACAGGCAGCTCGAGCGTGAGATTTACCGAGTCAGGCGGGAGCCGTCCGTTTCCGCAGGCCCAGGCCCGGACGCGGCGGCAGAATGAGCCTGCCGTTCTCGACTGTCACGCCTTCGTACTCGTCGTTCGAGATGAGCAGGAAGCCGTCCAGATCGGCGTAGTCCACCAGCGGCGACAGGTGCGCGGCGGCGGTCACGCTGATCGACGATGAGATCATGCAGCCCAGCATGGTCTTCATGCCGAGCGCCTTCGCCATCTCAATGGTGCGGAGCGCCTCGAGGATGCCCCCGCACTTGTCGAGCTTGACGTTGATTCCGTCGTAGGCTTCGGCGAGGCGCGGCACGTCGTCGGAGCGATGCACGGCCTCGTCGGCGATGATGGGGATGTGCACGCGCGAGCGCACCCAGCGGATCTCGTCGTGCATTGGGGCTGGCATGGGCTGCTCGATGAACTCGACGCCCTGCTTCTCCAGCCAGTTGATCTTCCGAACGGCCTCTTCCTTGTTCGTCCAGCCCTCGTTGGCATCGCAGCGGAGGGGTTTGTCCGTGGCGCTGCGAACGGCCTCGATGGTCTGCTCGTCACGGTCCAGACCGACCTTTATTTTCAGCACGGGGAAGGGCGCGGCCTCGCGCACCTTCTGGCGCGTGATTTCGGGCGTGTCGATGCCGATCGAGAACGTCGTGACGGGTGCGCCGGCGGGATCGAGACCGAAATAGCGATAAAGCGGAACGCCGAGTTTCTGCCCGGTCCAATCCATGAGCGCGATGTCGATGGCGGCTTTGGCGGCCCAGTTGCCCTCGATGCGGCGGAAGACCTCACCGAGAACCTTGCGGAACTCGCGCGGGTCCGCCGCAGCCAGGTATTCGCGGACGGACTCGACCGCGGCCTGCGCGCCCCGGGCGTCTTCCTTGTACCGGACGATCGGCGCGCCCTCGCCCAGCCCGGCGATGCCGTCGCGCGCGTACCGGACCACGAGCGTGTCGCGGTACTCGCTCGACGCCATCACAGTTGTCCATGTGTGCCGCAGGTTGAGGCGCGTGATGCGTGTTTCGATACTGGCGCGGGAGCTCCCTGCAGGCGCCCCGGTGCGTTGGGCCGCTGGAGCGGAAGAGGCTGCGGCGAGGGCCGCGGATTTGAGCAGTCCGCGGCGGGTCATTTCGGCCTCCTCGCGGCAACGAACAGGCCCGCCCAGTAGGGGTCGTCCACGCGGCCGATCTGCACGACGGGCCGCTCGTGCGTGGATGCGTGAATGAACTCGCCGTTGCCGATGTACATGCCGGTGTGCGTGATCTTTTCCTGCGAAGAGCCGAAGTAGAGAAGGTCGCCGGGCTCGAGCGCCGAGCGATCGACCGCCGCCATCCCCTCCCAGTGCGCCTGCGGAGCGGCGTCGCGCGGGATCGCGATTCCGCGGCGGCGGCAAAGCATCTGCGTGAAACCCGAGCAATCATAACCGAATGTAGAGGTGCCGCCCCAGAGATACGGCAGCCCGAGGAAGCGCTTGGAGAAGGCGATCAGCTCGGGAATGCTGGCGTGCGGGCGGCCCGCCGAGACGTCGCCTCGCTGCACCCAAGCCGTCGCGCCGCCGGGTAGCCGGACCTCCATCCAGCGCTCGTCGCGCACCGAGGCAACCTCCAGGCGCGCCTCATACGGCAGCGTGAGGAGCGGCTGGTGCTTTGTGACGTCGGGCTCGCGGTAGAGGTTCGCAAAGAGGGATTCGACTTGAACGCCTTCGACGGCGTACGGCTCCGCGGAGCGAAGCACGCTTGCTTGGGCGACCCAGCCGGTGTACTCGTCCGGCGTGCGTATCTTCACCCAACCGGGTTGGACTTCGAGCACGCCGATGTTGACGCCGAATATAGCCTGGGATACGACCGCGGCATCCTCGGACGGCGCGGCGTGCATGTTCGCGACCGGCTTGACGATGACGGCGTTCGGGGTGGCCAGAAGCGCCGCCAGGAACAACAGCATGACCTCAGTTTAGACGCACCCGCGCGGGCGGCGCAGTACAGGTGTAAGGCGCGGCGCCCGCTGCGCGCACGGAGCCGCAGCTCGCCCCCGGCGGTGGGCCTGGCGGGCCGCAAGCGAACGACAACGGCCCGGCTCGCGGTCCCAAACGCCGCGAATGTACTACTCTTCTAGCAATGGACTCCGGCACCGCAGATAAGCTCAGGCAGATCGCCGAAAAACGCAAGCGTGCACACGCGCGGCTGGTGGCGCTGAAGTCCCGGGTCTACGGCGCGTTCCTTGAGATGGAGAAGGCCGCCTACTCGGATGGCGCGTTGTGCAAGCGCCAGAAAGAGCTGATCGCCGTAGGCATTTCCGTTGTGAACAACTGCGAATCGTGCATGCAGTGGCACATCGAGCAGGCCGCAGCGGCGGGAGCTTCGTTTGAAGAGCTGCTCGAGGCGATCGAGGTTGCGATCGAGATGGGTGGCGGCCCGGCCACCGTCTCCGCCAGATTCGCTCTCGACGTCCTGGACAGCCTGAATTTGAGGCCCGCTGATCCGTCCTGAGTCACAGCTCGGCTTCATCTCTGCGCGGGCAGCCTCCGCCGTTATACTGGAGCCGTAGTCGTTCGCGAGCTGAGGGGCGCGCGATGACGCATACGATGCAAAGCCGGAGGGCTTTCCTGGTTCCGCCGCGCTGTTGCTGTGCGGGTTCAGAGTCTTTGCCGGCGAGTTCCGCCGCGCGCATGCGGCATCCATCGCTAAAGACTTGCAGGACACTCAGGCTTTCCAACTCCAATCCCGCGTCGCGGCCCGACGGGGAGCGGCTGGGAGCGGAGGACGGGATAGCAACACAAGGAGGGGCTCATGGAGAGAGATCCAGTGTGCGGGATGGAAGTAGATGTGGAAGACGCGGCCGGCTCTAGCGAGTACCGCGACCGCACGTATTACTTCTGCTCTACGCGGTGCAAAGAGGAGTTCGACCGCAATCCGGAGAAGTACGCCGGAAAGCGCCGCTCTGGTGCGTACTGACGGGCGCGGGCGGCCGCCACGCAACGTGGGCGGCCGCCGTACCGCTACCTGCGCGAGATCCAGGAGACCAGTATTCCGGCCGCAAATGACACTGCGGCTATGGTGATCAGCTTCCGCGAACTGCCCGTTTCTATGAAGCGGGTGCCCTGAGGCGTGACCTCAATTACGCCGACAGGCTTCGCGCCCGCGCCTCCGCCGCCGCCCCCCTCGCGCGCGTGCGGCTCCTGTTCTTCTCCCGCGCGCGCCGGGGCCGCTCCTCCTCCGAAACCGAACCCTACTTTCGCGACCGGGATGATGGTCCTATCGCCGACCGGTATGGGCTCTCCGTAGACGTTCCTAACAGTGGCGCTCGAACCGAGACGGCCGGCGAGCGTCTCGAACATTTCCTGAAGTGCCATCGTTTCCCCCCTTTACTGCCTAGAGTGTACCAGCGCGTCGGAGGGTTACGGCCGCGGCTCAGTTTCGGGCGCGGGGACCGAGTCCGCCGGGGCTGCCTCCGCCGCCCCGGCGCGTGCCGCGATCTACCGGCTCTCTTTGTAAAGCACGGTGACGGTAGTCTGGTTCCCGGAGGACGATACCGTGGCCGTGATGGTTCGCGAGTTGCCCTCGTCCTTGCCGGTCAATATGCCACCGGAATCGGATGAGTTGTGGTCCTCCACGGTGAAACCGGCGTCCTCTAGAGTCGAGCGGTAGCGCGCGATCACCGTTGCGGGAGAGTCGGAGCTTGTGAAGATGAAGGTTCCGCCGCTTCCCTCGCTGGTATTTGTGGCGGCAAGGCTGGTTTCCAGTTTCGCCCCCGGATACAGCGGCACCCACGAGGGCAGGTCTGCTCCCTTGCCGACTGTGACGCTTGCGCCCTCGCTGTCCGAGAAGGTCAGCCGGCCCTGCTTGATGTCCTCGAAGTTCATCGTGACCGTCTTGCCGGAGCTCTTCTCGCGGATGACCACCACGCCGCGGTCCTCGTCAACCCTGACCACTTCGGCGTCGGGATTCAGGGCAGTGATCATCTTTGCCGCGGCGACGCCAGGGTTGTCGCGCCATTCGTCCGGGTCGAACCCGGCCTGCTTGACTTTGTGGGCGATGAAGAGCCCGCCTGCGACAACGCCGATCACAATCAGCGCCAGCAAACCGCCGACAATCGCCAGCACGATCACGAGGGGACTGGTTTTCTTCTTGGGCGGCGGCGCGCCTTGACCCACCGGAGGGGGATAGTTAGTCGCCATGAATATGCTCCCGAAGGAAAGGTGAACAGCCGAACCGCCGATTGTACCGTAGGAGCGGGTTCGACTACTCGGTATTCTGTTTCTCGAACTGGCGCTCCTGGAGCAGAAGCCGCCGGAGCGTGCGAAGGTCGTTCAGGATGCGGCGGCTGGTGCGGACATGGGCCGAAAGCTTCGCGAGGTTATATCCGACCAACTGGAGCGCCTGCAACCTGCGTTCCGGCTGCGCGCGGGCTACCTCGGACTCGACGTCCTTGCGAGCCTCCTCCACCGCTTCCTCGAGCAGAGCCAGGAACTCCTGCGCGCTCTCGATGTTCTCAAAGGGAGTCTCCTGCTCGTAGTCCATGGTATGTGCTTCCCCAGTTGCAATAATTCTACTCGCTACGGCGCTGCGCCGCATGCAAGCGGCTCGTCAGCTCTTTAGCACGCGCCGGCCTTCGATGCGGAACTGGCCGGACAAAACGATGTTTATCGCTTCCGTGTAGATGCGGTGCTCCTGCTCGAGAATCCGCGCCGATAGCGTCTCAACGGTGTCGTCATCGAGAACGGGGACAGCGGCCTGGACGATGATAGGACCGGAGTCGAGAAACTCGTCCACGAAGTGGACCGTGCAACCGCTTATTTTCACTCCGTGCTCGAGCGCCTGGTGTTGCGCGTCTAGCCCGGGGAAAGACGGCAGCAGCGAGGGGTGAATGTTGAGGATGCGCCGCTCGAACTGCCGCACGAAGTACGCGCTCAGCAGGCGCATGAAACCCGCCAGGCAGACCAGGTCTACCTGGTGCTTGTTGAGTTCGTCCACGACCATGCGGTCGTAGACCTCGCGATCGAGGCCCTTCGAGGGCAGGCAGACGGCCGTCAGCCCGCGCTCGCGCGCCAGGGCGAGGCCGCGCGCTTCGGGGCGGTTCGAGATAACCACGGCGATACGCGCGTTGGGGATTCGCCCCGCATCGATGCTATTGGCGATAGCCTCGAAATTCGAGCCGCGCCCGGAGAGGAGAATACCGAGCCGCTTCATTTGTACACCACCCGCGCCTTCGCCCCGCGCTTCAGCTCCACCACGCGCCCTATACCGTAGAACGGCTCGTCGAGCCGCGCCAGCACGCGGTCCGCCGCCGCCACTCTTGCTCTGGGGATCACCAGTATCATTCCAATGCCGAGGTTGAACGTCCTGCGCCAATCATCATCCGGGATGTTGCCCAGGCGCTTAAGCAGCTCGAATACAGGAGGCACGCTCCAGGCAGCCGTGTCGATCTCCACGGCCAGGCCCTGCGGCAGGATTCGCGGCGTATTGTCCGTGATGCCGCCGCCCGTGATGTGCGCCGCGCCGCTCAGCAATCCCTTCGCGAGCAGCGCCTGAATTGGCTTAAGGTAGCTGCGGTGCACGCGGAGCAACTCGTCGGCGACGGTTGCCTCAAGCTCCGGCAGGTAGGTCGCCGGCGAGTAACCGGCCACCTCGAACATTAGCTTGCGCGCGAGTGAGTAGCCGTTCGTGTGCAATCCAGTCGAGGGCAATCCGAGCAGCACGTCCCCGGGCTTGATGCCCGCGCCGGTAAGCATGCGCCTGCGCTCCACCGCCCCGGTGATGAATCCGGCCAGGTCGTACTCGTTGTCGGGATAGAAGCCGGGCATCTCGGCGGTTTCGCCGCCGATGAGCGCGCAGCCGTTCTCGCGGCACGCTTTGGCCAGGCCTGAGACCACCTGGCGCGTCACCTCGGCGTCGAGTTTTCCCGTCGCGTAGTAATCGAGGAAGTAAAGCGGAACCGCGCCCTGCACGGCAATATCGTTCACGCAATGGTTCACCAGATCCTGGCCCACAGTATCGTGGCGCCCGGTGGCGAACGCGATCTTCAGTTTGGTGCCGACGCCGTCGGCCGAGCTTACCAGCACCGGCTCCTTCCAGCCTTTAAGCCGGTAACCGCTGCCGAACGCGCCGATGCCGGACATCACGGCCGGAGTGAACGTCTTGGGCGCGAGTCTCTTTATGTGCGCCACGGCGCGGTCGGCTTCGTCGATGTTGACGCCTGCGTCGCGGTAGCGGATAGTCTTGCGCTGGGCCATCGTCAGACCCTTCAGTATAGCGGCCAACCCTGTGCGTGCAGTACTTGTCTTGTCACTTCGTCGGGAGGCAGATTGCACGGATTGGTACACCTGGCAGCCCGGCATCGCGAGTGCTTCTGCAAGGCCTGTTTTCGAGGCGGCTGTCAGCAGCGGACGCCCACGCGTAATTTCATATGCAGGTACCTGGTCTTGATCTGCCCGGCCCGGCATAGAATGAAGCCATGCCGGAGATCATACTAGTCGCAAGCGGTGATCTGCGCCTGTCCGCTAACCGCGTGTGCTGGCCCGCGCAGCAGAGCATGGAAGAGGCCCTCATGGCCGCTATTCGGCGCGAAGGCGGCCAGGTTCGCCGTGGCCATCCTTTCGAGCCCGCCAAAGGTCACGGCTTCATCGACTCGCAGAAGCGCGGCATCGAGGTCTTCCGCGAGATACCTCCCGATGCGCGGCTCGTTGTCGCCGAGGCCGTGTGGCAGTACAGCAACCACCTGCTCCCCGGCCTCCTAACCCACCAGGGACCTATACTTACCGTCGCGAACTGGAGCGGCCAATGGCCCGGCCTCGTCGGCATGTTGAATCTGAACGCCTGTCTCACGAAGGCCGGCGTGCCGTACTCGACGCTTTGGAGCGAAAACTTCACCGACGACTTCTTCATCCAGGGCCTGCGGACGTGGCTGAGCGGCCGTCCGGTAATCCACGACACCAGCCACTCGCGGCCTATCGCCGGCCTGCGGCTGCCCGCGCGAGCCAAGCGCATAGGCGATGGAGTCGCAAAGGAGCTTCGCGAAAAGAAGGCAATCCTCGGCATCTTTGACGAGGGCTGCATGGGCATGTACAACGCCATCATCCAGGACGAGCTGCTGTTCGGTTGCGGCGTGTACAAAGAACGGCTTTCGCAATCGGCGCTTTGGGCCGCGATGCAATGCGTGAGCGATTCCGAAGCGGGCGAGGTCCGCGCGTGGCTCGACGCGAAGGGCGTCCGGTTCATCACGGGCCCGGATCCCGAAACCGATCTGACCGATGCGCAGATCCTCCAGCAGTGCAAGATGTACATCGCTGCCGTGCGCATCGCGGCGGAGTTCGGATGCTCGGCCATAGGCATCCAGTACCAGCAGGGTCTGAAGGACCTCTGCCCGGCATCCGATCTGGTGGAGGGCCTGCTCAACAACACCGACCGTCCGCCAGTGCGCGACTCCTCCGGCCGTGTGCTCTACGAGGGCCAGGCGTTGCCGCACTTCAACGAAGTCGACGAGTGCGCCGGGCTCGACGCCCTGATCACAAACCGCGTCTGGCGCGCGCTGGGTTTCGATCCGGAGACCACGCTGCACGACGTCCGCTACGGCGAAGAGTTCAATGGCGAGTTCGTCTGGACGTTTGAGATTTCGGGCGCCGCGCCTCCGCAGCACTTCGTCGGCGGCTACGCCGGCGCGGTGAGCGAGCGCCAGCCTCCGATGTACTTCCCGCTCGGCGGCGGGACGCTCAAGGGCGTCAGCAAGCCGGGTGAGATTGTCTGGAGCCGTATCTACGTCGAGGCGGGCAGGCTGAAGGCCGACATCGGCCGGGCGAAAGTGGTCGATCTGCCGCGCGAGGAGGTGGAGCGGCGCTGGGCTATCACGACGCCGCAGTGGCCCGCCATGCACGCCGTGCTGTACGGCATCACTCGCGACCAGTTCATGGCGAAGCACAAGGCCAATCACATTCAAGTGGCTTACGCTCCGGACGCCGCGGGCGCGAACACCGCGCTGGCGGCCAAAGCGGCCGCTTTCAAGACGCTCGGCATGCAGGTGAACCTCTGCGGCACGGAACACGGGTTGTAGGCGTCTGTTGACCACAGCGGCCGGTTGTACCGGCTTGCGATACACGAGTCTGTTCCTCTCGCGGAGCCGCGGGCAGCCGCAGGTCCGCCTGGTGCCAGCAATTAACACTCGAACCAGCGCCGGACCCGTGCTATGTTAGTGAAGCCGCATGAGTTCCGGTGAGAACATCCAGGGCTCGCTGAGGCGTCGCGGCATTCGCCTGACGCGCCAGCGGCAGATCTTGCTCGAACTGATCGAACAGTCCGGCATGCATCTCGACGCGGATAAATTGTACGAACTCGCACAGAAGCGCGATCCGAAGATCAACCGCGTCACGGTGTACCGCACCTTGAAGATGCTCAAGGACAGCCAGTTCATAGACGAGTTGGACCTGATGCACTGGGAAGGCGGCCAGCACTACTACGAGACGCGCGCCAAGCAGGAGCACGCGCACGTGGTGTGCCTGCGTTGCGGCAAGGTCGAGGAGTTCTACGGCGAGCCGCTGCAGAAGCTGCGCCGGCAGATAGAGTCGCATTTCGGTTTCCAGATTGTCGTCGCGCGCACCGAGGTGGGCGGGTACTGCTCGCACTGCCAGGTGCTGCGCGCGCGAGAGATGCAGGAGGCCGCCGCGGCGTCGCCCGCCCCGCCTGCAAAAGAGCGTCCGCGGGGTGCTTGATGCGCGAATCCGCGCTCGCGCGGCCCCGCGCCGCGCTGCTGGTCACAAGTCCCTCGGGCGTGCGCACGCGCGTACCGATCGAACGCCTGCCGTTTCGCATAGGGCGCCTGGGCAGCAACGATCTCGTATTGCGCGACAGCCGCGCCTCGCGCGAGCACGCCGAAATCCGCTTTGACGCGAACGGCTACTACATTCAGGATCTC
>JBLNBX010000217.1:0-3322 GCA_050260275.1 bacterium
ACCCGCCCGCGTCCGATTCCGCGATGTCGGGGGGAAACTCAGAGTATGGGGGCGGAAGATCTGAAAGCGGGATGTAGTGAGAGACGAAGTCCCGGTTCGCATAGCCTCCCGCAACCACACCGAACGAAACACGCTGGGCTAATGCGCCCGGCGCCAGCAAACTCGTGGCGATGAGAGCCAGAGTAGGAATAAAGCCGCGAGGTTTCCGATGGACGCTCATAGGAATTGGACAGGCACGACACGCCCACACGCCCGTACCGCCAAACACCATAGCATGACACCGGTCCGTAGTGTTTGACTAGACAAGCCGCGGCACCCCGGCACGCCATTAGCGGGCGAGGCCGAACACGCGACCACCATCGTCCGCACCGATCAGATGGATCGCGACCGTCGCTTGTTCATCTTCTTTCAGTTCTATTTCCGTCCCAAAAGCTTGAAGCGCCTTCAGAACCGCCGGATTCTGCAAAGCACCAGGGTCCGGTGCAACAAATCCAAAGACGCGATAACGACCAGGAGCCAAGTTCTTTACTTCGAACTTCCCGCTGCTATCCGAGTGGCCCAGGCGAGGCTCCGACTGCTCCGTCGGTCGATCCGCAGGCAGTACCACGTAGTACCCGCTGCCCGGGCCTCGTGCTCCTGCTGTGCCTCGCGCCGGCAAGATCGTTCCGCTCAACCGGGCAGCGCCACTTCGCAGAACGATCTCCAGTTTCACGTTCTCGGCGCTGATTGTCACCGGGCTGTTGGTCGCATCGGCCAAGCCGTAACGCGCCGCTTTCAAATAGATCCCCGTCGGCGACTTCACCCCGACGGAGTACTGTCCGGGACTACAGCCTCTGAAAACAAAGCGGCCGTCACGCTCGACAGAGGCAGTGTAGCTGGGACCGATCGCTGCACCAGCCGTAACGAGGCGAACCTTCACGTCGGAGACTTCTTTCCCGCTGTCGTTCTCGATAATCACGCTGCCATGGACCGAAACCGGCGGGACTACGTCGATCACGAGGTCCGCAATGGCCCTGTCCAGTACGCTCACACTGGCGTTGCCAACACTGACTCCCTGCGCTGTTCCCGCCAGGTACGACAGGGTGTAGTCACCGGGAGCGACATCTCCGAAAGCGAACGTGCCGCCGGGTCCGAGCGCGTTGTTGCCAACGATCACGGCCGTTGGCTCTTCGCCATCGGGAACAAGGCTGACGGAGGCGAAGTCCGGCGGCGGTCCAGCCTTCCGGAGGCTACCCGCAACAGCGAAGGTGGCTGCCCGCCTGACAACGATATCTTTTCCCGAAACCAACTCCCCAAGGCCGACCACGATAGGAGAGGCTTCGCGGAGGGTCATCGCAGACGGATGGTACGTGGGCACCGGTCGGTGACGATCGCGAGCCTCGGCTGTAATCGCATTGATGACGGGAACGTTTGCATTCCGGCTGGCGCCACCAGACGTGCGAGGCTGGAACCGAATGTAGTACGTGCCGGGCTGGAGTCCCGCGATACGGTATTCTCCCAGATCATTAGGAACGACGCTCTTGACAACCGCATTGCGAAGCTTTCCGCGCAGCCAGAACGTGGAGATCAGTTGGATCGAGCCAGTATCGAGAGGCTCGCCGTCGGTCTCGGTGACCTGCCCGCAGATTATCCCGTGCGGCAGCGCGTGAACGGCCACATCGACGGTCTGGCCTGCGCGGAGATCCAGAATCGCGGGAAGCTGGAAGGGACTCGTGGCTCCGTAGTTTGAATCCAGGAATCCAGTCTTCTTCGCCGACAGCGTATACTGCCCTGAGGTTACAGAATCAAAGCGAAACTCACCGCCCCGACCCGACCGGACTGTGTGTGTTGCGCGCAACGCGCCGACAGGGCCATTTTCAGGGGCTGGATCGTGAGAGCGGTTGGGCAAGACTGTAAGTTCCACCGTTGCATTCTTGACTGGCTGACCAGATTTCCAGTCGATCACGTGGCCGGTCACAATTGCCGCCGGCTGGTCCTGAGATATGCAACACAGCCAGATCCCAAGGCCAACAAGATATACTGGCATGCGGACTGTATGGAACATCCGACCGAAACCTCAACCCTCAAATCAGGCGGCCGAACGCCAGCGCGCTCAGCCGCCAGCGCGAGTAGCTGCCCCTACGGCTCGTAGCAGAGGCCGCCACCAAAGCTGCCATTGAAGACCGCCTGGTAGTAGTACCTGCTGCCGCCGTAGCTCTGGGATGCGACCCCACCTGCCTGACCCGGGGTAAACATCTGGCACACGATTCCGCCATAGGAGCCGGGTATCGGGGTGAAATTCCAACTGAGGCCGGTGACTCCGATAACCACGATCCAGCCGGGGTTGTCCCTGTCGTCTGTGTAGTAGTCGGTGGACAGACCGCCGGAGTTCGAAACGTGAATGCGCCATTCCTCGAGCGGGATGCCAAAGGTCTGCGTGCCGGAGACGATGCACGCATACCCGGTGAAGTCCTTGCACAGATTCTCAGGGTGATATATGGTGGTGCCGCCCCCCGGATACGGGCCGGCCCAGCCTAATGGCGACCAACTGTGAGCGAATGCCGGAGCGGCGGCAACGCAATATGCAATAACCGCGACAGCCAAAACCCTTTTCATACAGCACTCCCTCCTCTGCTATGGTCCGATGTCACGCTCTTGACCTGCGGATCGTGAGATCTGGACCACGGTATTCATACCACGTGGTTGCCGGACTCCAATGCCGGAATTGCCGTGTTTGCCGTAAATGGTCATGGCCCGACAATAAATCTATGTTAATCATCGCGGTTTCTCCGCTTCAGCCATTCCCGAATGCTGTCACGATCGAATCGCCACTGGCATCCAACCTTGAGTGCCGGGATCTCGCAGCTCTCGGCCCAGAGGCGCAGCGTGCGCGACGATACGCCAAGCCATCTGGACACCTCCCTGGTTGTCAGCAGCGGCCCTTCTGGAACATCCGCTTCGGTCCGACTGGCAATAGTGGACGCGGAAACGGCTATGACGGACAGAAGGGCGTGCAGGTCGCCGATGAAGAGCTGCCTCTCTGCGGAGGTTGCCGACGCTGGAATAAGCGACCGATAGGATTCCAGCTTCAGCCAGGTCTTGACCGCCGTTGCTTTTCCGCAATCGAGGCCGGAGAAGTACAGGTCGAGGTCCGCTTTCTGCTCTTCCAGCGGGTAGTTGAGCCATATGCGGAAGGCCTCCTCATGCATTGTCTCCAGAAGGCGGGCGATCTCGACCTTTTCCGCCTCATTCGAGGCACAAGGATGAGAATACGCGCCGCTGTTTGGATCGCGAAATCCGGCGATGTACGCGAGCCGCGTCATCGTCGAGGGGAGTTGCCGGA
>JBLNBX010000218.1:0-7120 GCA_050260275.1 bacterium
GGCTTGATCGAATCGAGGATGTGATATGAAGCGCAATTGGATCTTGATCACGACCGCGCTCGGCGTTCTCGCGGCCTCGCTGGCGGGCACGGGCTGCCAGAAACTCAAGGCCCGCGACCAGCTCAACAAGGGTGTCCAGGCTTTCCGTAGCGCCAACTATACGGCTGCGGTCGAGCACTTCAAACAGGCTTTGGAGGCGGATCCTACCTTCCACAACGCCAGGCTGTACCTTGCCACGGCCTACATGAACCAGTGGATCCCCGGTGCAGACTCGCCCGAGAACCAGCAGATGGCGCAGGGAGCGAGGGAGAACTTCGAGCAAGTGCTCGCCGAAGACCCCAACAACACCGTCGCCCTCTCGTCCCTAGCCTCGATGGCTTTTCACGAGGCCGGGGGCATCCAGGATACCGATGCCAAGCTGAAGCAGCTTGAGGTCGCAGCCGAATGGTATGAGAAGCTTGCCAAGGTCGAGCCGACGAACAAGGAGGCTTGGTATTCGCTCGGCGTTATCGCCTGGAGCAAATGGTATCCCGCCATCGGCAAGGCGCGTTCGGATCTGCAGATGAAGCCGGAAGACCCCGGTCCGCTTAAGGACAAGAAAGTCCGCGAGCAGCTCCGGCAGGAGTGGAGCGAGACAATTCAGACCGGTATCGAGTACCTCGAGAAGGCCCTCTCGATCGACCCGCAGTACGACGACGCGATGGTTTACCTGAACCTGCTCAACCGCGAGCGCGCCGACCTGGCCGAGACTCCGGAAGAGTACCGCAGGGACATCGAGGCGGCTGACAACTGGCTTCAGAAGGCGCTCGACACCCGCAAGATTAAGACGGGTGCGCTGCCCGCCGAGGGAGGGGCCCAGTAGTAGCCCGGTGCGGGTGCGCTCGGCCGTTCAAACGGTTGAGCTGTCTTCACGCTATAATTGATTAAGCGGGCGGCTGGCCTTAGGCCGCCCGTTTCCTTTCATGTCGTCTGAGTCTACCGAGGCCGCCCTGGGTTCGACCGAGGAGTACTCCACGCTCGTGGAGCGGCTCTACCGGGAGCTTCGGGCCAAGGCTCGCGTGCTTCGGCCCGCCGACGATCTCTCCATTCTGGATCAGGCTTTCGAGTTCGCTGCTCGCGCACACGAGGGACAGGCGCGCGCATCCGGTGAGCCCTACATCGTCCACCCGCTGAATGTGGCGCACATCCTGGCGGACATGAACTCAGACCTCGTGTCGATCATGACCGGCCTGCTCCACGATACCGTCGAGGACAGCGGCGTCAGCGTGGAGGAACTCCAGAAGCGCTTCGGCGAGGATGTCGCCCATTGCGTGAACGGCGTGACGAAGTTGAGCCGGCTCAAGTTCTACTCGCAGGAGGAGCGGCAGGCCGAGAGCGTCCGGAAGATGTTGTTCGCGATGGTCGACGACATACGGGTCGTCATCGTGAAGCTCGCGGACCGGCTGCACAACATGCGCACGCTGAGTGCGCTCGCGCCCGAGAAGCGCCGGCGCATCTCCCAGGAGACTCTGGACGTCTACGCGCCCATCGCGCACCGGCTCGGCATGGGTTTTCTGCGCGGCGAGCTGGAGGACCTTGCGTTCCGCTATCTCGAGCCCGAAGCGTACGAGGAGATCATGAGCGCCATCGAGTCGCGCCGCGACGAGAACGAGCGCTTCTTGGCCCGTATCAAGCAGACGATCGAGACAATCTTGCGGCGGGAGAACATACCCGCGCGCATCGACGGCCGGGTGAAGCGGGCCTACTCCATCTACCAGAAGCTTAAGCGGCAGCGCATCGGCGTGGATCAGGTGTACGACATCATAGCCGTGCGCGTCATCACCGACTGCGTCAAGAACTGCTACGCCGCGCTTGGCGTCATTCACAACGAGTGGCACCCGATTCCGGGCCGCATCAAGGATTTCATCGCCATTCCCCGGCCGAACCTGTACCAGTCGCTGCACACGTCCGTTATCGGTCCGGGCGGGCAGGGTTTCGAGGTGCAGATCCGGACGGAGGAGATGCACCGCGTCGCGGAGAACGGCATCGCCGCGCACTGGAAGTACAAAGAGGGCAAGACCGACTCCACACAGGACGAGCAGCGGATGGCCTGGCTGCGCCACCTGCTCGAGTGGATGCAGGAGGTGCGGGACCCGGGCGAGTTCATGTCCACCCTCAAGGTGGACTTGTACCGCGAAGAGGTCTACACCTTCACCCCACGCGGGAAGGTGATCGTGCTGCCGCGCGACTCCACGCCCATTGACTTCGCATACGCAATTCACACCGCCATCGGCCACACCTGCGTCGGCGCGAAGGTGAACGGGCGCATCGTTCCGCTCAAGTACGCGCTCCGGAACGGCGATGTCGTAGAGATCCTCACGCAGCCTGGGCACCAGCCAAGCAAGGACTGGCTCGCGCTGGTGAAGACCTCCCGCGCGCGCAACAAAATCAAGAACGTCATCAATGCCGAGGAGCGCGCCAAGGCGATCGAGATCGGTCAGAAGTACCTCGATAAAGAAGCGCGCCGTTTCGGCGTTCAGGTGGCCAAGATCACCAAGGCGGAACTCGAGCGAGTCGCCTCTGAGTACGGCTTCGCCAAGGTCGATGACCTGCACGCCGCCCTTGGCTACGGGAAATTCTCGCCGCGGAAGATTATCCAGAAGATCGCCCCTGACGCCCGCGAACCCGAGCCGGAAGCGCCGAAGCCGGTGCCCTCGCAGACGGGCCTCGCCGAGGTGCGCGGCGACCTGGTGCTCAAGGTCAAGGGCGTGGACGATCTGCTGGTCTACCGCGCCAAGTGCTGCAACCCGATCCGCGGGGAGCCGATCGTCGGCTACGTAACGCGCGGAAAGGGCGTGGCGGTGCACTCGATCAACTGCTCGAATGTGCAGAACCTCATGTACGAGGTGGAGCGGCGCATCGAGGTGGAGTGGGCGCCCAGCGACGAGCAGCGGTTCCCGGTGAAGATTGTGGTGCGAATGTCGGACCGCCCGGGCGTGCTGACGGAGCTGACCTCCGTGTTGTCGAACGAGAACAGCAACATTCGCAGCCTGGAGGCCCGGACGTCGGAGCGCGACGGGGCGGTGGTGGACATGACGGTCGAGGTCTGCGATATGAAGCAGCTCGACCGGATTGTCGGCTCCATGCGGCGGATCAACGGCATTCGGGATGTGGAGAGGGTTTAGCGCGTAGCTCGGGTCAGGACATTTCCTGTTCACGAGTTTCAGCCGCTGAATTTCAGACGGCCATCGCGATAGCGAGCCATTCTGCGCGAAGCTGAACCTCCCCAGCAGAGCGCTGCATCCTATGCCACCGAGCCCTTGCTCCCAAAACGTCAGAGGTCCCGACGGCGGGCTACTATCTGCCGCCCCTTCCGGGGCTCAAGAGCGCTGGCAAAGCCCGGTAGAGTGAAAGCGAATAGCCTTCATCGCAGCCCCTCTGGGGGGCGGGCTTTCAGCCCGCGCAGGGCTTCAGCCCTGCTAGACAACGCTAGCCGATCTGCGCGGAGCTGAAGCTCCGCAACGGGCTAAGTTCCGCCGCCTCCCAGCGTCGAGCCCGGCCCTTGCTCACCGACCCACGCCTCCAGTGGGGCGGTGCGCCCGACTCGCCCGGCTTGGCAGCATCTTGATGTGGGGCTAACGCCCACGTCCGCGCCGGACCCCCAGGTCCGGCTCCTCCGCATTGCTGAGCCTCGCCTGAGAGCCTCGTATCAGGGCCCGACTCTAGTCGGGCAGAACAAGGCCGGCAATTCGGTTTCAACCCTGCATGAATGTCGTTGAGGGCAGGGCTAAAGCCCCCTCTTAAGCTGCGGATATCGGCACGGCTAAAGCCGTGCCCTGATACGAACCGGAGAGCAGAGGGCCAATGCAATTCCCTATGGGCGCTTTGACCGCACTACTGGGGGTCGTGAACTGATACGACTCGATAGCAGAGAGCCTCGTATCAGGGCCCGACTTTAGTCGGGACGATCGGGGCTGGGATGTTCGCGGGCTTCAGCCCCTGAATCTTAAGCGGGACAGCGGCCAAGACCGTTCCAGTTCTTAGGCTCAGCGGCACGGCTGAAGCCGTGCCCCGATACCGCCGAAATCAGCCGCAAAGAACGCACGCGCGCTCTGTTGCACCCGCAATCTCACTTCCCCAACGCCTTCAGGATCGCCTCCACATCGAACACCGCGCCGCCCCACGATCCGCCGCTCACATCCTGAAGCGCCGCCCACAGCCTCGTCTCGGGTGGCAGGGCCGGATCCGGCGCCAGGTCCGGGTGCGGCGTGCGTTCGGCCAGAATGCGCTCGGCGTCCTCGCCCGCCAGGTTCACCGTTCCCTCCAGCTTGTTCCGGTCGATGACGATCTCGATGATGTCGCCGTCTCGCAGCTTGCCCAGCGGCCCGCCGGCCAGCGCCTCGGGCGAAACGTGCCCGATGCACGCCCCGGTGGAAACCCCGCTGAAACGCGCGTCCGTGATGACAGCCACGTGCTTGCCGAAATCCAGATGCTTCAGCGCGGAGGTGATCTGGTAAATCTCCTCCATCCCCGACCCCATCGGCCCGCGCCCGGCCAGCACCACTACATCACCGGGCTTGATCTGGCCCGCTTTGATCGCCTCGATGACGGCGGGCTCTGTGGTGAACACGCGCGCCGGGCCTCTCATGCGGAACACGCCGTCGGCGTCGACGACGCTCGGGTCTATCGCCGTGCTCTTTATGATGGAACCCTCAGGTGCGATGTTCCCCTTCGGGAACGTGACGGTCGAGGTGAGCCCACGCCGCCGCGCCGAGTCGGGATCCATGATGACCGTGTCGGGGTCGATGCCCTCGCGTTCGCGGAGCAGGCGCCGCAGCGTGGCGCGGCGTTCGGACTGCTCCCACCAGTCGAGCATCTCACCGAGCGTCGCTCCGGAAGCCGTTAGCGCATCCAGCCGCAGCAGACCCGCGCGGCGCAGGTGGAGCATCACCTCGGGCACGCCGCCGGCCATGAAAACGACTACCGTGGGATGCGGCCCGTTCGGCAGCGAGTCCACTATGCGCGGAACCTGCCGGTTCACCGCGCTCCAGTCGTCCACCGTGGGCCGGCGCAGGCCCGCAGCGTGCGCTACAGCCGGAAGGTGTATCACCAGGTTCGTCGAGCCGCCGAAGGCCGCGTGAACCACCATCGCGTTCTGGATCGACGCGTCCGTGAGGATGCTGCCCGTGGTCAGTCCGTGCTCCTCGAGCGCGACCACCGCCCGCGCCGATCGCCGCGCCATGTCCTTCCAGATCTCGTGCCCGGATGGCGCGAGCGCCGCGTGCGCCAGCGCGAGGCCGAGCGCCTCGCCCACTACCTGCGACGTTGCCGCTGTCCCCAGGAACTGGCAGCCGCCGCCGGGAGATCCGCAAGCGCGGCATCCCACCTCGGCCGCGTACTCCAGCGTGATGGCGCCATTCGCGTAGCGCGCGCCGATGGACTGCACCTTGCCGAGATCCTCGCCCTGCTCCGGCATTAGCGTCACGCCGCCGGGCACGAGCACGCATGGCAGGTCGCGCATCGACGCGAGCGCCATCATCATCGCGGGCAGGCCCTTGTCACACGTAGCCACGCCCAGCACGCCGTTCCGTGTCGGCAGCGATCGTATGAGCCGCCGGAAGATGTTCGCCGCGTCGTTGCGGTAGGGCAGGCTATCGAACATGCCCGGCGTGCCCTGAGTGCGGCCGTCGCAGGGATCGCTGCACGCGCCAGCGAACGGGATTGCCCCGAGCGCTTTCAGTTCGCGCGCCGCTTCCTCAACCAGCAGGCCCACCTCCCAGTGCCCCGTGTGGTAGCCGAGCGCGACCGGCGTTCCGTCCGGCGCGCGCACGCCGCCGTGCGTGCTGAGAATGAGGAACTCCTTGCCGCCGAGCGCGTCCGCGCTCCAACCCATCCCAGCGTTCTGGGTCCAGCCGAAAACGTCGCCGGACGGACGCCTGCGCAGGATTTCTCCCGTGAGCGGGAGCGAGCCGGACGGCCCCGGCCCTTTGGCGCGCACGTTGTAAACGGCGGGATCGCCGGATTCGAGGATCGATTCGAGCGGAACGGGCATAGAGTTACAGACTAGCAGCGGCGTACAATCAAAGGGTATCCGGACCCGCATTCCGGTCCGGAGCAGGTATCCGCTTTGCCCTCACGACCACTGATCGCTATCTATCCGGGCTCGTTTGACCCGCCGACGAACGGCCACCTGGACCTTATCGACCGCGCCGTCAGGCTCGCCGACCACCTGATCATCGCCATTCTTCGCAACGAGAACAAGCAGCCGCTGTTCAGCGTCGCCGAACGCGCTGAGATGCTGCGCGAGATCGTGCGCGACTACCCCAACGTCGAGGTGGATTTCTTCGACGGACTCCTGGTAGACTTCGCGAAACAGCGCGGCGCGCGTGCTATCATCCGCGGCATACGCGCCATCTCGGACTATGAGTACGAGCTGCAAATGGCCCTTATGAACCGCCGCCTGAACCCCGAGGTCGAGACCGTTTTCCTCATGGCCGGCGAGGCTTACTCGTTCATAAGCTCGAAGCTGGTGAAGGAAGTGATCCGGCTTGGCGGCAATATCTCCGGCCTCGTGCCGGCCAACGTGGCAGAGCGCCTTTCGGAGCGCATCGCGGGGAGAGCCTGAGAGCGCAGATGCTTGAGCCGGCACGCATCGCCGAACGCGTTTTGAGGATCACCGACTCGGCCACGATGCGCGTGGCCGCTTCCGCCGAAGCGCTGCGGCGCGCCGGCCAGGACGTAGTCGATTTTGGCGCCGGCGAGCCCGACTTCCCAACTCCGGACCACATCAAGCAGGCCGGCATCGCTGCCATTCAGGGCGATTTCACCAGGTACACCTCGCCAGCCGGAACACTCGAACTGCGCGAGGCCATCTGCGCCCGGCACGCCGCCGAATACGGGACGCGGTACACCCCGGCGGAGTGCATCGCCACCGTCGGCGGCAAACACGCCATATTCAATGCCACCCAGGTGCTCGTCTCCGCCGGCGACGAGGTCATTGTGCCGGTCCCCTACTGGGTGACCTACAAGGACGTGGTCGAGTACGCCGGCGGGCGCTGCGTATTCGTCAAGACGGACCCGCGCGAGGACTTCGCACTCACCCCCTCGATGATCGAACGCGCCATGACGCCGAAGACGCGGG